>DAIQPL010000288.1:0-5401 GCA_036787395.1 Flavisolibacter sp. | reverse complement strand
ACCTATGACCTCGCTCAACCCCGTAATGACATGTGGGAAACAGGTGATGGAAGCTTTACTCGTACACAAAAAACTCAGCCTGGCAGAAGCAAAGAAACAAACTATTGAATGGTTTGAAAGAGTGAAGCTGCCGGAATCTGCCGTGATTTTTGACCGGCATCCCCACCAGTTAAGTGGTGGTCAAAAACAAAGGGTCATGATTGCTATGGCCATGTGCTGCCAGCCTTCCCTGTTAATCTGTGATGAGCCTACAACCGCGTTGGATGTTACGGTGCAAAAAACAATTCTTCAACTGATAAAAGAATTGCAAGAACAGCAAAACATGGGTGTCATCTTTATTACCCATGACCTGGGTGTTGTAAAACAAATAGCAGACCGTGTTGCCATTATGTATAAAGGAGAAGTGGTTGAACAAAACAGCGCTACAGAAATTTTCACCAATGCACAAAATCCTTATACCAGGGCTTTAATTGCGTGCCGTCCGGCCTTGCATCCTAAAGGCGAAAAGCTACCGGTGGTCAGCGACTTTTTAAATCAAAGCCTGGAAGAAAAGATTTCTCCGCAGGATGTTAGGCAAACAAATGAACCACTTGCGAAAACGTTGGTACAGGTACAAAATATTTCGGTGCAGTATCCTGCCCGCGCCAATCTCTTTGGCAAAACTTTGAGCTATTTTACAGCAGTAGACAATGTAAGCTTCGAAATATTTGCGGGAGAAACCCTGGGATTGGTAGGTGAGTCAGGCTGTGGCAAAACTACACTTGGAAGAACTTTATTACGATTGGCAGAACCATCAGCAGGAAAAATCATTTACAATGACAATGACATCACCAGGTTATCAAAAGAACAGCTAGTACAATTGCGTAAAGATGTACAATTGGTTTTCCAGGATCCGTATTCTTCATTAAATCCGAGGCTAACAATTGGAGCCGCTATTGCTGAGCCAATGAAGATAACCGGGATAGAAACGGATACAAAAGCCAGGAAGAAAAAAGTGGCTGAACTTCTTAATCGTGTTAACCTTTCATCTTCATTAATGAATCGTTATCCGCATGAATTTTCCGGTGGTCAAAGACAGCGTATTGTTATAGCAAGGGCCCTTGCATTAAGCCCCGACTTCCTGGTGTGTGATGAATCGGTTTCTGCACTTGATGTTAGTGTGCAGGCACAGGTTTTAAATCTTTTGAACCAATTGAAAAACGACCTTGGATTAACGATGCTATTCATCTCCCATGATCTTTCGGTAGTGCGTTATATGAGTGATCGCATTCTTGTAATGAGCAAAGGAAAAATAGTGGAAAGCGGCACAGCCGAGCAGGTGTATCATCAACCCAAAAACGATTACACAAAACAACTAATAGAAGCAGTGCCTAATCTCTGACATTGTACAGGGAATTAAATTGGCTGTACTTATTTTCCTCGTCATAAAATTGTGCACCGCTTTTTCTCTTAGCAAATAGTTTTTTCTTCAGTGCTTTTTGTAATTGATCTTTCAGCGGTTCGTCTTCATCGATCTTTGTTCCGGTCATTTCTGTAAAATTGTATTTGTACTCTTCTTTTATAGTACCCGTCTTGTCAAATTCAAAAGCGTCAGCGTCGGAAGGAATCAAACCGGTCAGGGCTATCTTCCAGCTATTATCATCTTTCTTTTGCCGGTACTTAAAAAAATAAACAAAGCCAGTCCTGTTTTTATATTGAAGTGACAGCCTGTCAACATAAACTATTGTATCGGGCACCTCATAGCTATTTAAGTTCAACAATTTGCTCTTTGCCAATTCAACATGGTTATTGTATATGGCAGGAAACAGCCCCGCTTGTTTTAACTCTTTCAAGTCGGTATATAATTGGTAACGAAATTCATCCTGGCCAGCAAAATACTTTAACAAGGTATCAGGGATCGCCTTTTTATGTCGCATAAATAGAATAGCCGTATTATATTTTAGACGTTTATCATTGCTGGCAAGCATTTGATTCAATAATTGGGGCACAGCTGGATTTGTATTCCAGAAAGGCATCAGCAAAGTAGCATAAGAACTTAGCTTACGATTACCGTAATCCTTACTTTCTTTTTCATAAGTATTTTTCTTTTCATTAGGATATGTTTGCGCCTTTTCAATAGACTTGTTTTTTTCGCTGATCACCTGCTTCTTCATTTCCTGTTTAGCTTCAATTAAGAATTTGGGAAGATAGATTTCGTAATCTTTGCCTGTCACCATACTACTGTCAACCATTGTTTCCAACAGTTTCATTATGGGTTGTTCATAATCGTTGATATTGATCAGCGGCAATAGATCTTTAAAAATAGTTTTAGTAAGCCCTAAGGAATCTTTAAGTTCATCCATAAAAAATCCATTGCTGTATTCTTCCCCGTCGTCATTTTTATCTACCCGGTAACTATTTGTTACTTTATAAGACTGTCCCGAACTCCCGGGATCCACATCCAAAACCGGCGGTTCATTTACCATTATGTCCCGAAATACCTGGTAAGCATACCCAGTCTCCTGTTGCAATAAAGCCTCTAAAGCTGTATACTGAATGTCTACCGTATCCCCTGCAGCATAATAAACCTGCTTAAGAAAATCTGCAGAAGCTTTTGTTGGCACATCGGCCAGCTTATAAATAAACTGGTTCTTTACATCCAGGTATTTTTTCTCTTTCCAGTTAAGTGATTGTATCAGTTTTGTAAGAGGCACGAGATCAGATGAATCAACCTTAAGCAGTTGTATATTTTTTACAGCTCTTTTATGCAACAGCGTATCGGTATTAAAAAAATCAGCAAAAAATACATCTGATTTCTTCTGGAAAGGATCTACTCCTTTAATTGTATCAACAGGCGTGAACGTGGAAAAGAAATCTGCAATGAAAGAACTCCATTTTGTAAGAGTATCGCCCTCGGCTACCAGGCGGTAACTGATGCCGTCTTTACGAAATGATTTACCACGGATGATCCGGCTGCTTTGAGGGTCGCCTAGTTCATATTCCCACACCTTCACTTTATCAGGACGTTCATACTTCTTCCTGTTTCTATAGACCCAGTCCTGTTCGTCGGTTTTAAAGTGAGTAGAATCTGTATTTACCGTTGTATCGTCGTCGAAATAATAACGTGATGGTTTGTAAAAGGAAACATAAATCTTTTCACCAGTAGAATCATTGGCAATTATCTTGTCCTTATAAGCACCTGACTCTTCAAGAAAAGCATCGTCCTCTCCGTTTAATCCATAACGGTACATATCCTGGGGATACATGTCGAGCTTTCTTTGTTTTTGTATGGCCACCGGCGAAGACACAAGGAAAAACAACGCCGTATCTATCTGCTTTAGTGCTTCGTTATAGACAAACGGCTTTATAGTAAATGAATTCAGAAATTGGCTCATCCTATTGTTTTCTGTCCTTGCATTAGCAATCAAGGTATAGTAATGCGGACCCTGTATAATAAACTTCACCAAACCAATAGAACCATCTTTGTATTGATATTTTGTTTCCAGGGCAGCATACCCATTCTGGCGGGTTTGCTTGCGGCTTAGTTGTTTTTCAATAAACTGTGAAGAACCAAAGCTTTCTTCCAGGAGGTTCAAATCAAATGAATCTTCTTCGGCAAATTTTAAATTGTGAACGTCAGTGCGAATGATTTCAAAGTTGGTAGCAGTAGCTTTATCGTACGCTAAAAACAGCCAGTTACCTACTTGATTGATGATAGGCTGGTGCGGCATTTCCACTTCAAACCCTCCAAACTTTGGGCTATACTTTTTCCATTCAGGCTTATACTCTTTTAATCGGATGCTATTAAAGAACTGTTCCGCCTCTTTACCCAGTTTTACATATTCATTGTTACCACTTACTTTAAATAACACTATTTCAAAGGGAGTGATAAAAATATTGTAACGTTGGTAATCGCCGCGGCGGGTGCGGTTCAGTATATCAAAGCCTTTGTAACCGTTTTTTGTAATGGCTTGTTTGCTTAATATTTTGCCTGGAATATTTTCATACAACACACTGTCTATTTTGCGCTGCACAGTTTCAGTGCTATGGCCCCACAATGCGGCGTTGGTATAAATTCTGGAAACCATATAGTAACTGCCATTGCTCATGTCAGCATACTGATGCTGGTCCATTAAACCAAATGACCGTGTGAAACTGTATAATTTACCTGGAAGGTTAACCGATAAGAACCCGTCTTCAGAAGTTTGCTGGCTAAATTGTACCGGTACCCGAATGGCTTCAATAGCATCTTTATGCTTGCTGTCTCTTTCCGTCATTTTTATTGGACGCAGTTTGTACCCTTTCCTTCTAAGCATTTCAATGACGCCCCTTTCTCCTGGTAAATGTGCTGCGCCTACTCCTACAAAAAGAGCAGCTTTTGTTTTCAATATAGAATCTACAGAAGTAGCTTGTATCTCGTTACGTTTATATAAAAATTTTTCATCAAAGGCAGCTGACCTGCTGTTTACCTTATTAATGGTATCCAACAAGTCAAGATTACCGGTTCGATAAGCGTCTTCCAGTTTGCTATAGGAAAAATCGTTGTCGATATCATAGGTTCTTTCCCTAAGATTTTTATCTTTCGCTGCATCAGCATAGGCTTCTTTCATGAGAGTCATGCTTTCATCAAAGTTTTCAACTCCGCATACTTTTTTACTCCACTTTTTCCCTACCTGGTATATGTACAAATCAAGGTAAGTGTCTTCTTCAAAATCACTTGAGCCTTCGGAATTAGTTCTGTATAAAAAACTATTTATTATAGAGGGGCTACTATACAAAGCCTTTTCCATTAATTTCTCATACGGAAAAGCTTTTAAGGTATTGATGGATAAATAGTCATCTGGTTCGGAGTAACCACCTTTGCTGCGAAAATCATAATTATAGAAATTGCCCTCAAGATCATAACGTGAAAAATCTTCCTGCCAGTTGCCCGGGTTTGTTTCCAGGGCCACTACATCTGCATTTTTTAAGGCCAGGTAGAAAGAATCAGAGAGATGGAAGACCATTTTACTGCTCACATGCATGGTGCCAAACAGATAGGAAGGCTTTGCCAGCCCTTTACCGGTGATTTCCCATAATAAACTTGGGTATTTTTTGGATTTCAGCTTTGAAGTCTGGCAATGGGAACTAAAAAAAGAAAACACACATAGAACAGCCACCAGCAAAGTCTTCATCATAGGTATTATGGTTTGGTTATAAGAAATTGTAACCCTCAAGATAATATAAAGAGGAGGATTAAAGGCCCGATCCATAAAAATTTCACTCTATTTTCTTAATTATCCTATTTTTGCCGCCTTTACGCTAAATGACCATGCCCGGTGCCGTAAGACCGAGGTATAGGCTAAGAGGATAAATAATAAATAGATCGTCTTTATCTTATTATCTTCCTTTACTCTTAGTCAACAACTCACTGCACGGTTTG
>DAIQPL010000287.1:0-5403 GCA_036787395.1 Flavisolibacter sp. | reverse complement strand
GTCTTTTTATTATGGAAAGACAGATGGAAATAGTACGATTCGAAACGCATCTGACTTGTGCATGTATCTTTTGAACACAGCACACGTTTCTTCTGTTATGGGCGATGCCTTTGGCGAGCCGGATTGCGTTCGTTTTTCTTTTGCTAATAGTATGCAAAATATTGAAAGAGGTTGGGAGAGGATATTAGGAGCATTGAAGAAATTGAGTTAAAATACGCTTTGCATTAATAGAGAGAATAGAAAAGAGTGACGATCACCTATATTTTATAAATTCTCTTTATCAAAGCAAAAGTTTTCCGCTTGTAGCATTATAAGTCTTGCTTTGTAATTAAATAGTTTGAATTTGTGTTTGGGTTAAAAACTGGCTGTGCAGCTCCAATACTTGTGGTAATACCAATTCCTGCTCATTATTATTAATGATGAAATCACACAGCCGCATTTTAATTTCTTCATCCATTTGACGGCTCATTCGGGCAAGCACTTGCTCTCTTGTTACGGCGTCTCTATCCATTACTCTTTTAGTACGAATATGCAAAGGAGCCTTCACACCTATCACATAATCTAATCCTGTTGCCGAACCACTTTCAAAAATTAAGGCCGCTTCTTTTATTATATATGGAGCCGTCTGTTTTAACATCCATTCTTCCGCATCACGAATAGTAGGAGGGTGAACCAGGCTGTTTAATAAGTTCAGTTGTTCAGAATTATTGAAAACAAGTTCGGCTAATTTCGACCGGTTTAATTGGTCGTTTGTATAGATCGATGACCCAAAATGTTTTTTTAGATCAGCCATTAGCTGTTTGTCGGTATGGTAAAGACGTTTAGACGCTTCATCTGCATAATAAACAGGCACATTCAACAGTTCAAAAATTTTAGCCACTGTCGACTTGCCCGAGCCCATGCCGCCTGTTAACCCGATTTTCAGCATATGCAGAAATAAAAATCCGAAGCTTATGAGGCTCCGGATTTCGAAATTAGTATTTTGATTTTACTTCTTCTCAACAACTGCCGTAACCGGTTTATTAAGTTGGTTGGTCCACTCCATTGAAATGGCACTCTTTTCTATTTTGATATAGCTGCCAGGATTGATCTCTAAACTAATAGTGCCGTCTTCGTTTACTTTGTTGATGTTGCCGTGAATACCTGCGATGGTAACTATTTTATCGCCTTTTTGAAGGTTGTCAATAAACGATTTTTGGCTTTTTGCTTTTTTAGCTTGCGGACGAATGAAAAATAGCCAGAACACAAGGATCATCAACCCAAGAAAAATGAATTGAAATGAGCCACCGCCCGGTGCTTGTAATAAATACATATTGAATGATTAAATGATTAAACTATTTTTTTGCGATATCAACCTTAAAGGATAAAATATAAGTGTTGTCTTTTGTATTGGCTATAACCGTAACATTTTTTCTATGCTCACCGTCAGATTGATTTTTGCTGTCAAACTTGGCCCTGATAATGCTTTCCTCACCTGGAGCAATAGGTTGTGTTGGTTTATCCGCTACCGTACAACCACAACCAGGGCGAACATCAGCTATTACTAAGGGTTTTGTACCTGTATTTTTTAAATGCCAGCTAATATCTACCACTTGTCCCTCAGTTACCTTACCAAGGTCCTGGAAAGTAGAATCAACCCATTGAAGATTGGTAAAATTGGCTGAATCATTTACTGCCACCCGGTTTAAGGAATCGCGGTTGGAAGATGAATCTTTCTTGTCCGAATTGGCACAAGACCCTATTAAACCACTCAACATAAAAACAACTAAATACTTCATTGCGTATTTTTTGCCGATGCAAATGTAAAATGAAAAATGCTATCCCGCCTGTCCATTCCGGTAATTATCAGTAGACGCGTTGATCTTTGTTTTCTTAAATTCGGTTTTATGCAATTTTCCCTGTTGCACCAGTTCCTTATGAATGTTATCTAAAATGCCATTCACAAACTGGCCGCTTTGCTGCGTACTGTATTCTTTGGCAATATCTATATATTCATTGATGGTAACTTTTGGAGGAATTGTTTCGAAATAAAGAAGTTCCGCTACGCCCATTTTCATAATGATCATATCCAGTGCAGCAATCCGTTCCGCATCCCAATTCTTAAGCTTTGGAACAATATGAGTTTCGAGGTGTTCTTGTTTTTCAAGTAC
Organism: Flavisolibacter sp.; assembly: GCA_036787395.1. Classification (GTDB taxonomy): domain Bacteria; phylum Bacteroidota; class Bacteroidia; order Chitinophagales; family Chitinophagaceae; genus Flavisolibacter. The sequence goes on along the minus strand of DAIQPL010000287.1, from coordinate 3,253 downwards.
CGTGGTAATAAGGCTTTTAGCAAATTCCCACTTATCGGCACTCATTACTTCTTTAAAGTTGATAGCACCCGGTTTTTGTAAAAGACCTTGAACCAGTTGAACGACCATGTCAGAATCGTCATCCCAATTCATAAAATGTTCTTCCAGATGACTTATGAAAACTTCATTGGGAAGGAGAAATTCATCTACTATAAATTCAAGAATGGCTCTTTCATCGTGGTTGTTACGCTCGTTTGTGCTGATGTATTTTTTGTATTCCGGCGTTTCTACAAGCTGTGAGTAAATTCTTTTCACCAGTTCTTTATCAATCCGCTGCTCGGGTTTAGTCCTGGCAACCTCTTGCTGGTACGAAACATCCTCCCGTATCTTCCAAAGAAGTTCATTTCCTGCAATTTTTGTATTTACATTCAGGTCTTCTTTGGTAGGTAAGTGTCTACCGGAACGTACGTAGGCATCTTTTTCGACGTAGCCGGTCACTTCGGATAAAAAATAAGTAAGGTAAACGAGCAGCTCCTTCGACTGGTCAAAATGGCGTTGTAATAATTTAACAGGCTCACCGGGCTTCAATTCCTGCTCAAGGGTACTCACTGTATAAATGGTCTGCATCACCTTCACCCTTATATTCCTTCTGCTGATCATCGTTTAAGAACTATTTAAGCCGGCGAAGATAGGAACGATAAGGTATATGAGAGTAAGGTTTTACAAAGGCTTATGGATTTTGCCCGCAATCAATCACAGGCCATTGCATTGTCATAGGTGCAACTACTCTTTTTTTCCCCTGGCAGACCCGGTATCCTTACGTATTGCTGAATATTGGGTACCATTACTGGGCGTAGCTTCATGTCCGGTAGGCGTAGCAGACTGTCCGTCTTTCCAGTTATAATTTTTCCTGTTATTAAGTGGGGTTTTTGACTTTGAGCTTTTCTTTTTTGTACTTGTTGAAGTTGAGTTTTTAGTTGACCCGGCGTTTTGAGATGAACCTGAGGTTGTTTGTGCAGATGCTACAGATGTTATTGCAATTGTCAATACCGCTGCTAAAATCATTCGCTTCATAAACATATGTTTATGTAGTCAATACAAAGGCATTGCCAAATCTTACCGATGAGCGGCCTTGTTACCTGATTAGTGTGGCGGTTCCTCTTAAGGTTCTTAATTCTTTAGTTGTTCTGTCGGTATAAGATAAAAACCAAACATATACGCCTGTAGCCTGTTGAACGCCATTCACTTTTCCATCCCATCCCTGTTTCCAATCTGGGGTTTTATATACTAATTGTCCCCAGCGGTTAAATACCTTGAATTCAAGTTTTTCGGTTTTTACAGCGTTAAGTACACGCAGGAAATCATTTTTTCCGTCATTATTGGGAGTAAAAGCATTTGGGACGGCCAGGTAACAGCTGTTATATATTTTTATACTTTTTCGTGCCGTATTGGTGCAGCCCAGACTATCCGTAACTGTGTAATTGATTATGAAGGACGTAGTGAGACTGGGCTGCAGATAAGTATAAATAGGGGATTGAAGGTCGGAAGTCTCCCCGTCGCCAAACGTCCAATGGTGCTGTACAATAGCCCCTTGAGCGGTACTTGTAAAACTTACAGGTTCTTTTGGACAATTATCTTCAAATGTGTTGAAGTCAGCTTTTATTATATTGTCAAGCAAAACAGTTTGGGAACTGCTATCGCTGCAGAATCCATTACTTACAATCAACCGGATTTTTTTTTCATTGAAGACCTGGTATAGTGCCTGTGGATTTTGCAGCGTGCTGGTTTTATTATCATCTAGAAACCATTTCCAATCATTAACGCCATTGCTCCCTGAATGATTAAAGTTCACCGTGTCTGTAACACAGCCGTATTTCTTGTTAAAAGTAAAATCTCCATTAACAGTATCTTTCACATTGAATATCAAAGATGAACCGGCTGGTGTTTCTTTGGTGCATTCATCCAAAATTGTATTTCCGTCAGTGCCTTTTTTTAGTGTTATGGTAAAATTGCCGTTTTGATAAAGCGGTTGCGACAAATTAATGATGATTTCTTTTGATGTGGTGGCTCCATTAGTGCAGTTGCCTTTAGCATCAATTATCGTGACGGGATACGGTCCTGTAATAGAGAAGTCAGTACCATTTGCCGCTACACTGGAACAAAGCATGGGCTTTTGGAAAACCAGGCGCAAGGATTGAGGTTTACATCTCACCGGCTCCAGGCTATCCATAGGAGTGGGAAGCAGGGGAAAAACCGTAAAACTTACCTTATCAGTTGTTGGAATTGGATTATCACAATAGTCAAGCAATGTATTACCATCACTGCCTTGCTTTATTCCTAAATTATATGAACCAGGAGCTAAGGAAGTATTGAGCTGCAGTTCGATAGAATCTGTATCGAAACCAAAACTACAACCAATACCAGTTGCTGAAATAACACCTGCCGTTCCGGGACTTATAGTGAAATCAGAACCATTGCCTGCAAGGCTTATGCACTTGATCTTCTTAGTTAGCTTTATTCTGACCAGGTTACCACCACAACTTGCCTCTGCAGTTTTTACTCCGGGTAAAGAAGGGTCGGTAATAATGGCAGTTCCGCCGCCGAAAGAAAGATCATAACCAATTTGAGAATCGGTGAAATGACTAACCATAAGCAGGTAAGTATGCCCGGCGATAATGTTAGGCATTGTACTAAATGTATTTTTATTTTGAGCAGGGTCTGAACCACATTGAATAAAGCTTACCCCGGATGCGGAGGCCCCTGTATTGCCATAAGTGCCTGCCCAGTTACCCGTTATGATCAAAGATTGATCAGTAAATACATCGTCGGGATTTCGGTTTGTGATGTCATACAATTGCCAGTCATAATCGTCTCCCTGGTTCACGGGAGAGATTAAAAAACCAAGTGTTCCTGATTGAAAGCAGGTAAACTTATACCAATATGGATTTTTGTCCTGGTAACCACCGCCTGAACCGGCAGTGCATCCGGGGACTATCAAAGAATGGGAGCCACATATAGGTACGGTTGTTTGCTTAAATGTGGTAGTACCACAAACGGGGAAAGCGGTAGAGGGCGTTTGGCCGGGTGCGGTGCAGGGCTGAGCTGCAAGCATAAAAACACTAAAAACAAAAAACAGGGCTATAGCTAATGATTTCATAAACAGTGTTACCGGCTAAACTCTTTACTTGAGCTTGTAAATATCTTAAATGCTGCATAGTTTGCAACTAATAAATTGCTAAATGGAATTAATTATATAACGGGTAATGGTTTTCTA
>DAIQPL010000062.1:0-16866 GCA_036787395.1 Flavisolibacter sp. | reverse complement strand
ATATTAGGCGCTGGCTTTGACACAAGAGCTTCACGACTTGACTGTTTACAATCAATTCCTGTTATTGAAATTGACCATCCAAACACGTCAAACTTTAAAATTGACACTTACAAAGGACAGATAGGCCATTTACCCAGGAATGTAACCTATTGTCAAGTTGACTTCAATAAACAAAGTCTTGACGATTTAGCCCGTAAATATCATTTTGATTTTACCAAACCGACAACAATCATTTGGGAAGGCGTAACAAATTATTTGACAGCAGACGCCATAGACCAGTCCTTTGCTTTTATTTCAAAATTTTCCAAAGGCAGCTTTGTTATTTTTACTTACGTTCATAAACAAGTTCTTGACGATCCAAGTTTATTTATTGGTGGTGAAAAACTACTAAAAGACCTTGAAAGTATTGAAGAACGATGGACATTTGGGTTTTTGCCCAGTGAGCTTTTCGACTACTTATCAAACTTCGGTTTGACCCTTGTTGAAGATTTAGGCGCAACAGAATACAGACAAAAATATTTGCCGGAAAGAGTAGAGAAAGGATATGAATTTTACAGAGTGGCAATGGCAAAAAAATAAAACTCCTACCGCCAACATTGCATCCTATGTAAAGCGGTGTGAGAGGTTTGATAAGTGTAAGATTTCGGCTATATATTATATCGGTCTTTTGCCAATATTGCTTACCAGGCCTGGGAACGTCAGCCGGATTAATAATTAACACGTCCCAGCTAAGGAATCGAAGACATCTCGCGATCTAATAACCACAGCAGCTTGCTTCATAACAACAGGTGACTTCATGCCCGGGAAAATTGGTTTGTGCATAAGAGACAAGTGATTGTATTGCGGCTGGCATCACTACTGTTTTGTGATCAAACAGATCTGTTTTAAAATATACACGTCAGCTTTTTTCATGTACGTCCATACCAATGAATAATTTTGGTACAGCGGTAGTTTGACACAACATTTTATTAAGTTTTAGGTAGCCAATAACATCAGACTACAATTTAAAAATGGTCGCTTAAATTACCGCTTTTACATGGATGCTTGGCGATGGCGGAGCGACGAATATATCCTGGTCAACATTAACTCGGAGGAACTTCACTTTCGACTTTTCGGATCACCTTTTGGGATATAAACGCAGCCACATATCTTTACCCGGATGACGTTCGAGCAGTACAAATCACCGAATACAACCAAATCGATGATGCGTTGGCGTTAGCAGACACTCAAGGCAAAAAATTCCAGCAACGAAAAAGCTTTTGTATTTCGCGACTCTTATGCTGTTACTTTTAGTTACCGGAGTCTTTTGGGGAACATGGTTTACTTTAACAAGATCCATTGAGGACTTTTCCATTTCGGAATTCATTCACATTGGCAATGTGATAATAGCAAATGTGGCTTGGCCCATGCGAATCATAATGCCTTCATCTATCCTATTCCTGTTATTGACCACGATTTCCTACCAACAAAAGAAAAGCCCGGGATTTTATCTGTCACTTTTTTCATCGCTATTGATGGTTGTTACCCTGCTGATCACTTTGATTGTTTTAGTTCCAATTGATAACCAAATAAAAACCTGGACAGCAGACAACCCACCGATAGATTGGCAGTCCATAAGAAATCGTTGGCAATTCTACCATCAGGCAAGAACCATAAGTTCTATCGCAAGCTTTGGATTTTTCAGTTTTTCCCTTCTAAGTAATTCAAAAAAATAGCTTGTAACACGGAAACTAGGCGATCATGAACGTTCTCGGCAAGCAAGATGAGCGCAACAAAAAGCATAGAAAATGAATATACCTAAATAGCAGTTTAGTAAAAAAATCATATGATGACAAAAGTTGACCCTATAATGGCTGTAAAAGATCTTGAAGCCAGTTGTATATCCCGCTGAACGAATAAATTTCAGCAAAAGAATATAACTTCAACTTCAGTTTTTCAATAGGCTTCTGACATACACAGAATACCAGCACAGCAGAAAGCTCTGCACTTTGTGCGCCAAGTGCTGGAGACATCCTTCATGCAATGGTAAGCAGAACGGATACTTAATTACAAAAGATGTTCAAACCAAGTTTTCCGACTAAGCTACATCAAGACACAGCAGAGTTAATAAGAGATTACTTTTCGGCAATTCCTGGTGTGGACACGGTTTTAATTGTAAATTCTTGTGCCAGAGGACAAGCAGTACCTGAAAGCGACCTTGACCTGGCAATATTAGTTAAGCCTGACATAACGACGGCTGAAATAAAAAGCATGGAGCGTTCCTGGCAAATCTACCTGGAAACACAGCCAACACTTACGAAATATGAGCAATCAAATCAGTTCGCACATCTGCATTTGGACATAATTGATGGAAATTATGTTCCTATGAGTATAAAAAATGGAGAACCTGTTGACAATTTTGAAATTGAAATTGGAAATCAAATTTGTTATTCTGCACCAATGGAAAACGCAGGATTGTATTTTCGAGCGTTACAAAGCAAATGGCTTCCGTACTACAATGAAGAATTGCGTTTGCAGAGACTTCAAATGGCAAAAGATGCTTGTAATTATGATTTAGATCATATTCCATTCTTTATCAAAAGAGAGCTTTATTTTCAAGCGTTCGACATATTATGTAAGGCATTCCAGGAATATTTGCAAGCTCTGTTTATTGCCAACAAAACTTATCCAATAGCTTACAATAAATGGATTAAGGAACAAGTTATAAAATGGCTGAACAAGCCAGATTTGTATCCAAAACTTTCACCGATTTTGTCAATCAGTAATATTGAAAGTAACCAGATTAACGGTAAGGTAAAAGCTCTTCGCAGACTTTTAAGTAATTCGACATAACGAAATACCTGCCGCTAGCAAATGCATTTGCAATAGCATGGCTGACGGAATAAATTTTAGCAACAAATCGTTTCTCAACTTTTGTTCCAGCTGAGATTCCACTGTTGAACACTAGTTGTTATCTTCAACCTTAGCTTTTCAATTAAACAGTTGTTCCGGCTGATACAGCGCTATTACCATGCCATTGCAAATGCTTCCAAGTTATCGGATGTGCTTTACGATAGCGAACAATTGAGACTATATGACAATAACAGAGACAAGAACGAATCCAGTGTTTCATCGTTCGGTTCGCTCTCCAGCCTTGGTCGTTAAAGATTGAGCAAGATAAAGAAACACCTCACTATTTAATTATGCAGGCAAGACAATTAGGACAAGCTGGCTGATAGAAAACAATTGCTAGCAACACGGGGGTTTCTGCTATGCGCGCTGAACGATATGTACTCATCGACATTATCGCGTATGAGCTGCAGTTCGGGCGGAACGAATAAACCTCAAAAAAAGAATATAACCTCAAGTTAGTAATTCTATTGGCTTCCGTCCCCACTGACGAATCTCGGAATACCATCACAGCGGAAGGCCCTGAACTGGCCGCAATTTAGATGGATTTTTCAAATCCCGGCTTCGCACTACAAATCCATCTTAGTGTCCTTCCCTTGGTTGAAATAACTCTATGAAATTTCCGGAAGGATCAATCAGTAAAACTTGCGAGCCACCTGGTCCGGTTATAATCTCATTTCGAAAATGTAATCCTTCTGCTTTTAATTTGGCAACCTCTGAGGCCAAATCTTCTACCACCAATTCAATACGATTCCATCCACCAGGAAAAGGCAATGTTCCATCAGGCATTGGCCTGCCTGCCGAACTTTTTCTTCCGCTAAGAAGCAACCGCAAGTTTCCTCTGGTTACATCTGCAAATGCCGGTGAAGCATTGATGCCAAGTGTAAAGCCTAAATGTTTTGTATAAAATTCAGTTGCTACATCAACATCTTCAACGATGTACCTAACATTTACCTGATCTGGTTCCATAAGCTCTTTTTTGGAATTATACGTGGGAAAAATTTCCGTTGAATTGTAACACAAAACTTATGCCCAGACGGCTAAAGGCCCGTTAGAATTATATAGACTATTTCCTACTGTATAAAACAGGCGCCCAACAATTGCATTTACGTAACTGGAGCTTCCATCAAACCGTCGTTCATTGTCCGGTTCGTTATTCAGCTGCTATTGTTCGCTTTGTGGTACTGACAGGTATGATAAGGTGCCGAACTTATCCGAAAAACAAAAAGAAGGGTTGATGTCAGGTGTTGTGTTCACGGAAATAGACCACAACTATGTAAATCCGGGTACAAGTAAATACGAAAAGCTGATTGATAGTATTTTCTCAAATCGGAGTGCTTGGACAAAGCACGGGAACAGCAGTGATTATTACGACAGCCCGGTAAGGGTATTCAACGAGTATATGACCCACGCTGCGTTTTGTTTGTAGGTTTTGGATACGTACGACAAGGCCACAGCCGATTTTTGTAGTTGATAACCGGGAGCAACTAATCGTGAACAGGCGGAACTTTATTAGGTCCAAAGAGCTCGTGATTATTAAGCAGTGTCATGCTCAATATGTTCAATAATCGATTTCTTTAATTGCAGCGGGGTGATGCCAAACGTTTTCTTAAAAATCCTGATAAAGTGAGAAGCATTTTCAAAGCCGGTTTCAAACGTCAGCTCATTAATGTTTTTATCAGTGAATTCCAGAAGATATTTTGCGTGTTCCAATCTTCGCTTCAGAAGCCATCTGCCGGGTGGGCAATTAAAAGTGTTGATAAAATCTTTTTTAAATGACGATAGACTTCTTCCGCTCAGGTGTGCAAATTCCTCCAGTTTCATATTGTAAATGAAATTGGATTCCATGATTTCCCTTATCGAGGTTTTTTTTCGATCACACAACGATTTAAAATAACTGCAAAGTGACGTATTATGACCAGATAACATAAGGTCAAGAATCAGCTCTTTGAATTTCATCTCCAATAAATTACCCGGGGGCTGCTGCTCTTTTGCAAAATAAGACAATACAGAAAGAAAATAAGTTGACAACACCTCATCTAAATGGAAATAGATAACCGTATCTGTGTTGTCTGCTGTGCATTTTGGAACAGGTGCACCACTCTCTTTGACGACATTACTGATAAAATGATCAGGAACAAAAATCATCAACGAACAAAAGCCTTCCTCAAAAAACTGGTGAATAATGTTTGCTCCCTTTTTTACAAAAATCGCCTCACCTGTCCGAACACAGTATTTTGCACGAGAGCTTTGCCAAATTTTCTTGCCTCGTACTACGTACAAAAAATAATTATAGTTTGACCATACTTTTACAGCGGCTTGATCTGCTACACATTTATATTCCAGGAAAAGTAAATCATTTACCTTGAACTGTTTAAAAATGTGGTTGCCGCTTACAAATTTCAGCAGGTCGAACATGGCTATAGTAGTTTTAACATGGCCTCCTCCATGGCTAAAGAAAGTTACGCTTTCCTTGCCTTTTAACTGCTATATTTAGTTTTCCCTGCGTTTCTAAGCAACTAATTCTTTTGTTTCTTTTGTGGCAGTTGTCTTAAGGTCTTTCGAAAAAGATTTATCCTTAATAAACTTGATGAGTTCATCATTGAATTTCTCACGCTCTTCCAGAAATAGAGCATGCCCACTCCTTTCAAACGCAATCAGCTTTGAATACGCTATTCCGTTATGTAGTTGTTCGGCCAGTTCGAATGGGCAAAGCTTATCGAGTTTTCCATGAAAAATGACAGTGGGAATGGTTATTTTTTCAAGATCGGCCCTGAGATCTGAATCCCTGATCATAATGAGGCCCTGTTCCATCGCATATTGAGATGACTGAAACTGAATGCTGGCAAGCCAGTCAGATATGTTTTTTGGTAAGGCGTTTTCTGTAGAGGCGAACAATTTGCCAAATTCTTCAATTAGCTGGGGCCGATTTAGAGAATTTAGCTCAATCCAGCTATTTAAAATTTCAATCGGAAGACCATAAGGAAAATCATCTCTGCAAACTTCACAAGGTGCAGCAGCCCCAAAGAGGGCCAATTTGCTGATGTGTTCATTATTGTATTTTGAAGCAAAACGGATAACCGTGGCACCACCAAAAGAAAAACCACCCAGAACGGCGTTATCTATTCGCAGTTCCTCCAGGACAACTTTAATATCCGCAGCAAAAACGTCGCAGTTGTATTTTCCATATGGCTTATCCGATTGACCAAACCCCCTTAATGTAATACCAATAGCCCTAAAGCCATTTTCTATTAAAGCTGCATATTGATATTCATACATTGCATCGCTCAGGGGCCAGCCATGAATCAATACTACGGGACTACCATCGCCCAAATCACTTATATGAAGCCTTACATTTTTTTCAACTTCAATAAATTCGGGGCGGCCTAAAGCAGCTCTTATTTCTGAATCTTTCATATCAATAGTATTTAAAAAAGTGGTAAAATTTGTTTACGATAAAAGTAGTTACCAGTTTATTGATAGCATGTTCTGTGAAGACTAAAAAATGTGCTGTAGAGTCAAAAAAATAAATCGCGTTGAAGAAACTGATTACTGATATAACAAATGCTGGCAGAATGTTATCGTCATAATGGTAAACCAGAAGGTACTGGATTTTAAGTAGACAAACAAAGCTGCAGATAACATCGGTTTGCCTCTATGCTGACAGCCGAACAAAGCCGGCGGTTTGTACAACTATTACGTATTATCGGACTTGACCCAATTGGCCCGCCCGTTCCCTATCCAGCCAAAGATGTTGAACATATTAAAGTGACCAGCGACAGCATTCCTGTATTGATATTTAATACTTCTCATGCAAAAGGATTGCGCCTAATTATCAATTATCATCCCGGTGGTTTCATAACACCGTTGACAGCCGGGATGGATATATGGCCTGGAAGGATGTGCACACATACAATGCAATTGTATTTGCTGTCGATAGCGGGTAGCACCGGAAAACAAATTCCCTGCAGCTGTAAATGACTGCTATAATGCCTTTAGATGGATCAGTGAGCATGGACAGATAAATTGTTTAATTGCCACACCGGATGATGGGCCACAGGCAAAAAGAATATAGCCAAATTATTTTACGGCGATGAGTGAGGCAATGCCATCTAAAGAATGAATCAAACGGCTTACAAACGGTGGCTTCCTGCTCCCGCAAAGCCGGACAAGTCATGCTCGCTGAAGAATATATCCTTTTCGCCACTTTCGCTACTCAAGTGCAGTCCGGCTGAATTAATATATCTCGCTGTATAACCTAACTTCAACTTCAGGTAATCCTATTGGGCCCCGTTCTGGGTGATGAATCACGGAATATCGCACAGCAGAGCGCCCTCATCGTTATGTGCTATTTTTTATAACAAAAGAGTAAGTAATGAAAACATATTTGGTAGACTCTTTTACTAATCAAAAATTTAAGGGCAACCCGGCTGCGGTTTGTATAGCCGAAAAAGAAATAGATGATACAACAATGCAAAGCATTGCTGCTGAAATTGGTTTTTCAGAAACCGCATTTATCCAAAAAATATCAGACAATATTTACAACATTAGGTTTTTCACACCCAAAAAAGAAATTCCTTTATGCGGGCACGCCACTTTAGCCTCTTCAAAAATTATTTTCGATACTACAAACCTTGACAAAATTAGCTTCTTAAACTATGAAAATGTTGAATTAAAAATAACAAAAGCAGATGGCAAAATTGTAATGCAGTTTCCCGTTTATGATACGCAACAAATCCAGGTTCCAAAATCTATGCTGGATGCTCTTGGCCTGGATGAGATAGTAGACTCACGATTCAGTTTCAAGAATAAAATTATCCTGATTGAAATAAAAGACACGGGGGCTTTAGCTAAATTAAAACCAGATTTTCTTGCGTTGACTAATTCATATAATGGCATTAATGGGGTTTTGGTTACCGCCCAATCTAATAACTCCGAATTCGACTTTCATTACCGATATTTTTGGCCCTGGGCTGGCACAAATGAAGATCCTGTAACCGGAGGAGTGCAAACATTTCTAACAAAGTATTGGGCAGTAAAACTAAATAAGAATAAACTAAGAGCATTTCAATCTTCGCTAAGAACAGGCGTGATGACTACCGAATTACTTCAAGACAAGGTATTGATTTATGGCGAAGCTGTTACCGTTTTTGTAGGACAATTTAAAGATTGAACCAATGTTAATTGAAACTTTAAAAACCTTATTCACAAGAGATTTAAATAAATTACGCAGCGAAATTGAATTATATAGGGAAGAAGAAAATATCTGGAAAATTGAAGAAAACATTTCCAATTCGGCAGGAAACCTTTGCCTGCATTTAGTTGGTAACCTGAATACCTATATTGGTAAAGAAATTGGTAAATCAAACTATATAAGAAATAGAGAATTGGAATTTTCATTAAAAAATGTTGCTCGAGAAGAATTGCTCATGAAGATTGACGACACAATTCATGTCGTTAGTAAATCTCTTGATAGCCTGGATGAAAGTATTTTGGAAGATGAATATCCTGTTTTAGTATTTGATAAAAAAACATCTACTGAATATTTGTTAATACATTTGGCTACTCATTTGACCTATCATTTAGGACAAATAAATTATCATCGAAGACTTATCGATAAATAAACATGTCTTAAGTAACATTTTATTCTTCAACTGCAAGTAAACCGGCTGTATCTGCCTCTTTTTTTTCCCATTTAATTTCATGATAGCAAAACGTTCCCAAGGTTACTCCTTTTTCAACTGCTGCACGAATGAGCTTGATCATAGCATTTTTTGTCTGCGGCAAGACCATAGCCAAAACTCGTTCCACATGCAACCAAGACTCAAGCAGACACTTTGAGATCGCTATTTCCTATTTCGTTTTTTCACAATTTTCTTTTTATCTCAGATGCAAAGGGTCTGACTATAACGCTACTCGCTATTAATGAAAATCAATCCAAAAAATATGAACTTCAAATCTCTAAGTTCGGAACGACTTAGGAATAATGCCCGTAAGCTCGGCGGCTGCCCTCACTTCTCTACTGATGATATAAAGCTATAAAAGGCGCTATTAAGTTTACTGTCTTAATAAACATTTTTATTCAATTGAAAATGTAAGTTGCATTTCTTTCGTTTTCCTGTCTACATATGTATTAAACACGACACACAACATGCGTGCGGCTCTATGAAAGTGAGGCTTGACAAACAAACTTCAACCAATTGCAAATCCAGGCTGTGGTTCCGGCTCGACGAATAAACCTCAACTTTACTTCTTACATTCAACAAAATATTTTCAATCAGCAGTGGTTATGGCCAGAGGGAATACTATTTCCCCACTTGCACAAAAGCCCTTCGCGGTTAGCTGTAAGGCTTGCAGACCGTTACAGTAATGACAAAAGTTGTTTTGACAACGCATTTATAAGTCCGGCCTTATCCTTTTTGACAGCTTTGACAAAGCTTTTATCAACAGCAGACTGCTTATCGTATTTTGCTGACCACATTATTATCTCGACCAAAACCGGCATTAAATCAATTCCTTTTCGAGTAAGTTTATAGACAATCTTTTGTTTATGGTTATCGTCTTTTGATTTACTAATTACTCCCTCTTTTTCAAGCATCGACAATCTGTCTGCCAGTAGATTAGTAGCTATCTTTTCTTCCGACTGGACAAAATCCCCATAATAATGCTTGCCTTTGAACATTATATCTCTAACAATTAGGAAGGTCCACCTATCACCAAATATTTCTAACCCAAAATTTATTGGGCAATCCGATTTTCTCTTGACCTCTTTCATAATGCGAAAATAAAAACTTTTTTTCCACTTGAGAATTTAAAGTAGTTTGTTTTATATTTGCAACGTGATTAAAAAAATGTTTAATATGACACATTCAATTAACTGGTTCGAAATCCCAGTAACTGATTTCGCAAGAGCAAAAAAATTTTATGAAGCCTTGTTTGGCGAAGAAATTCAGGAAATGCCACACCCAACAATGAAATATGGTATGTTGCCAGCCGATATGCAAAATGGTGGTGTTGGCGGTGGCATTGTTCAGGGGGAAGGGTTTGAACCTTCAACTAAGGGAACTATCGTTTATTTAAATGGTGGTAATGATTTAAGTACCCCACTTTCAAAAGTAGAACAGGCTGGTGGAAGAATCCTGATGCCCAAAACTTCAATTGGTGGAAATGGATTTATGGCACAGTTTCTCGACACAGAAGGAAACAGAGTTGCTCTACATTCAATGAAATAAATTATAGGAAAGTTAATAAACGACATTACAATCAATACTCCAATTGATAAAATTTGGAACACACTTACCGATTTGGAACTGCTGGACAAATGCGACTCAACAGGCAAAAAGCCAACTTTTAATTTCTGAACATAAAATGGGTCTTGATGCCAAAAAGAAAAGCGTAATGCCTGATGGAAAAAATTGGTTTGATGAAAAAAATGGCTGTTTACAAACCTAATGAAGAATTATGATGCAAAGGATAAAGCACAAATGCGCAACATGGCGCTATGTGCAGGGGCTGCCAACCAAACATCAACTTGCAAATCCAAGCTCTGGTTCGGACAGGACATACAGCATCCAACTCAGTTTTTAAATTCAACAAAATCTTTTTAATCACCAGCGGTGTGGCCAGACGGAACGCTACTCCCCCACCTGCACAAAGCCTTATTCGTCAGCAATCTTTTACACCTTCACATGCGAGACTGTCACCAAATAAAAAGTCCAGAAGAACTGATTGAGTACTTGAAGCAACAAGGAAGAGACGCTTTTCATGACTTTGACTATCAACAACAAACAAATTATGGCTTTGTGCATGAGCTAAAAAACGGAGAAATAGTATTCTTTGAGAATCATTTTGAGCATAAAGCAACTTTAATCAATAGCAAGAAGTGCTTTGATGATATTATTAGTAACGACAGATTTCCTGTTGAGAATCCTGAACAAGACATGTTTGACATTGAAGGCGACAAGATGAAAAGCTTCCATTTACTAGCTGATTATTACCGAAATCATTTGAACAGAATTTTAAAGTTTGACTTTCCAGAAATAACTAAAGAAGCAGCACAAGCCTATCTTAAAAAAGTAATACGCAGGAAAATTAAGAAACTCACTTCAGGTACTAATATTGTAGCTTTAATTTCTGTTATTGGCGAACTTGTTAAGGCAGCGGCAATCGGAAGATGGCTCTTAGAAAAAAGATACGGAACGTATAACCCCATCTATGAGCCTAATATATTGACATCGGCAAGAAATGTTTATTTAATGAGTAGCAGAGTAATCGGCAAGGTAAAGTGGAAAACCTCAAGACTTGAAGACATTTCATTGATGTTCATTCTGCGCTAACAGAACCTATAAAGTGGAAGAAGTATTCAAAATATAGAGACAATTTAATAATGTTGGAATAAGCCAGCCCCTAACAGCTGCATTTATGCACCGCAGGCGGACATGAACGCTTTTAGTTGTTAACTTCATCATCGGTTCTTAATACGCTTTAGCTTCCGGGGCCGCAAATTCCAAATACCACCATAGTAGCAAGCCGTCAACGTGTAGCTGCGATTTAATTGAAGCTTCTAAATGTTTGAAGTTTTAAGAGATGAAATGCATGAGACAAATCCTGGTCTCCAACCAGTAGTAACCTGTTATTATTTTTATGCAACATAGGGACACAAAATATAGGTTATGTTTAAAACGATCTGCGCACTGTCTCTTTTATTGATAGCCTGTAACCAGCGGCCTGCTGATCATGCAGCTACTCCCTTCTCTTCGGGCAAATGGACAGACCTGAGCTATGATTTTTCGGATGAGACAATTTACTGGCCCACCGCGGAAACATTCCGCTTTGACACGGCTTTTGAGGGCATTACCCCCGGCGGGTATTATTATTCTGCCTTTAATTTCTGTGCCGCCGAACATGGCGGCACCCACCTGGATGCCCCGCTACATTTTGCAGCTGGCAAATGGAGTACTGATCAGATACCATTGGAGAACCTGACAGGTGATGCCGTAGTGGTAGATGTTTCGAAAAAGGTAATAACAAATCCGGATTACCAGTTAACCGCCGATGATATACAGACATGGGAAAAAACCAACGGAGTTATTGCCGACAATTCGATCATATTGTTCCGAACCGGTTATGGTTCTTTTTATTCCGATGCAAAAAAATACCTGGGCACGGACGAACGAGGCGCACAAGCAGTAGCCAAACTTCATTTTCCAGGAATTCATCCTGGTGCTGCAGAATGGCTTACCCGCAATCGTAAAATAAAAGCAATAGGAATTGATGTGGCCAGCATTGACTATGGCCAGTCGAAAGATTTTAAAACACATCAGATCTTTTACAGTGCCAATATTCCCGGTTTTGAAAACGTAGCCAATATGGATAAACTGCCGACAAAAGGAGTGTATGTTATCGCACTGCCCATGAAAATAAAAGGGGGCAGCGGTGCCCCGCTGAGAATCATTGCGTGGTTAAAGAACTGATTGATTTCTACCGCGGTTCGCGTCTCACGTTCCGTCCTGTTCTTACTTCTCATTTTTTGCTTGCCAAAAATGAAACAGAAAATCACGTAATATAAGCGACGGAAGCTAACATTTGCATCATGCAATTGGGACCCACACGAACGGGTCCTTCAGCACTTGTAGTTCTGTTGTTTCTGCTCCAACCGGACTTTAGGAATTCAGCTTCTGAATATGTCCTCGACTGTATATCTTTATTTCGTCCACACCAGGGATTGTCAGGTCCACAAACCTGCCTGTCGGTACGTAGGACACGAACGCCCGAACAGCATAAATGCTCAAACGCTAGAGATAATTTACAAAACGAACGATAAAGTGAAAGCAATTATATTAGAAAACTTCGGAGGCATAGAAAACTTTAAACTTCAAGAAGTTGAAAATCCCAAAATAAATGATAATGATGCTTTAATCAAAATTAAAGCAACTGCATTTAACCCGGTTGACTATCAAATGAGACAGGGTTCAGCTGAAAGTAAACTGCTAAAATCACCTATTTTAGGTAGGGAATTGTCGGGCGATATTATCGGCATCGGTAAAAATGTTGCTGGATTTAAAATTGGAGACAAGGTGACTGCCTATGTCGGAAGTTTGGGTTCCAACGGGACCTATGCGGAATTCATAAGTGTCCCTGAAGAATTACTTGCAAAAAATCCCATCAATCTGACTTATGAACAAGCCACAGCTTTGCCATTGGTAGGCATGACGGCTCTGCAATGTTTTGAACGAGTGAAAATTCCTAAAGGCAAAGCTGTATTTATTTCGGGCGGAACTGGTGCTGTAGGTACTGTGTTAATAAAGTTATTAATGGCAAAGGGAAGCCACCCCATATTTACTACAGCGGGAAATGAGGATAGCTTCAAACATCTTATTGAGTTAGGATTAAGCAAGGAGAACATCATAGATTATAAGAATAATGATTTGCTTCCCGTACTCAGAACAAAAACGGCCAACGGAACTTTCGAGTACATTATAGATTTAGTAGGTGGGAAAATGTCTGAAATTTGTGCTGAACTTATAGACGTTTACGGAACTTATGTTGATATTACCTTTTTAACAACACAAAAAGCTAAGGAAACTTTGTTTGCTAAGGCAACAAGCATTATTAACATAGCCAATTATGCACAAACCTATAAGACGGAAGAAGGTAAATTAAGTTATTACGGAAAGTCTTTAAAAGAACTGTTTAGCAAAATAGAGCGAAATGAAATCTCACCCGCAAACATTAATATAGTAGGAGATTTAAGTATCGAAACCGTTGGCAAGGCACATCAACTAATGGAAGAAAATCAAACGAAAGGCAAAAAACTCATAATGAAAATCGAATAAAGACTACCGCTCACAAAGCGTTGGCAAAATGGCGGCTGAAGAAAATTCAACATTAGTTCTTCGATTTGGCAGTCGTACAAAACCGAACCTCTTTGCTTCTGTTTCTCCTACTTCGCCAAGCCCCAAAACGTTGTGCGTCATGCATTGGCGGCAGTCATTAAGTTGAGGACAATAACTAAAGGTGACAATTAAATTATGATACAAAATTTTTCAGCAAATATTTCTCAAGAGGTTCTTGACGATTTAAAAGCAAGAATAAAAAGTACTCGCTGGACTGATGAAATCATTGGCTCAGAGTGGAACTATGGAGCTAATCTTTCTTACATGAAAGAACTTGCTGATTATTGGTTGAATGAATTTGATTGGAGAAAGGTTGAAAATGAAATCAACACCTATCCTAATTTTATAGCTGAAATTGACAATTACAAAATTCATTTTTTGCACATTAAAGGAAAAGGAAAGGTATCTGTGCCGCTTATTATTACCCATGGCTGGCCTGGTTCTTTTCTTGAAATGACAAAACTAATTCCGCTGCTTACGTTAAACCCCGAACTTTCTTTTGATTTAATTATTCCTTCAATTCCCGGATTTGGTTTTTCTCACAAAGTAAATACTCCAGGTTGTAATCTCTGGGTTATTGCTGATTTATGGAGTAAACTGATAAAGGAAACAGGGTATGAAAAAGTTTTTGTACAAGGCGGAGATTTTGGGGCGGGTATAAGTACTGCACTTACATTAAAGCATCCTGAAAATATCCTGGGATTACATCTTAATTATATTCATAGTTCATATTTCCCCTTTCTGGGTGATTCTGAAAAACTTAATGAAGAGGAAATTCAATTTCAAAAAAGCACTGATGAATGGTATAAAGCAGAAGGAGCTTACGCGCATCAACATCGCACAAAACCTTTAACACTTGCTTATGGTCTAAACGATTCTCCTGTTGGATTATGTGCATGGATTATAGAAAAATTTTATAGCTGGAGTGAGTGCAATGGAGACATCGAAAGCATTTTTACCAAGGATGAATTGCTTTCGAACATTAGCTTATACTGGATTACAGAAACAATTCATTCCTCTATCCGGTTTTATAATGAAGCCAGTAAAGCGCCATTACATTTTTTAGAAAATGACTTTATAAATGTGCCGGTTGGTATTGCCAGATTTCACAAGGAGGAGCCTTTTCCACCCCGAAAATTTATTGAACGAGGCTATAACATACAACATTGGACCGATATACCTAAAGGAGGGCATTTTGCTGCAATAGAACAGCCCGAATTATTAGCAGAGGACATAATTAAATTCACAGAAAAAGTTTTGAATACCGCTAAATGACTGACAATTTTTCGCATGACATGTAAGCATTATGATGGTAAATACATGAGGCAAGTCCTGGCCTTCACCGTTTTTCCTGATGCTGGTGGTTTGCTGACTGTGGGAACCGACCCGACAGGCAATGGCGGCGTACTGGCTGGCTATGGAAATTGGCGAAATATAGAACTACTTGTTTCCGCTGCTGGCAGTGCAATGGACAATGAACTCAACTCTGGCACAAATCGGAATTTGTTATCCCACCCGTCGGGAGCGGGCAATTGCCATAGGAGAAAAGTTAGGAATCTATCGCGATTATCCTGTTTCTAAGGGGCTGCACTTCGCCTTTCGCTCCAATTTGGATTAAAGAAATGGTTAGCAGGCAGGGATAAAGTAGCCAGGATCTTCAAACGCCACCTAATTAAACTGAGTCGTCACCCAATTGGTTTATTTGCTCGTTAACATCGGCGGGTATAAGGATGCTTTTAAGCACCCAATCCATTTTCATCAGCCTGCTAATTTTATAGACTGGCAGAACAGGGCTAAGCAAAGAAAACTCCCTGAAGTCCAACAACTCCTTTACTCTATCGGGAACTACTAATTTCTGGCCCTCAATCAACACCTTAAACCGCATTGCCCCCAGGTGCTTTTTATATTGTCTAAAGAGATCAACAGTGTATTCACTCTTTTGCAAGTCTGCCATTAAATGTAGCTCTCTCGCAGGCAGCCATTCTTTGTAGGTAGTTGGCAATTCTTTCAATCCCATCCTTGCACCAACACGATAAAAGACATTGAATACTTCTTCTTTTTCTTCATCGCTTAATTTTTTTTCGAGCAGCTGGTATGATGCAATGGAATAATGGATCAACATAAACAGCACATCACGGTAAGCCCAATCGGGTATAGAGAAACTACGGTTTTGTTCCAGAGTGGCATGTATTTGCTTTAATGTGTCAATTGCTTTATGGGCTTCATCCAGTGGAGCAAAAATAATCATCCTGGCATACCTAACTGTGGAGAATAGCCGACCAATGGGATCCGAAGGCAGCTTGCCGGTAAAGTAAAGCCAGTCTACGGCTTTATTAAGGGCAAATTCAGCGGAGGAACCGGCAAAAATAAAAAGTACGGTATCGCTCTTGCCCCAAATTTTTCTAACAACTGAATCTTTTTCAACAAAGAATTGCATAAGGTCAAATTGCTTCCTGCAAAGTTACGTAACGTCGACGTAGACCGTCGACCGTTAACCGTCCACCATTGACCGTCCACCGACAAACGAACCTCAGTTATACGCAATGCATGAGTTACCGCCAACTGGCCATTATTCACGCGAGCCGACCTTTCAACACCGGACGGGCTTCCTGAAAATTGGGACTCTTCATCGAGATACTATTCTTAAATCCAACTTCGATGGAATTGTTTTGGAAATGACAGGTCACAACATCGCTGTGCGGCGTTTCAAAATACAGCAGCGTTATCTCAAAAGTATTCGGATCTTTCCAGATGCCGCTGCCAGCAACCTTTGCTTTTGTAGGTGTTTTCGGAGGGCCGTAGACCAGGTTAGGAGGAGCGCCAGGCATTACTGTTTCGCTTTTAATCCATTGATGTAATCCACAACGTACAGTATGTTCCCCTGTCTCGTCTTTTAGCGAGAATAAACAGGAATCTTTTGTAAATGTCAACGCAACCGAACTTGCGTTCAGAGTATTCTTATCAAGTATGAATGTTTTCCCTGAAACGCTCGTCACTACCGGTGATGTACCAATGACCGTTGCCGGCAACAATGTAAGAGAACCGAGTTTTTGTTTTAATGATGAAAGAGCCTGTTGATTGG
>DAIQPL010000061.1:12714-16878 GCA_036787395.1 Flavisolibacter sp. | reverse complement strand
TCCGGGTTGTCAGCAACAAAAACAGCATTCATTTTACTGCGGTCTTCTTTGGCAACGGTGCCTTTAAAAACTGGTGAAGCATCCAGTGTATCGTAAAATAATTTTGCTTTTTTATTGTTTCTCTTTTCTGCTTCTGCCACACCGCCATTGGCCTTCAGCCAACGAAGTGTAAGCATACAAACATAGATGGCAAATACCGGCGGAGTATTGAGCAAAGAACCAGCTTCGATATGATTACGGTAGTCCATCATAGTAGGCAAGACCCTTGACACTTTGCCTAAACATCTTTTATTGACAACAACAATATTAACTCCTGTAGCACCAATATTTTTTTGTGCACCGGCATAAATCAAATCAAATTTGTTGAAGTCCAGTTGCCGGCTTAAAATATCACTGCTCATATCGGCCACCAGCGGAATATTTTTGTCATAGAAAAGGGAAAGGTCCTGCCACTGGGTACCGTATACTGTATTGTTGGAAGTCAGGTGCAGGTATACAGAAGATGGGTCTACATCAAATTGCTTTGGCAAAAAACTATAATTCGCTTCTTTGGAGCTGCAGGCCACTTCCACTTTTCCAAACAGTTTTGCTTCCTTAATGGCTTTGGCTCCCCAGATCCCTGTATCAGTGTAGGAAGCAGTGGCTTTTTCGTCGAGCAGGTTCATGGGCACCTGGAAGAATTGAGTAGAGGCGCCGCCATGCAGGAATAAAACTTCATGCTCTGCGTCCAACTGCATCAACTCTTTTATTAAATGAATAGCTTCTTCTATAACAGCACCAAATATTTTTGTGCGGTGACCAATTTCTAAAATAGAAAGGCCTGTATTATTAAAGTCAATGATACCGCGACTTGCTTCTTCAAAAACTTCTTTAGGAAGAATGGAAGGACCGGCGCCGAAATTGTGAACGCCTCCTGTTTCGCTGAAGGCAGTATTTATATCAATGCTTTCTTTTTGATTTGAATTCATTCTTAACAATTGAAGTTGCAAATGTAATTGAATGAGGATTAACAGCTTCTTACGGAAGGGGAGCTTCTTCCTGTCTTCCTTTCATTTCGCCGCCACGCCATGCCTGGTTCAATTCATCAAAGTTTTTCAAGTCGGCTTCGGTAAATGTTTTACCAGAAAGCATGGTAAGATCGGGCTGACCTGCATCTACCCAGGCGGTATACCAGGAAGAAGCAATGGCATATATGGATTGACGCATTCTCCGTTCTATCATGCCTTTTAGCATGGCGTCATAGGCTTTGGAAAAAGCAGAAGAATATTGACGAATTACCTTGCCATTCCTGTTTTCGAAAGAAAACTTTTGGTCCGGAAAAAACCTCGCAGATAATTCCTTTTCATATTTCAGTACCGTATCGGAAGCCGCTGCGCTTTCCAACACTCTTTTCCATATAAAGCCTGAAAGATTTTTTATGTATTCTGCTTTACCAATAAAAAAACTCCATTCTTTATCAGCTAAGAGTTCAGGCACCCGGCTTTCCCAAAATCCATGAATGCCCTTTTGATTGGTAAATTGGCCGTTATGATTACTGTTGGCGTGGAGCGGCACATGTGCATCTGCTATATAATGCCCGATCTCCGCTGACAGCTTTAAGATACGCGGGCCGTCTTTTTCTTTGAATGCAGTGGTCAACCTTCGCTGCATTGTCTGTATCCACCAGGGAACAATTCCGTTCTCTATGATTGTTTGTTCAGAATACTTCGCCACCGCTTCTTCCCATTTCCTCGGGAGCGAATCAAAAGGAGGTTTTCCATAGTGATCTATATCTATATAATGTCTTGGGCCTTCCTCTGCTACGGCATACCTTCTTTTATCGGGGTCTACAGCATGGTCCGATAAAAATTGAATGTTTGGTTTATATAGAACCATCATTTCCGGTGGTAAAAGAAAAACGGCGTAGTAATTAATTTTTTGATGCGCATAAAAACCCCAGCAAAAACTTGTTTGGTATAAAAACGTGCACAATGTGAAAAGTAAAATCTTTCTCATAAGTGTATAAATGGAAAGGAGCACTGTCCAAGCTCTGAACTATTGCTCAATATTACCTACTCAATAGCAACTTCAACAAACTGTTGCAGTAACCAGTTGAAGTTGTAAACTTGTGAACTGTTAACCTGGTAAACCTCTTAGAACCTTTCAACCTTTCGTTCAACCACCTTCTCGTCCTCCACACTGGTAACGCCACCGCTAATAGCAAACTTCATAGCTTCCGACGGACCAATGTTGGTAACGCGTTTCACACGGTCCCTTGGCAAAAGATACACGTTGCCGGCAATAGAATACGACATGGGAATATAGACCGCCACATAACCATTCAATCCAAAATCGGCCGCATCTTCATGTGTAATAAATCCAACACGCCATACATCGTTGTCATCAATATTGGCAAGCACCGTTTTGTTGAATTTCTTTTTTTCCCCGGCAAAGGCTTCAAAAAAATCTTTTACCGAAGAATAAATAAAACGGATGCCCGGCGTTTTCATCAGTACGCTGTCAAAAAGATGAAAGATCCTGTTTTTAATAAAAAATGAACTGAGGTAACCAATCAGGCAGATGGCCACAATAACAATGAGAAAACCAAGCCCATAATTACGGATATAAATCCTGCCACTTTCGTCCTTAGCGGTAAAAATAGGGATGAGGCTGTCAATGGAGGAAACAACCCAGTACACAGCATAAACCGTTATAACTAATGGCGCTATCACCAACAAACCTTGTAAAAAATACTGAAAAAGCTTACTGAACCGGAACCCTTCTTCTTTCGGTGGAGTATCATTCATTTCACAAAGGTAATCTTACAATTCAACCCTTAAAAAATGCAATTCATTAAATAAAACTGTTGGAAACTTTGGTTACGTTAATAGTTTCCATAGTTTTGTGCCCCCAATATGGAACCTAAAGAAAGAATACTAGTAAAGGCCCACGAGTTGTTTAACCGTTATGGTATCCGGTCCGTTTCTATGGATGATATAGCTGCCCAGTTGGGTATGTCAAAGAAAACTTTGTACCAGTACTATGTTGACAAGGACGAACTGGTGAACGCAGTTTTTGAACAGTTGTTTACTGCCAAAAGGATTGAATGCCAGGAATGCCGCAAGGCTGGTGAGAACGTGATCCATGAAGTGTTCCTTGCTTTTGATATGGTGCAGGACATGCTCTCTAATATGAACCCCGCCGTTTTGTTTGATCTCAGAAAATACCATCCTACCGGCTTTAAACAATTCCTGGATTTTCAAAACAATTTTTTGTACAAAATGATCCGTGATAACCTGGAAAGGGGCGTAAGGGACGAACTATACAGGCCGGAGATTGATGTAGATATTATGACCCGGTTCCGCTTGCACAACATCATGCTTTCTTTTGACCCGGACGTTTTTCCTACTAACAAAGGAAACCTGGTTCATATAGAGCAGCAGTTAATGGAACATTTTCTTTATGGCATGGCCACTGTAAAAGGCCAAAAACTGATACAGAAATATAAAAGTCAAAGAACTCAAAAAATTACGCGATGAAACAGAAGATGATTTTAAGCTGTGTGGTTTTATTGCTGGCCGGGTGGATACAGGCGCAGCAAAAGCTTGAATTAACCGTGAAAGAAGCAGTGGAGCTGGCTTATAAAAACGTAGTGGAGCTAAAGAATGCGCAGGTTGATTACCAGATACAGGTAGCTAAAAACCGTGAGATACTGGGACAAGCCTATCCGCAGTTGACCGGTAATGTTGCTACCAATTATTACTTTAAGGTGCCTACCATTCTTTTTCCGGATGCCACTGCAACCGCCGTTTACTCAATTTTAAAAGAAGAGGGAGTTAACGGCAACAATGGTCCTATCACAAAAATTCCTGACCCTACATTAAGGGAGGTTAGTTTTCAGCAGCCATATAATTTAGTTATGGGCGCCACGCTCACACAGTTGCTTTTTCAGCCCGATGTATTTGTAGGCTTACAGGCCAGACAAACAGCCCTGGATTATTCACAGGCCATTGTTGAGCAAACAAAAGAAAAGATCAAGGACTCTGCTTACAAAAGGTATTACGCCATTCTGATAGCAGAAAAGCAATTGCATTTTATTGATGAAAGCCTGAAGCGCCTGCAAAAGCTGTATCATGATGATTCGATCATGTATAAAAATGGTTTTGCAGAGAAACTGGATCTCGA
>DAIQPL010000061.1:0-12614 GCA_036787395.1 Flavisolibacter sp. | reverse complement strand
GGCATTGGTCCAAAGTTTTTTACTTCCAATCAAACCTTTTGGTTCCAGGGTGCTTATGTGGGACTCAATATCAATATTCCCATTTTCGATGGCTTTCAACGCAAGTACAAGGTAGAGCAATCAAGACTGAACGTGGAAAAACTGCAAAACACCGTCGGCAATGTAAAGCAGGCCATTGACTTTGAACAAAAAGCCACGAGCAGCAGTCTTAAAACTGCTTTGAACAACCTGGATGTACAGGAAAGAAATATGCAACTCGCAGAAAGAGTATACAGCGCCACCAAGCTGAAATTTGAGCAGGGCCTTGGAAGCAGTTTTGAGGTATTGCAGGCGGACGCAGATTTTCAGCAGGCACAAGGCACTTATTTCAATGCGATGTATAATGCCATTGTTGCTAAAATCAGTTACCAGTCATCCTTAGGAAAACTTCCATAAAATATATCGTTCATCATATCAAAATCAATTACATGAAACGGAATTTATTAGTGCTGGTTTTTATAGCTTTTATTGCTTCGTCTTGCGGCAATACAAAAAAAGATAGTGAAGGCACATTGAATGATAAAAAAGCAGCGCTGCAAAAATTAAAAGGCGAGCAGAAAAAAATAAATGAACAGGTTGCTAAACTTGAATCAGAATTAAAGAAAGAAGATCCTGCAGCTGTGGCTTCCTCCGCCAAACTGGTAGCCATTACCCCTTTGTCTACAGAAAATTTTTCACACTACATTGACTTGCAGGGCAAAGTTGACGCAAGGAATATATCTTACGTGGCTCCTCCCAATGGACAAGGCGGTATTGTGAAAGCCTTGTACGTAACACAAGGTCAGGCTGTAAGAAAAGGACAAGTGCTGGCAAGACTGGATGATCAATTGATCAGGCAACAGATAGAACCTTTGCGTGTACAACTTTCCACTGCAGAAGATACTTACCGCCGCACAAAAAATTTATGGGACCAGGGAATTGGAACTTACCAACAAGTGCTTTCTGCTAAAACACAAATGGAAACCTTGCAAAAACAGATTGGCGTCATTCAAAGACAGGCGGCATTGATGACGGTAACGGCACCTTCTTCCGGCGTGGCCGACCAGGTGAACGTAAGAGTAGGTGAAGCTTTTGTTGGTTCTAGCGCTGCCGGCCCGCAAATAAGAATCGTCAATACAAATGACCTGAAAATTGTAGCCAGTGTTCCGGAAAATTACCTGGACCGTGTATCGGTGGGAAGCAAATTAAAAATTATACTTCCTGACCAAAATCGCGAACTGGATGCAGTAGTAAATGTTGTACAAAAGCTGATTGATCCTAATTCCCGTTCTTTCAATATAGAAGCCAGGATTCCGGGCAGTACCAGCCTCAAGCCTAACCAGATTGCACAGGTAAAAATTTTGGATTATTCCGCCAATAATGTAGTAACCATTCCAGTGAACGTGATACAAACGGACGAAAAAGGCAAGTATGTATATGTAGCCGAGAATGCAGCCGGCAAAATGACGGCCCGTAAAAAAACAATTATAACCGGCGAGTTCTATGGAGATAGAATTGAAGTAAAATCCGGATTGACTAACGGCGAACAACTGATCACCGATGGCTACCAGAATTTATATGAAGGACAGGCGATTACTACTACGTTGAAGTAAGGGAGGGTGAGTGGCAAGAAGGTAAGGGGTAATGGGGTAATAGGTAAGAAGGCAGTTGGTAAGAAGGTAGTAGGTAATAAGGAATAGTTGCCCGGCACATTTTACTTCAGTACATGTTTAATACCATCCTTTAGAAAACCGTAGATGAATAAAAGTTGACCACAAAAAAAATCAAATGAAAGTTTTAGAAGGACTTACAGAAAAGTTCAAACCATTCAAGCCTACAAATTGGTCGGTCGATAACCGCACTACTATTTATATTATCGCCATACTCATTTCATTGTATGGGTTGACACGGTTCAATACAATGCCTAAAGAACAGTTCCCGGATATTGTAGTACCTACCATCTCTGTAACAACTGTTTATTTTGGTAATTCAGCAAAAGATATTGAGAACCTTGTTACAAGGCCAATTGAAAAAGAAATCAAAGCCATTAGTGGTGCCAAGGTTAATAAAGTACAATCTACTTCACAGCAGGATTTTAGTTTAATCATTGTTGAATTTGATACGGATGTAAAAACAGACATAGCCAGGCAAAAAGTAAAAGATGCTATTGATAAGGCGAGAACAGACTTGCCCAACGACCTCACCCAGGAACCGAACGTGGCGGAATTTGCTTTTAGTGAAATGCCTATCATGTTTGTAAACCTTAGCGGCAACTACGATGGTGTAAAGCTGAAAAGCTATGCAGAAAAATTACAGGACCGTTTTGAAGATCTGAAAGAAGTAAACCGTGCTGATATTATTGGCGCACCCGAAAGAGAAATACAGATCAACGTTGATCAATATAAAATGCAGGCGGCGCGGGTAAGTTTTACAGATATTGAGAATGCAGTGAATTACGAGAACCGTGACATCAGTGGCGGGCTGGTTGATGTAGGCGAGATGAAACGAACTATCCGGGTAAAAGGACAGTTTACTACAGCCCTCGACATGCAAAACATTATTGTAAAAAATATTGAAGGGGCTTCTATTTACCTGAGAGACATTGCCGACATCAGGGACACGGTAAAAGAAACAGAAAGCTATGCCCGGTTAGACGGACTAAATGTAATAACGCTGAACATCGTAAAACGTGCCGGTGAAAACCTTATTAACACAGCGGATGGTGTAAAGCGTATTATAGAAGAAATGAAATCAACCGGCGATCTTCCGCTTGATTTAAAAGTAGTGATAACAGGTGATCAGAGTAAGCAAACAAAAACTTCATTCAATGAATTGGTAAATACCATTGTGATCGGTTTTATTCTTGTTTTGCTCATCCTCATGTTTTTTATGGGTGTCACCAATGCCTTCTTTGTGGCATTAAGTGTACCGCTCTCTGTTTTTGTGGCCTTCCTGTTTTTACCACTGGCGGATTTTATTATTGGCAGTTCGGTAACACTCAATTTTATTGTGTTGTTTGCCTTGCTATTTGGACTGGGAATTATTGTTGACGATGCCATTGTGGTAATAGAAAATACGCACAGGATTTATCATAATGGTAAGGTACCTATTGTGCGTGCTGCAAAAGAAGCAGCCGGCGAAGTATGGAAGCCGGTACTGGCCGGTACCGCTACCACCCTGGCTCCGTTCTTTCCCCTTTTGTTGTGGAAAGGTTTGATAGGGAAGTTTATGATCTACCTCCCTACTATGCTGATCTTAACATTGGCCGCTTCGTTAATCGTGGCTTTTATTTTCAACCCTGTTTTTGCCGTAAGTTTTATGAAGCCCGAAGGCCGTGAATATGAAAAGCCAAAAAGAGCCATTTTCAGGAAACCTTTGTTCTGGGTATTGATTGGGTTTGGCGTTTTATTGAACCTTGCGTCATGGCATGGCGTAGGCAACTTCCTTCTTATTATGGCTGTGTTGATGGTTCTTAATGTTTTTGTGTTAAGAGGCATTATCCATTATTTCCAGGAGCGCATCTTACCAAGCCTTATGCGGCGATATGAAAACCTTCTGCGTTGGTTATTGATGGGCACAAGACCAGCCTGGATGTTTGCATCGCTGTTTGTCTTATTTATTATTTCTATTGTAGCACTGGCTATTAGAAATAATCCAAAACCATTTTTCCCATCAGGTGATCCCAACTTTATTTACGTGTACTTAAAAATGCCCGTAGGCACTAGCGCAGAAACAACCGATTCGGTTGTCCGTATTTTAGAGAAAAGAGTTTATAAAGTTTTAGAAAAAGAAAAGCCGGGCACTCCGGGATCAATAGTGGAAAGTATTATTTCTAATGTGGCTGTAAGTGCCAACAATCCAAGGGACAATAACCGGAGCACACAATCCAACCTGGGAAGGATACAGGTTTCATTTGTTGAGTATGAAAAAAGAGAAGGCAAGAGAACCGCTCCTTTAATGGCTGAAATACGTGAAAGTGCGAAGGGCATTCCGGGTGCGGCTATTGAAGTTGCACAGGAAGATGGCGGCCCTCCCACCGATCCTCCTGTCAATATCGAAATTGCTGGTGATAATTTTGAATCCATTGCGGGTGTTGCAACAGATTTGAAAAATTATCTCGATACCAATCGTGTAGAAGGTATTCAAAACCTGCAGATGGATGTGGACCTGGTAAACCCGGAAATTACCATCAATGTAGACAGAACAAGGGCCTTGAATGAAGGGCTAAGTACAGGACAAATTGGTATGGCCATCCGCACAGCCGTATTTGGTAAAGAAGTGAGTAAACTCAAAGATGGTGAAGACGATTACAAAATACAGTTGCGTTTCAGAGAGCTTTCAAGAAACAATATCATTGACCTCATGAACATGCGCATTACGTTCCGTGATTTCGGGACCATGCAGATCAAGCAGGTTCCTTTAAACGCAGTTGCAGCAGTGGACTATACCAATACTGCAGGTGCTATCAAGCGAAAGAATGTAAAGCGCACCATACAATTGCAATCGAATGTAGATGATCCTTCCATGACGCCTGTTATTAATCAACTTCTGGCAGTAAGGATTGAAGATTTCATATCTAAAACAAAAATTCCGGCTGATGTAACTATAAAGCAAAGTGGCGAAAGTGAACAGCAGGCAGAAACTATGGCTTTCCTTGGCACATCATTGATCATAGCCTTGTTGCTGATCTTCCTCATTCTTGTTTTACAGTTCAATAGCTTAAGCAAGCCATTTATTGTATTAACCGAGATCTTCTTTTCTGTGATTGGTGTGTTCCTTGGTTACGCCATTACCGGTATGACAATGGCCACTATTATGGTAGGAGTTGGTATTGTTGGCCTGGCGGGCATCGTTATTAAAAATGGAATTCTGCTGATTGAATTTACAGATGAATTAAGAGGACGGGGATACAGAACAAGGGAAGCGGCCATACAGGCTGGAAAGATCAGGATTATACCCGTATTACTTACAGCGTTGGCAACCATCCTTGGATTGCTGCCCCTGGCAGTTGGTTTCAATATTAATTTTGTTTCCTTCTTTCAAACACTGAATCCGCACATTTTTTTTGGTGGTGATAGCGTGGTATTCTGGGGCCCGTTAAGTTGGACGATTATTTTTGGTTTGATCTTTTCGTTCTTTCTTACCTTGTTGATGGTACCAAGCATGTATATTATTTCAGAAAGATTGAGAAGACCAATGCAAAAATTTTATGGTACTAAATATATTGCCTTGCTTGGTTTTGTTGGCCCGCTGTTCTTTATCTTTGTCGCCGTCATGTACGCGGTAAGAAGAATACAGGGAAAAGCCGTTTGGACAGGTAAATTAAAACAGGCACCTTTAAAAAGTGCTTAATTATAGTTGAGCAATATATAAGGAAGGTTGTAAAAGTCAGTTAGGTAGCGGCCCGTTCATCGGGCCGCTTTGTTTTTCTGTAAAATTCTGAAGTGTTTATTCGTTTAAAGGAGATTATTTATTAGCCGGGCGAACGAAAACTATTAAGCGTTCCTTGCAGCCTGTGGCGCTATAAGCGCCATCGCACACTTGTGCATGCAGTAATACTACTGTACAGGATAAAAGTTTGATCAATTATTGCTGTATTACCTTGAATGTGCTTTTGGATCACCTAAGTCTTCTCCCCGGCTTTTCTTTTTACCTGCCAATACAAAAAACAACACTACCACAATAAGAATAACAATCATCGCTATAAAGGGAACTACCATAACGTCGCTTTATAATACAAGCTGAAAAATCATGCCATTACAAATAAAAAAGCACTCCTTTTTCGAAGCGCTTTTTGTTGACTATAAGAATGTGTTATGCAAGAGCTGGTGTAAGTAGCTCTCCTTTTTCTTCCTCTATCTCTTCATTACCTCTTTTCCTTTTCATTGGCTGTTTACGGTTATAGGTGAGGCTTCTCCATAACCATTCAAAGGGACCAAAACGATAATAACGTAACCAGATATGACTTGTAATAATTTGAAAAGCCCAAATGGCGGCTACCACGTAATACACTTCATAACGCTGCAGATTTCCAAAAAGTCCAAATCCTTTAAATATAATAGACGTAATAATGGACTGTGACAAATAATTAGTGAACGCCATTTGCCCTACGGGTGCAAAGACATGCAAAATTTTCCGGAAAGGAATGACTTTATATAAAAGGATCAGTAAACTTAAATAGCCCACTGTTTGAAAGACTCTCCGTATTTCATAGTAACTGAATTTCCACCGCTGTGTAAATAAAAATTGATCAAACCTTAACTGGTACTGCATTCGCTGGAAAAAATAATTCAGAACCAATCCTATGGTAATACCTGCAAAAGCAACAACCGCATACACTTTGGCTTGTTTTTTACCTGTTAAATAACCTGTCTTAAACAAGGCCATCCCAATGAAAAAGAACAGGAAAATATCCCACCAATAAATTCTATAGAACACGATGCTCTGAATCCTCATATTGACGTCACGGTAATAACTAAATAAAGTACCATAACCCTGTCCCTGTACTTTTTTATATTCTTCTTTCGCCTGTTTGGCAATACCTTCCGTGTTATTTCTTTCCTTGAAACCCTTGTACCTCCCAAGGGCTTCCTGCTGCTGTTCGGTGAGCTTTACTTTCTTTGCATCCAGCGCTTCCGCCACCTGGCCCTGGCTAATTAGTTTTTTATCTCCATACAGGTCGCTGTTCTCTCTGTACGTACCAATGACTAAAAAAGCAAAAGCAATCCAAAGAAGATTTTTGGGAGAGAGGTTTCTGAATGGAAAAAGAAGTAATCCGCACAAGGCGTAAGGATATAAAATATCGCCTGGCCATAAAAAAATAAAAGCATTGATTAAGCCAAATATTAACAGCCATAGCATGCGCCGGTAGAAAATATCAGCTGGTTCCAGACCATCTTTTTTCTTAATTAGTTTTACCAGGAAAAGGATAGTGCCTGCACCAAATAAGATAGAGAACAGCCCTCTCATGGTTCCTTCAAATAAAAAACATTCCACCAGCCATGCCCAAAAATTAGCACCGGTTATTGGCTGGCTAAGGTCCATCTTATCGTAAAAAACATGTGACTGGCTTTGCGCCATACTGTTCATCAATAATATTCCCAGTACAGCAATTCCGCGTATGCAATCAATGATCTCTATCCGTTCATTCTGCCGGACAGGAGAAGAAAGAGCTTGTGTCATTGAAGTTGTTTTGGTTGATGTAATAAAGACAAAGGCAGTTTGAAAGGGAGAGATTGCAATAATGAATATAAGAAAATAAATTCTGAGGTAAATGGATTAGGATGTTTTCTTGAACACCGGAAGAACGCTCATAACTATGTCATTGCACTTTATACAGCAAACAACAAAAGTTGTTTGATACTGCCTTCTATGTCCGGTCTTGTAGATGGAAGCGTGAAGTTGCGGACATAAAAAAGGGCGGTCAGGCCGCCCGCCAAATCAACACACAAGTTATTTTATCCAACCATTGTGCCAACCAAAAACAACATTAACTAAATAGGATTGTCGCTTATAAATAATTTGAATAAATTTTTGTCATTTATTTTTCCGATTGCTGCAAACCCTTAATTGAAACGTGAAAAAGCCGCACCTAAGCCGCAAAATAAGTTTTGGCCAGAACGTTAATTAATGTTAATCTTTGTTAACATTCCTCAAACTAAAACTAACGCTATGCTTGCTAAATTGACTCACCGATGTGTGATAACGTCGTTGTTTTTTCTATTTACCTCGTGGGCAATCGCTCAAAAATCAGTTTCCGGCCGCGTAACTAACGCAACAAACCAGCCAGTCCCCGGTGCTTCTGTAACTATCAAGGGTACCACCCTTGGTACTGTCACAGACGAGCAAGGCAGGTTTACCATCAACGTTCCTAATGACAGGACCACATTGGTTGTATCCTTTATAGGAGCAGAGAGCCGCGAACTTGCCGTTGGCGGTAGAACGACTTTAGATTTTATATTGACTGAGACTGGCTCCACTTTAAACGAAATTGTTGTTACGGGATATTCATCCCAGGTAAAAAAAGACATTACCGGTTCGGTTGCTGTTGTGAATATCAAAGAACTGGTCGCCAATCCCGGTTCCAATATTCAAAACCTTTTGCAAGGAAAGGCTGCTGGCGTAACTGTTGGCACCTCTGGTATACCCGGTGCCGGCAGCAATGTACGGATACATGGATACAGCACATTTGGCAATAACGAACCCCTATATGTAGTAGACGGCGCAAGAGTTAATGCCATTACTGAACTAAACCCCAATGACATTGAAACCATGCAGGTATTGAAAGACGCTTCCGCGGCTTCCATTTACGGATCTGCTGCTGCTGGCGGTGTTATTATTATCACCACCAAAAAAGGGAAGATTGGCCGTCCAAAAATTACGTATGATACATATTATGGCTGGCAAAACTTCGACAAGCGATTAGATTTGATGAATACGAAGGAATATGGTGATTACCTATATCTCTTAGCAAAAAATTCGGGTAATCTTACATCGGCAGGAGAATTTAAGCATGGGCAATATGCTGGTCCTACCGGTGTAAGTACCACGGTTATTATTCCAGATTATATCTACGCAGGAGGGGGGCAGACAGGTGGAAAGAGTGGTGGTATAGCTGCAGGCGACGCGGCTGCAGATGCTTCAAAATATAAGTTCGATCCTTTTGATGTAAACGGCCCAGGTACTTATCTGATCGTTCCGGCAAATAAGCAAGGGACAGATTGGCTGGGAGCCATACTTCAGGAAGCACCTATGATGAACCACCAGGTTACTGCTTCGGGTGGTTCAGAAAGTGCTAATTATCTTTTTGGCATAGATTATTTTGACCAAAAGGGCATTGTATACACAACGCGTTACAAGCGATATGCAATACGGGCAAATACCAGCTTTACAATAAAGAATAAAATCAGGATTGGCGAAAATTTGCAGCTCAACTTTACTGATAGAACAGGTGTACAAGGATTTACCAACCAGGATGAAGGAAACCCTATTGCATTTTCTTACCGTATGCAGCCTATTGTACCCGTATTTGATATAAAAGGAAATTATGGTGGTACCCGAGGTAGCAATTTAGGAAATGCGCAAAGCCCTTTTGCCAACCTGGACCGAAGAAAAGATGCTAAAGAAAAGCGGGTAGGTGTTATAGGAAGTGTTTACGCAG
Organism: Flavisolibacter sp.; assembly: GCA_036787395.1. Classification (GTDB taxonomy): domain Bacteria; phylum Bacteroidota; class Bacteroidia; order Chitinophagales; family Chitinophagaceae; genus Flavisolibacter. The sequence continues at coordinate 3,436 of DAIQPL010000061.1, read as the reverse complement.
AGGTTGACTTCTTACGCTATTTCACGTTCAGGTCTAACTTAGGGGTAGACTTTGGAAATGTAAGCACTTTTGCTTTTGTAAACGGATTTTACGAAGGCGCAGAAGGTAGAACGAATATTGCCACTTTTAACGAAGCACAAAATTATGGGTACCAGGCAACCTGGTATAATACTTTAAATTTCAAAAAATCGTTCCATCAAATACATAGTGTTAGTGGTTTAGTTGGTACAGAACTGGTGCAGAACCAGGGAAGAAATATTTCAGCGAGTGCATCCGATTTTTTTAACCTTGACCGCAACTTCTGGCAAATAAGTTCAACACTTAGCCCTACGCCATCTGGTGCGAGTGGTGAATTTAGAAACAGGAAGTACTCTCCCATTATAGCACAGGTGAACTATGCCTACAAGGACAAATATTTAGTAAGCGGATCTTTCAGGCGAGATGGTTCTTCAGATGCTTTTGGGCCTACATATCAATATGGAAATTTCCCGGCTTTCAGTATTGGATGGAGAGTTTCAGAAGAACCTTTCTTTAAAAGTATCAGGGCCGTTAACGATTTAAAAATTCGTTTTGGATATGGAATGCTGGGGAATGACAATATAAGTCCATTAGGATTCCTCAACTTCTTTACCATCAATAATGACGCCTCTTATCCGATCAACGGAAGTAATACAAGTTTTACGCCTGGCGTACGTCACCAAACAATCGGTAATCCGGATATCAAATGGGAAGAAACTACAACAGCGACTCTTGGTTTTGATGGAAGTTTGTTCAACAACAAGTTTACCTTCTCCTTAGACTTTTACAACAGGGAAACTACAGACCTTCTTTACGAAAAAGAATTGGATCCAAGTTTATTTGGAGGCAGGATTGATAAGCAGCCGAGGAATATCGGATCCATGAATAATAAAGGAATTGATCTCTCCATGTCCTACCATGGCACTGCAATAAAAGACCTGCGCTACGATATCAGCACTACTTTTTCGTTATATAGAAACAAGGTGGGAAAATTAGCCGATCCGTTTTTTGAAGGTGATAGAACACGGATAGATCCATTTAACCGTTCCGTTACAGGAAGGCCATTATCAAGTTTCTATGGCTACCAGTTAGATGGGTTTTTTGATGACGATGCGGAATTGGCCAGCCAAACGCAAAGTGGCAAATTTGTGGGAGGTTATAAGTATAAAGACTTGTCCGGCCCCGATGGAAAGCCTGACGGAAAGATTACTCCTGATGACAGAACGTTCATTGGTAATCCGCATCCTGACTTTGTTATTGGCTTTAATCTCGGCCTCGCATATAAAAACTTTGACTTCGGTTCCTTTCTCTATTTAAAAGCGGGAGGCCAGCTTGCGAACTACACCCGGTATTGGACTGATTTTAATACATTCCAGGGAAATAGAACCCGTAGAGTATTGTACGAAAGCTGGACGCCGGAAAATCACAATGCTATATTGCCCCGCATAACCAGTAACGATGCCACTAGCGGCCAGGTCCCTATTGATTACTACATTGAACCGGGTGGTTATTTAAGAATGCGAAACCTCCAGTTGGGTTACACACTTCCAAAAAACATCATGAGCAAGTTTGGTATTGACCGTTTAAGAATTTATGTGCAGGCCCAAAATCTTTTTACTGTTACCAACTATACTGGCCTCGATCCTGAAATCACAACGACCAACACAGGCCGCAACGATTACACCAGGAGGTTTGCTGACAGGAACCTTGGTGTGGATGTAGGTAATTATCCTACACCGAAGGCTTTCTTATTTGGTATTAATGTAGGGTTCTAAAACTAATAAAGCTCTTTTCAAAATAATTATCATGAAATCAACGAAAAAATATTTAGCACAAACTGTTCTTGTTGCAGTTTTGTTTCTATCAATGAACGCCTGTAAAAAGGATTTTTTAAAGCCACAGCCTTTTACGCGTTATTCACCCGAGCAGCTACAAAGCAAAAAGGGTATTGAAGGAGTATTAGTCGGCGCATATGGTATGCTTGATGGCCAAGGTATTTCAGGTGCATCCGGTTGGATGGTTGGCGCCACCAATTGGGTCTATGGAGATGTAGTTTCGGACGACGCCTACAAAGGTACTGATGCAAACGACCAGCCTCAAATGACCGAAATAGAGCTGTGGTCCAGCCAGGCTGCCAATACTTATTTTTATTACAAATGGTTGTCCTTATATGATGGCGTTGCACGGACAAATGATGTTATAAGGCTGGCGCCCGATGTTAAAGAACTAACAGATGCAGAGAAAAAAGATTATATCGCCCAGGCAAGATTTTTAAGAGGACATTTTCATTTTGACGCAAAAAGAAACTGGAACAAAGTACCCTACATTTCAGAAGCTAGTACCACATACGATAACAAAGGCGATATATGGCCAATGATAGAAGCCGATTTCAAATTTGCTTACGACAATTTAACGGCTACACAGCCATTGGTAGGTAAAGTAAATAAATGGGCTGCTGGAGCTTATTTAGCAAAAGTGTACATGTATCAGAAAAAGTTTGCAGAGGCAAAAGCGTTATACGATGTAATTATAGTTCAAGGGGTGACTTCCAATAATAAACCATGGGACCTGCAGGATCAATACTGGAAAAACTTTGATGTAGCTTTTGAAAATAGTGCGGAAGCCGTTTTTTCACAACAAAACCAGGCCAGTGGTACCGTTACAGGTTCGGCTGAAACCAGTTACGAACTTGCTTATCCTTATGGAGGCGTTTGGGGCTGTTGCGGATTTTATCAACCCTCACAGAATTTGGTTAATTCCTTTAAGGTGGATGCTAATGGCCTGCCACTTTTAGATGAATCTTATAACAATGTCAGTCTGAAAAACGATGAAGGAATTAATAGTAGTGATGCATTTACAAACGATGTTGTTACACCTTTAGATCCACGCCTGGACTGGACAGTTGGGAGAAGAGGTATAACGTATTGGGATTACAATGCTCATCCTGGCCGTAGCTGGATTCGTGATCAGCTCTATGCAGGGCCTTTTAGCCCAAAAAAACATGTTACCAAAAATTCAGATCTTGGTGGTTTTACCAACGTTAATAATTTCAGGCAAACTGCTAAAAACTACAATATTATCCGGTTTGCTGATGTTTTGCTAATGGCAGCCGAAGCTGAAATTGAAGTAGGTACACTAGCTAAAGCACAGGAGTATATAAACCGCGTTCGCAGAAGAGCAGCTAATCCTGTTGGATTTGTACAGAACGCAACTCTGCAGGCAAACTACCAGATAAAAGAATATGCAGTTGTATTTGCCGATAAAGAAACAGCGAGAAAGGCGGTTCGTTTTGAAAGAAGACTGGAACTTGCTATGGAAGGACATCGTTTTTTTGACCTTGTCAGATGGGGTATCGCTGACCAGGTTTTAAATGCTTATTTGGTAAAAGAAAAAGACAGGAGAAGCTACAAAAAAAGTT
>DAIQPL010000060.1:0-16888 GCA_036787395.1 Flavisolibacter sp. | reverse complement strand
TCCTTGTTGTGCCTGGTTGTTACTGCATCAAGTAAAGCTTTTTCTTTTGAAGCGTCTTTAGACAGTGTGTCAATGGATGGTGCCTGGGCTTTTGCAATGAAAGAGAAAAAAAGCAGAAATCCTCCGAGGATGACGTTTTTCATAAAACAGATTAGTTAGTTTGGTGCGGGAAGATAAGGATTAATGTGAAAAATAAAATAAAACCTATATATGAATTTTTCTGGAATGATCTTAACTCTTATTTTTTTATATTTAAAAAACTAAAAATTCAGTTATGGTAAAAGTTACGGATCTAAAAGAAGGAGATGTTGTACACGTACTTAACGAAGGGATGGAAAGAGTAGGGACGGTTGTTGATATCAGCAGGGACGACAATATGGCCTGTATCAATAATGGAGTGCAGGAATTCTGGTATCCGCCTGAAGAAATTATACCTATTCCGTTAACCGAATCTCATTTAATTAATACCCTGGGTTTTGAAAGAGAAGAAACGAGTGATGGCATTAAATATAAAAAAGGCCCGTTCAGGATTTTGGTACACGACCCCGGAAACTACACCAACGTCGATGTCTGGTACCGCGAAGACCACAGGCATTTTAATCATCCACTTTACTTGCATGAATTGCAAAATCATCACCTTGCCATGACCAAAGTGCCTTTGGAAGGGAGCCTTAGTCACTAAAACTTCTTAATATTTTCGAAAAATAGGATATCTGGGCCGCAAAAGACGGCTCTTTTTTCTTTATTCGGGTGAATACCTATATCTTTGCGCTCCCAAAATCAGTATGTCGAAACAGCCATTAATTAAACAGGACGGAACTATTATAGAGGCCTTGTCTAACGCCATGTTTAGGGTGAAGCTGGAAAACGGACACGAAATTTTGGCGACAATCTCAGGTAAAATGAGAATGCACTATATACGGATTTTGCCGGGAGACAAAGTAGGTGTGGAGATGAGCCCCTATGATTTAACGAGAGGAAGGATCATTTTCCGATATAAATAATAATTGATTAATAAACTAACAATGAAAGTTAGAGCATCCATAAAAAAAAGAAGCGCCGATTGCAAAATAGTGCGTCGGAAGGGAAGACTTTATGTAATCAACAAAAAGAATCCCCGCTTTAAGCAAAGACAAGGATAATTAAAGACCCAGGGTAAATGGTACAAGCTTGAACCTTGATTCTTGAAACTTAAATTTTAAATAAAATTATGGCTCGTATTGCCGGCGTTGACTTACCAAAAAACAAAAGAGGCGAAATCGGTCTTACCTATATTTTCGGTATTGGCCCTGCTACTGCCCGTTATATTCTTGACAAACACAGTATTGACCGTAACAAAAAAGTAAATGAGTGGAATGACGATGACTTAAACCACATAAGAGCTACGATTACTGAAGAGTTCAAAGTGGAAGGACAACTGCGTTCTGAAGTGCAAATGAGTATCAAGCGTTTGTTGGATATTGCTTGCTACCGCGGACTTCGCCACCGTAAAGGGTTACCGGTAAGAGGTCAGCGTACAAAAACCAATAGCCGTACCCGTAAAGGAAAGCGTAAAACGGTTGCGGGTAAGAAAAAAGTTGCTAAGAAATAACTTAGTGATTAGCTCTGAGCAAACAGCTTTGAGCTTTTCGCTTTTATAATGCACCATATTTCTGAATCAATTACGGATACCAGGTGCAGGAGGAGGATTGATTCAGGTCTTTCGCCAAAAGGCGGAAAATTATTAAATAAGTAAAGATTACCTAGTAAAATGGCAAAAGCACAAGCAGGTGGTGGCAAAGGACAGCAACAAAGCGCTAAAGCTGCCGCGAAAAAAAGAATTGTAAAGGTTGACTCGTATGGTGATGCACATATCAACGCTACGTTTAACAACCTTATTATTAGCATTACCAATAAGCAAGGCCAGGTCATTTCCTGGGCAAGTGCCGGTAAAATGGGTTTTAAAGGATCTAAAAAGAATACTCCTTATGCTGCACAGATGGCCTCTTCAGATGCTGCGAAAGTAGCCCTGGATGCTGGTGTGAAAAGGGTAGACGTGTTTGTTAAGGGTCCTGGTGCCGGCAGGGAAGGCGCTATCCGTGCCTTGGCTCAATCAGGTATTGAAGTAACTATGATCAAAGACGTAACGCCATTGCCACACAATGGTTGCCGTCCTCCCAAGAAAAGAAGAGTTTAATAGATTGCCAGGATCAATGGGCAATCACGACATATTTTGAGCTGTAATAGTTCATTTAATTAAAGGGTGCTTCATTAATTTTTACCGTTTTTACAGATGGACGCACCGGTACAAAAAAGCGGAAATGAATAATTAATTATGGCACGTTACAATGGTCCTAAGACCAAAATCTCCCGTAGATTCGGTGAGTTAATTCTGGGTAATGGTAAATGGCTGGATAAGAACAGCAATCCTCCCGGACAGCATGGCGCAACAAAAAAGCGCAAAACTTTGGGTGAATATGCCCTTCAGCTACGTGAAAAGCAAAAAGCCAAGTATACCTATGGTATTCTTGAAAAGCAATTTCGCAAGACCTTTGAAGAAGCTGCACGTCGTAAAGGTGTTACCGGCGAAAACCTCATCAAATTATTGGAAGCCCGTTTAGATAATGTTGTTTATCGCATGGGTATTGCTCCTTCCCGTCCTGCAGCCCGCCAGTTGGTGAGCCATAAGCACGTGGTAGTAAATGGTGAAGTAATGAACATCCCTTCTTATCAATTAAAGCCAGGTGATATTGTTTCTTTGAAAGAGAAATCAAAAGACAATACTGCTGTTACAAGCCAGATCCGTGGCCGCAACCCTAAATTTACCTGGGTTGATTATAATGATACAGCCTTCCAGGGAACTTTCATTACTTATCCTGAAAGGGAAAGCGTTCCGGAAAATATTAAAGAGCAATTGATCGTCGAATTGTATTCAAAGTAAGATGAATGCCGAAGCGAACGTACAAGAGTGCGACGCAAGGAACGCTCAATAACAGATCAATAGCTGGTAACAATAAAACAAACCTTAAATCTGAAATAACAAATGGCAATTTTAAATTTTCAGAAGCCCGACAAAATCGTTCTTCAAAAAGTAACTGATTTCGAAGCACAGTTCGAATTCCGTCCGCTGGAGCCAGGTTATGGCGTTACTATAGGAAATGCCTTGCGCCGCATATTACTCAACTCCTTAGAAGGTTACGCCATCATTGGTGTAAGAATAGAAGGCGTAGAACACGAATTCGCCACCATTAAAGGCGTTTCTGAAGACGTGGTTGAAATCATCCTGAACCTAAAACAGGTGCGCTTAAAAAAAGTGGTTGACCACGATGTACAAAATGAAAAGATTACTCTTTCGATAAAGAACAGAACTGAGTTCACTGCCGGCATGCTGGCTGAAGGAACACAGTCTTTCCAGATCATGAATCCTGAATTATTGATCTGTATTTTGGACAATTCCTCTAAGTTAGATGTAGAGATTACTATTGGTAAGGGTAGGGGTTATGTACCTGCAGAAGAGAACAAACCAAAGGATGCGCCATTAGGGTTCATTCCGGTTGATGCTATTTATACTCCTATCAAGAATGTAAAATACAGCATTGAGAACACGCGTGTGGAGCAGCGCACTGACTATGAAAAATTAGTAATGTTCGTTAACACTGATGGCACTATTCACCCGGAAGAAGCAGTGAAACAAGCCAGCCGCATTCTGATCCAGCACCTGATGATTATTACCGATGAGAACATAACCTTTGATAGTAAGGAAGAGAAGAAAGAAGATATTGTTGACGAACAAACCTTACAGCTACGTAAAGTATTAAAAACTCCGTTAGAAGATCTGGATCTTTCTGTGCGTGCTTTCAACTGTTTAAAAGCAGCGAAGATCAATTCTTTGAGCGAACTGGTTCAATACGAACAGGAAGACCTTATGAAGTTCAGAAACTTTGGTCAGAAGTCTCTTTCAGAGATTGAGCAGGTTTTGAACGAAAGAGGTCTTCACTTTGGAATGGATCTTGGAAAGTTAGGAATTGATAAAGACGACTATTAATCCAAAATGCAACATGTAAAATGAAAAGTTTTACATGTTGCATTTTTCATTTTATAACAGCAGTACCTCGCAAATCCTGACACGGTGCGGGGGAATCTTAAAACTTAAAAGTCATGCGTCACGGAGACAAAACCAACAACCTCGGTCGTAAGAAAGCGCACCGAGAAGCGTTGTTAAGCAATTTAGCTTGTCAGCTTATTGAGCACAAGCGTATCGTAACCACTTTGGCAAAGGCAAAAGCATTACGTATTTATGTAGAGCCATTGATTACCAAGAGCAAACAAAATACTACGCACCAGCGTCGTGTGGTGTTTAGTTATTTACAGGACAAAGCCGCCATTACTGAACTGTTTTCTATTATAAACGAAAAAGTAGCCGGCCGTCCCGGCGGTTATACAAGAGTCATTAAATTAGGCACACGTCCTGGTGACAATGCCGAATTAGCGATGATTGAACTGGTAGACTTTAACGAGATTTACGGTAAAGGAAAAACAGAGAAGAAAGAAGGTGCAAAAAGAACACGTCGTGCGGGTGGAGCAAGAAAAAAAGCAACAGCCGAAGCCCCGGCAGGTGAAACTGAAACGCCTGCTGCTACGACACCTGAAGCAACAGAACAACAACCCAGCTAATGATTGCACGATCCATACATCAAGGCAAGATTTTTTAATCTTGCCTTTTTTTATTGACATAAGGTGAAGAAGTTTAACGTTGGCTAATTATTTGAATAATTTTCTTTGCATAATTCTTTAAAATAAAATGGAACAAAGACAAGCGGTTTTGGTATTAGAAGACGGCACTACCTGCTATGGTAAATCCTTTGGTGCAATTGGAACCACTGGTGGAGAAATTTGCTTCAACACAGGCATGACTGGATACCAGGAAATATTCACCGACCCGAGCTACTATGGCCAGGTGTTGATCATGAATACCGTGCATATTGGAAATTACGGCGTAGCAGATTTCGATGTAGAAAGTGACAGTATTAAGATAAAAGGATTGATTGGAAGAAATCTTGAAGAACTGTTTTCACGCCGAAAAGCACAGATGTCGTTAGATGAGTACCTGAAAAAGCAGCATATTGTGGCTATTGAAGGAGTAGATACCAGGGCTTTAGTGACAGAGATCCGAAGCAAGGGCGCCATGAACTGCATCATCTCATCAGAGATATTGGATGCGGACCTATTAAAGAAAAAGCTGGAGGAGGTGCCTGATATGGATGGATTGGAATTAGCCTCTATTGTAAGCACTCAAGTTCCTTATGAATTAGGAGATCCACAGTCCCGGATAAAAATTGCTGTTCTTGATTATGGCACCAAGCGAAACATCCTGACCTGTATGGTAGACAGGGGCGCACATGTAAAGGTGTTCCCGGCCAAAACCTCCATCGAGGAATTAAAAGCTTTTAATCCGGCAGGTTATTTTATTTCCAACGGTCCGGGCGACCCTGCAGCCATGGATTATGCTGTTGGTACTTTAAAAAATATATTGAAGGAAGAAAAACCAACTTTCGGTATTTGCCTTGGTCACCAACTGCTGGCATTGGCAAATGATATCCCAACTTTCAAAATGCATCATGGACACAGAGGGATGAATCACCCGGTGAAAAATTTGATAACCGGAAGGTGCGAGATTACTACACAAAACCATGGTTTTGGTGTTGACCCCGATTCCGTTCGAAAGGCAGATCACATAGAGATTACACATGTAAATTTAAACGACCAGTCTATTGAAGGAATTCGTGTAAAAGGAAAACCTGCATTCTCTGTGCAGTACCATCCTGAAAGTACGCCTGGCCCACATGATAGCAGGTATTTGTTTGATGAATTTATATCATTGATTTCACAGAGTTTAAAATGATTTCATGGATCTTTCTTTGAATTGTTTTATAATCACTGAAATCCTTAACTTAATCAGTGAAATCTGCGATAATGAAAATAGCCATCATCAATGGGCCGAACTTAAATCTTCTTGGAAAGAGAGAAACCGATATCTATGGTAATATGCCGTATGAAAAATACCTTGGTCAATTGCAGTCTAACTATCCGCAGGTAACCTTTAGCTATTTTCAAAGTAATGTAGAGGGTGAATTGATTAACGAATTGCAAAGGGTAGGTTACGATCACGATGGTATCATTATTAATCCCGGCGGATACACCCACACCTCTATAGCTATAGGCGATGCTATCGCTGCTATCAAGACACCAGTTATTGAAGTTCATATTTCCAATGTTCATGCACGGGAAGATTTTCGCAAGCTTTCTCATGTTTCCGGCAAGTCGGTGGGAAGCATTTTTGGATTAGGACTGAAAGGATATGAACTGGCGATTCAATGGTTCCTTAATCAACAGCCCTTGTGATTTCCTCAATGTCGTTGCTGACCGTATAAATAAAGTTTAATTGTTCCTTCATCAGCAGATCGTCTGTGGTCAGATCCATTTGCGGTGATTGCATTTCTTGTATTTGGTAGGGCAAACTTATTATTTCATCACCCAATGTCCTGCTGCTTTCTTTCAGTTTAGAATGAGCTTTTTTAGCTAACTGAATCAGTTCAACGGGATGGGTTCTCACTTCTTTTGACAATAAAGTGGTTACTACTGTAGCAATGTTGGAAAACAAAATATGATTTAATACAACAAACTGGTGTAGCTGGGGTTGAGAACTTTGTTTGCTTTTGGGTTCAGATAACATTCTTTGAAATGCAGCGGAGAGATTTGCGGAATTGAGGTATACATCTTTGCGTGCCAGTTTATATTCAAGCATGTCTACTTTGTAGCCGCACAAGGTGTCCAGTACTTTTTGTAAATAGAGGGCATTTGCTTTTACCATTCCAAGCATAAAACTTTTGAGCTGATGTGATTCCCAGCGGGGGAACAAAATATAGCTGGCTAAAAACGCAATAGCACAACCCAGTATGGTATCAAAAACTCTTTCCTTCACAACATCCTTATATCCAGAACCTAAAAAAGAAAACAAGATCAAAACATACGGTGTAATGCAAATCACCATTGCGAGGTAGTTAATACGCATAAAAGAATACGCTCCGATCATGAATGTGACCATGAAGACAAAATGTAAGGTCTTGCCCGGAATAAATACAAGAACAATGACACCCAAAGCACCGCCGACCAATGTTCCAATGATCCTTTCAATATTTCTTTTTTTCGTTAGGCTAAAAGCAGGTTTCAAAATGAAAGCAATAGTTAACAGAACCCAATAGCTGTGATGGCCATAGGAAAGCAACCTGACAATGATAAAGCCAACGCTGCAGGCGAGGCCAACACGAATAGCATGCCGAAACACCGAAGACTCCAGCGTTAAATTATTCCAGAAAATAACGGGGCCGAGTGATTGATGTGTTACAAAATGCGAATGGTCTAAAGAATTTTTTTTGCGGCTGCTATTTTTTTCAAAATACTGTTCAATATTATTCATGTCAGTAAGCAGGTTCCTGATGTTTACAATAATCTTTCTTAACACCAGCTTGTTAGCATTTGTGTTTGCCGTGATTGAATCAACCTGGCTCTTTAAACCTTTTATTTCCTCATCATAGTCAAAGCTTTTTTGAAAAGATGAATTGGTTTGTATGGCAATTCCAATCTGGTCGAGTTCGAAAACAATTTTCATCAGGGATTTATATACAATCCCGAGGGCACCCGTGCTACCAAACTCATTTCTCAGTGAAGCATAATCATAATAGGAGGCTGTTATATCTTCAAACAAGTCTAATGTCTCTACAAATGCAAACACCAGCTTTCTTCCTTCGTCTGTAGATTCCTGTACCAGTTGCCTTGTTTTGAAAAATAATTCTCTTACGGCATCTTGTTTTTCATTTACAATAACCTGCTGAGCCAGTAGTTTTTTATAACCGGTATCCAGGTCCGTTTCAAGATTATAAAAATCAGCTCTTATTGATAGATAGTTTGCTATCTCCCTAATGCAATCGCCCAGTGCCCTTTGTGCAATTCTATACGGGCGAATGGAATATAGCAAGACGCTAATACCCATGTAAAACAATCCGCCAGCTGTAATTAATAAAGCTTGTGGAAGAACTGAGTAGCTTCCGGTGGGTTTGTCCATGGTTAATATCATAACAAGTATAGCCGCGTTTCCTACGGCAGTTGCCCTGTTTCCATATACCGTAAACATGGAAAAGAAAAATGTGACCAAAGCGATCTCTAAGCCCAATGTGTAAAAGTTTGATTGCGCAAAGGGTGTTATAATAGCCACTATAAAAGCAAAGGCTATTGTGAAAAGCATTCCATTCTTTTTGTGAATGATTGGACCGGGTGCATCTGTTAGACTAACAACCATGGCGCCCAAAGAAATCGTCAGACCGGTTTCAAAATGTTGGAAGTAAAGTCCAATCAATGCAGGTAACAGTATTGCAAAAGTGATACGAAACCCATCAGCAAATGCCTGGCTATAAAAAAAATATTGAATTTCCTTCGTTCCTTTTTGCATTAAACTGGTTTCTGTTTTGTACTATGTAACTAAAGGCATGCCTGTAAAGGTGATGACAATCAGATTAAAGGATAATGTAAATCAGTTTATAGAATTTTGCTGAACATTTTCTTTGCACCATTTATGAAAGTTCCCATTATTTACAAGTCGCCTGAGGAAGCATTGGATATTATTCAGTCAGGTAACAGGGTATTTGTGCAAGGCAGTGCTCAAACGCCCACTTGCTTATTACGTGCCTTAGCCAACCATGCATACAGGTTAAGAGATGTAGAATTAGTTTTTATTAGTATTTATGGAGATATCCATGTTGACAAACCAGGATTTGAAGAAAGTATCAGGATCAATTCACTTTTTGTTTCTGCCGCTATTAGAAATGTTGTATGTGAAGGCAGGGCTGATTATGTTCCTGTGTTCTTAAGTGAGATACCGGAATTATTCAAGCAAAACATTTTGCCTATTGATGTAGCATTGGTACAGGTTTCCGTGCCGGATGACCATGGTTATTGTTCTTTGGGCGTTTCGGTAGACGTAGCCCGTTCTGCTGTGGACACGGCAAAATATGTGATTGCACAAATCAACCCCAATGTACCCCGCACACACGGCGACGGGTTAATTCACAGTAGCCGGTTTTATGCCATGGTAGAATGTGACGAAGCCTTATACGAAGCAAGCTTTGGAGACAAGGTAGGGGCAGAGGAACTGCGGATAGGTTCTCACGTCGCTTCTTTAATTGAAGACAGAAGCACTTTGCAAATGGGCATTGGTTCCATACCTGATGCGGTACTGCGTTCTCTTACCAACCACAAAGACCTGGGCGTACATACTGAAATGTGCTCTGATGGAATAGTAGATCTGTTTGAAAAAGACATTATAAATAATAAGTACAAACAAATACACCCTCATAAAGCAGTAACTGGTTTTGCCTTGGGAACAAAACGCTTATATGATTATGTAGATGATAATCCTGCTTTTCAGTTTTTGGATATAGCCTATGTAAATGATCCCCATATTATCAGGAGAAATAATAAAATGGTGGCTATTAACAGTGCTATAGAAATTGATATTACTGGCCAGGTTTGTTCGGATTCTATAGGAACGTACCAGTTTTCGGGCGTAGGTGGACAAATGGATTTTATGCGGGGTGCTGCTCTAAGCGAAGGCGGTAAGCCAGTTATTGCCCTTCCATCGAGAACCGCAAAAGGCATAGCCCGCCTTGTTCCTTTTTTAAAGCCCGGGGCCGGAGTAGTTACTACCAGGGCTCATGTACACTACGTGGTTACCGAGTACGGGATTGCTTATCTCTTTGGGAAAAATTTAAGGCAACGAGCGAAGGCTTTAATTAATATCGCACATCCCGACGACAGAGAAATGTTGGAGAAAGCATGTTTCGATCGGTTTAAAATATTTTAGCCAGATGATCGCATCAATTAACTTCTACAGAAAAGTGAAACTGCAGGGGTTGATTAAACTGTCAACTTTATTCTACACTTCTACATAACATAAAATGAGGCTGAGTTTCTGCCCCTTGTTAAAAGCTGGATAATGATTGGCACACTTTTCTTTTTATTGCTATATAAATACGTAAATTTATACAGCCACTTCCCTTATTGAATATTCTGATCAAAATTATACTTCGACCAAGTTTCAATGCGGAAGCATAAAGTGAAGGAGTTAACATGAAATTTTCACCTGTTGTGTTCTTAGCCCTATTGGTGTCTTGCACGAAAAACATTGATACCCCTTCTCAAACAACTGAGCAAACCGCTGAGAAAAAACCTGAGTCCTGCAATTTTGGTATACAGTCTTTTAATAAAACAAAAAGAATAGCATCGGGAGACATGTATAGTCAAAAGAAAAAGCCAAGGGAAACCGGGACTATACCAATTCCGAATGCTACCATCTTTCTTGACTTTGATGGACAATCTGTTTCAAATACAATATGGAATGCTATCGGAACAATCAAAGCTGCACCTGCTAATCTTAGAGCTCTAGAAGTGGAGAGAATAATGCAAAGAGTAAGTGAAGATTATTCTCCTTTTAATGTTGCTGTAACTACTGACGAAGATGTTTATAATGCTACCAATGCTGCAAAAAGAATGCGTGTGATTATTACTGAAAGTTGGGAATGGTTTGGTATAGCAGGGGGTACTGCTTATAATAATTCATTTACATGGGGAAATAATACACCTTCGTTTATATTCAGTACGTTACTGGGATACAATGAAAAATTTATTGCTGAGGCAATTTCACACGAAGTAGGGCATACGTTGGGTTTATTGCACCAGGCGCTTTACAACGGGTCGTGTACATTTTTATCTGAATATAATTTAGGTTTCGGAGAAGGCATTACCAGTTGGGCACCTATAATGGGAATAGGATATTATAGAAATATGACTACATGGCACAAAGGCCCCACAATTTATGGTTGCAATAATATACAAGATGATGTAGCTATTATAGCGAATATTTTAAGTATGAAAACGGATGATAACGTAGGAATAAATAAGTTTGAACAGTTTACTACATTTGCCCAGGGCCTTATTAATAGTAGTGACGATTTGGACTATTATTTCATAGATGTAAAAGAATCAACCACTATAACTGCCAGGCCTAATGCGCTGGAAAATGAAGAAGGGGCTAACCTGAACCTGAAACTAAATGTCTATGATAAGAAAGGGGTTTTAATTAGGACTGTTAGCAATCCCGCTTCCTTATCTGCCAGTACCGTGCTGACTAAAGAAAAATATTACATAGGTGTTGAAACTGAAGCGGATGCAAATCAAAGCCGCTACGGTATGTTGGGAAGATATACTCTTCAAGCGTACTAAGAACAAAAGTTATGCGGTCTGCTGGCAAAAGTCAGCAATTACTTTAGCAATAGTTTTTACTTCGTCTACATTGTAGGGTTTATTGACCCAGCTTGCCTTGTACTTGTTACAAAACTCTTGGTCCTCTTTACTTGCTGAGGTAGTGTAGATGATCACAGGAATGTTTTTATAATTTTTATGATTTCTGATAGCCACAAGTGCTTCCTTGCCATTCATTCTTGGCATATTGATGTCTAGAACAATTAGAAGTGGTTGCTTCGTGCTGACTGCAAAGTCGTCCAGGAACGTTAAAACCTCTTTGCCATCTTTGAACTCTAAAACACTCACGGTTCGGTTATATTGCTTAAAAAAGCCAGTAATAAGCTCCAGGTCGTCCGCATCATCGTCAGCAAAAATGATATAGCGGCTCTTCATATAAACAAATTACGATATTGATAAATAGTTGACAAATTTAAATTTGTGGAATTTATTAACCCGGGGTTTTGGGACATTAATTTAGTGAAGAAAACTTATTGGTGGAAAAACCTGGAGTTATGTGTTTTGAATTATTAAAACAAAACAATTATGATAAGAAACCGCTCATGCGGTGTCTTTTTAAATCAAGGAAGTAAATTATTTAGCCCTTTTTTGTATATCGTCGAGCTTTGCTATATAAATGCTTCTTCCATGTGTTCCAAGCACAATTTCGTTTTCTCGTTCCTGAATGGCAATATCGTGTACCGGAACGGATTTAGGTAAACCAGCATTCCACATCATAAAGCTTCGTCCTTTATTAAAACTCACATATAAACCTCCGTCCGTACCTACATAAATAATGTTCTCACTTTTCGGGTCTTCTTTTATGACGTTAACAGGTTCTGACGGCAAATCTTTTGCAATAGCAGTCCATGTTAAGCCATAATCTTCGCTTACAAATAAATAGGGGTTAAAATCATCGTTTCGGTAGCCGTTTAAAGACGCATAAACTCTTCCTTCTTTAAATTTTGATGCGGTTATCCTGCTCACCCACAAATTCTGTGGCAAACTGAATCCCTTTTTCCCCGTTGCACTTATTAATGTCCATGTAGCTCCTGCATCTTTTGTAATATGAATATTTCCGTCATCTGTACCTGTATATATTAGGCCAAAACGAAGCGGTGATTCGGAAATCGCAGTCAATGTTCCATAGGGCACATCACCGTCTCTACCACCTTTGGACAGGTCACTTGTCAGGGTTATCATTGTATCGCCCTGGTTGAAAGAACGATGAAATTTATTACTTCCAAAATAAAGAATGTCATTATTGTGCGGACTCAACAAAATAGGCGCCTGCCAGTTAAAGCGAAATGGCTTTTCTCCTAATTCGTGTCGTGGTGTAACACGTTTAGTTCCTTCTTTTGTCAAACGGTTAGTGCGGGAGTAATTTCCAAACTGGGATCCATAATAAGTAGTGAGGTTATCCCTTAGATCAACCTGCACCTGCATTCCATCTCCACCACCAATATTTTTTACGATGTCGTCAGATTGCCCTAATCCTGAGTTAGCAAAAGAGTTGCGGGAACTAACGGAAGGGAGGTACCATACACCATTGTCCTGTAAACCACCATACACATTATAAGGCCTGGCATTATCTACTGCTATTGAATAATATTGCCCTACTGAAGGAGTGTTTGCTTTAAACCAATTTTCTCCATTATCATAGGTGATATTTACACCACCATCATTACCATTAATAAGGTGTGAGTCTCTTTTAGGATCTATCCATAAAGCATGATGGTCGGCATGCACGCTGGGCTTGTCCATATTCTTCCAGGTTTTGCCGCCATCTGTAGAATACTGCGATGAAAAGCCAAGGGCATATACCTTATCAGGATTATAAGGAGACACATAAATCTTAGCGAAGTAATAACCATAAGTAAAAAAGATGGGGATTTCTTTTTCATTTGTTTTACGCCACGTTTGTCCTGCGTTTTCGCTACGGTATACTTCAGCACCAATCGGCGTTCCTTCAAAACCCGTATTCACATATAAATAATCATATAAAGAAGTTGGTTTTAGTTTGTTAGAAGCAACCATCTCTTTTACCTGTTTTGCCGAATATTTTGGTGATAAGCGGTTGCGTTTTAAAAGTGTATCCATTCTTGCGTCGTTCAATTGTGCAAATTCTTCAATCGTCAGGTTTTTGAGCTGATCTAATGCATAGGTAAGTGTATCTTTTTTTGCAGTGTCCGGCCTCGCCTTTTGATTGTCTATGACTGCATAAACAATTTGTGGATTTTTGGGATAAATAGCTATACCCATTCTTCCCACGAAAGACCCTTGAGGAAGACCTGAACCATCTTTGGAAATTAGAGACCAGTTGTTTCCACCGTCAGTGCTTTTATATAAGCCACTTGTTTTGCCACTTTCTTCGAAATTCCATGCTCTCCTGGTTCTATACCAGGCAGCGGCGTACAATTCGTTCGGATTTTGCGGATTGATGTCAAGATCCACAACACCTGTATTATCATCAATAGCTAGTGTTTGTTTCCATGTAATACCACCATCAGTAGTTTTATAAACTCCTCTTTCTTTGTTAGGGGAATATAAGTGACCCATCACTGCCACCCAGGCCATATTATCATCCGTGGGATGTAATTGAATTTTGCCGATATGATGCGATTCAGGAAGGCCAAGATACTGCCATGTTTTTCCATTATTGGTGCTTTTATAAATACCAATCCCTGCATAAGAAGAACGGCTACTATTTACTTCGCCTGTTCCCACCCAAATCGTTTTTGTTTTCCAGTTTACCGCAATATCTCCAATAGTGATAGCATCAGCACTGTCAAAAATCGGGGTAAATGATTGACCATTATTAGTAGTATGCCATAAACCACCGGAAGCATAGGCGACATAAAATTCGGTAGGGTCATCCGGGTTACCTTCAATGTCATCTACACGGCCGCTCATTACAGAAGGGCCTATATTTCTGAATTTAACATCATTAATGATTGATTTTTTTTCAAGTGCCTGCCTTTGTTGTAAACCTTTTAGCCTATCACCGCCGGAAGTCGGCTTTACCTGTGCATTTGACAAAATTGTAACTAAGAGAAGGGAAAGAAAAGGGTAGTAATAATTTAATTTTGATTGCATAAAACCATTCCTTTTTTCGTTATAGGAATTGCCAAACATACTAAACTATGCGCTACATCTTTGTACTTCTGTTATTTGCATCTGCAACAGCACAGGCACAGTTAAAAAATTATATGATTGGGGCTAAAGGGGACACCTTGAACCGGGTAGATATGCAAGGATTGAAACAAGGTCCCTGGGTAATTCATATTGATGATGTAAGAGGTGAAAGAGGGTATGAGGAAGAAGGCATGTTTTGGAACGATAAAAAAGAAGGTGTATGGAGACGCTTTTCTTTAGAAGGCGACCTCATTGCTGTTGAGAACTACCGTTATGGTTATAAAGATGGAAAGAATACGTATTTCAATTACCAGGGTGAGTTAATGCGGGAAGAGTCGTGGCGGGCTATTGATCCACAGAATCCATATGACACAGTAAATGTGTATGATTTAAAAGACCCTACAAAAGTAGTGGGCAGACAAGTAATAAAAATTGAACCCAACTCTTACAAACACGGAGCATGGAGATTTTACAATCCACAGATGGGCACCATAGAAAAAACAGAGCAGTGGGTAATGGATAAGCCCAAGGAAAAAGAAAAGCCGGTTGCTATAGACGATGACTTAGCTCCAATAGATCCGGCGACGGGGGAAGCCACTGTTAAAAAAGAAGAGAAAAAAAATCTGACTAAGCCGCAAGCCGTTTTGGACTTTGAAAAGAAAAATGCCGGGAAAAAGAAGGTGAAAGTAAGAAGTGGAACTACAGGCGGATAACCAAAGCGTTTTATATAATTAGTAGTCCTGCAATTGCAGGACTTTTTTATTTCACGAGTTCTACATCTGCAAAACTGCTCACTGATTTATCGAGGTGATTAAAATAGTTTATAAGCGGTATTTGACATTTCAGGAGGTTTATATAAATTTGATATCAAAATGATATCACTCAAAATTGTTACTATATGGAAAAGACAATAAAACCGGTTCCAGGATTGGCAGGTTTCATCGTTATTTTATTAACCCTGGGTTCTTCTGTATATTTCTTCTTGCAGATAAGGGAGACAGAAGAAAAAGGAATGGTGGCAGCGGCTGCTATTCTTCTTTTGATTATTAGCCTCTTCCTGATGAAAGGGTTGCTGATTGTTCAACCAAACCACTCAAGGGTCCTGAACTTTTTTGGTAAGTATGCAGGTACCATTAAGGACAATGGATGGTTTTTTGTGAACCCTTTTTATACAACAGAAAATGTTTCATTGCGTGCCCAGAACCTCGAAAGTTCCAGGTTGAAAGTAAATGATAAAATGGGTAATCCTATTGAGATTGGTGCTGTGATTGTGTGGCAGGTAAGTGATACCTATAAGGCTGTTTATGATGTGGTGAATTACAAAGAATATGTGTTGCGACAAAGTGAGGCCGCAGTACGTCATTTGGCTAACAGCTTTCCTTATGACAACCTGGAAGATGAACACGCCGATATTACCCTGCGTAATGGTGCTGAAAAAGTGGCTGAGATACTGGAGAAGGAATTGATGGACCGTTTAGCGCCTGCAGGTATCAACATTAAAGAAGCAAGAATCAGCCACCTGGCTTACGCACCTGAAATTGCCGGAGCTATGTTGCAAAGACAACAGGCCACTGCTATTGTAGCGGCCCGGACAAAGATTGTAGAAGGTGCGGTGGGCATGGTAGAAATGGCTTTGGAAATGCTTTCCCGAAAAGACATTGTTCATCTTGACGAAGAGAAAAAGGCGGCAATGGTAAGTAACCTGATGGTAGTTCTTTGCGGCGAAAGAGGTGCTCAACCTATATTGAATACAGGAACTTTATATCAATAATTTGTGAGTTCGAAAAAAAGTTTTGTCATACGTATTGACAACGATACCTATAAGGCATTGGAGAAGTGGGCCGGTGATGAATTTCGTAGTGTAAACGGGCAAATAGAATATTTACTGGATAAAGCCTTAAAAGATTCGGGAAGAAGAAAAGCGAATTCCGATCCGGTCAGCAAAAAAAATACAGGCAAATAACATGCTACTTGCCTGCTAATAAACAAGGAACTATTATTTTGAATTGTGTCTAAATTTAAAAAGAGAATTGACATTGTATGGTAAGGTCTCAATAGTTCTGTTTAATATTTAATTTATTCTTGGGCCCTTTTACCCTAACTCTTTTATATAACTTTTTGTACCATAAAACATGGATTAAGATTTATGCCCCTTGCAATTATAACCCTGACATAGTTTTATGGAAAGAGCTAAAGTGCCAATAGATATGCCGAATGGAATTGTTGCAGTATAAGAGTGCGACGCAATCAAAGCTTCATAGCAGCGCCTCTGCCAGGTGCATAAAAAAACTAGCTGAACTCTAACAATTCCTCTACATTTAGACCGTTAAAAACGCTTCAAAAAAGCGTATATTGAACACCTTAATATTGAGCACTATGATTAAAATGCAAGTAATTGGCAATCTTGGAAAAGATTGCGTAG
>DAIQPL010000286.1:0-5469 GCA_036787395.1 Flavisolibacter sp. | reverse complement strand
ATGAGCTATATGTACAATGAAATTTGTTTGGACCGCTGTCAGTTATAATTAATTTTCTATTTCAATATTTTCAATCGTAAACTTAAATGAATAGCCTGCGAATAATTATAAATCATCACAATTATCACCTCTTTTCTTCAATACAAAAATTTATAAGCTCACTAATTTTGAGTTTCTTATAAAGGCATAAGAGAACATAAATTCTAAACATTCTTTGTCGTATCGGAAATCTACGCGTTGTTGCCTATGCCTTTAAAATTGGTACACTTTTTTGATATACTACATTATGAAAGGTTTGTGGATTTGTATGGTTTTGGTGACGCTAAGTATATCAGTGAGTAATACCCAAAAGTCGTCCCGGCCTTTTAATCCTGAGAACAAAATTTTTATTATCACCCTCGATGGTTTTAGGTGGGAAGAAGTATTTAATGGCGCCGACCCTGAGCTCATTAATGATAAAGAAGCCACTATTGACACGGCCCTTAGCAAAGCTTTGTACTGGGCTGCTGACCAACACGAGAGAAGAAAAAAACTCCTTCCTTTTTTCTGGAGTGTTATTGCCAAACAAGGGCAGTTGTATGGCAACCGGTTGTATAAAAACAAAGTGAATGTTTCAAACCCTTATGCCCTCTCCTATCCTGGTTATAGCGAGCTGCTAACAGGAAGTGTAGATTTTAGTATCCATAACAATTCAAAAAAGAAGAATAAAAACCGCAATATACTGGACGTGTTAAACAGCTCCACTGAATATTCAGGAAAGGTTGCAGCTTTCACTTCGTGGGATGTATTTCCTTATATTTTAAATAAAGAAGAAGGCGGTTTTGTTTTAAACAGCGGTCCTCAAACTATAGAAAGTAAAAATCTTACCCGCAATGAAAAAATGGTAAACAGTATACAGTCCGAAGTGATCAATGAAGAAGGGGAAACGAGGTATGATGAACTGACCTATATAGCCTGCAAAGAATACGTAATAAAGAAAAAACCTTCAGTCGTTTTTTTAAGTTTTAGCGGTACCGATAATGCAGGACATAATAAACGGTACGACCAATATTTACAGGAAGCCAATAATGCCGATCGTATGATTGGTGAATTATGGCGCCTTGTTCAATCTACTCCGGGCTATGCAGGAAAGACTACCTTTTTAATTACTACCGATCATGGAAGAGGCGATAAAAAAACTACCTGGAATAAGCATGGACTTTTTACTGGAGGTTCTTCGCAAACCTGGTTTGCTGTAATGGGTAATAGTATAGTACCAGCCGGTGAAATGAAAGTAGAGAACCAGGTATATCAAAAAGAACTTAAAGACCTGGTGACAGAACTGCTTTCCAAAAAACAATTTTAGTGTTTTTATTTCTCTGCTTTTATTTTGTTGAAATGCTTCCCGGCATAGTTTTTACGCACATACATAAGCACTCCCAATAAATTCTGATTATTCAAAAAAAAAATTGAGTTATGCGGGACGACAAAAAAAACACTTCAACGAAGAAGCCTGTCAATGCTAATCAAAAAAGTGAAGAAGGCAGGCACCCTGAATTTGAGACACCCAGCCAACGAAGAAACAGGGATGGACAAGGAAGGGGAAAAAGCGGTTCAGATGGCAGTAGCAATATGGGCAGAGGAAGCAATCATTAGTTTTTGTTGCGTGGCAACATCACCTTAAACAAACACTTATGTCAAAACATTCAAATGAACAAACAGGAAAAAAAAGCACAAAACTCCAGGACATGGACAGTCCTTTAAGAAATGACCAGGATGCCAATGCGGACAGGGGCGGCACGACAGATATGGATAGTGTAGTAAGAAAAGACCACAGGAACAGCACAGGCTCAGGCATTGGCAGCAAAACAAATGTAACAGGCAGCGATTTTGATGGCCAGGTTACTGACCAATAGAAACACATCACTATCATTTGAAGACCATAAGTTGTTGACTTCCTTCTACAATCGCCGGGAAGAATAATAGTGTTTTATTAAACCCTGCCCAACTGTAACGGTTTTAAAAAGATGAGCTGCCGGGCATAAAGTTTTTATAGATAAGAATAGTATTTTAATTTTTTGACTTTAAAAAACACAGTTATGGCAGAAGAAAGAAATCAAAATCAAGGACAACAGGACAGGAGCTCAGGTATGGGCAATCAGTCCCAGGGTGGATCACAAGGTGGTTCTCAGTCCGGAATGGGCGGTTCTCAATCCGGAATGGGTGGACAAGGCGGCTCTGAGCGTGGATCTGGTGGATTAGGCGGTCAAAGTCAAGGTACTGGCGGTTCTCAAGGTGGAAGCATGGGTAACCAGGGTGGAAGCCAAGGCGGAAACCAGGGTGGACAAAGTGGAAGAACAGGTTCTGGTGGTACATCGGGTGGTTCCGGTTTAGAAGGCGGAGACCAGGGCCGTGGTGGCAGTACAGGAACAGGAAACACAGGACGCAGCGAAAGCGACAGCGACCTTGGTGGTTCTTCACGCAGTGGTGCAGGTGGTATGTAATCACACATCATTTGCCAATGATTCTTGCTAGAATTTAAATCATTAAGCCCCTCTGCGGGGCTTAATGATTTTAGGTAGCTAACGCGATAAATATTTTTTTATGAACAACGATAAAAACAGGCATGGACGGCCCGAATCTTATCCAAAACCAACAGAAACAGATTCGCAACTAAAAAATCAACCGGAGTATATTGACCAGCAACCGAATGATTTTAGTGATAAGTCGGTTAGTGATTTACCGGGGACCGACGCCGGGCGCATCAGTAATGATCCGCGGCAGGATATGAAAGAACCGAATGAAGAATAACCGGCTGAAGAAGGAATGAAACTTCCCAAAAAGAGGTTGGCCATTCAATTAAAAAACGCAGCCTTTGGCTGCGTTTTTTTGCTCAGGAATTACTTGCTCCTGTTAGTAAGAGGAGATGCCGAATATTATTTTGTTCTTTGAATTTTTTCCAGTTGCTCTATTTCACCTCCCATCAGCCTTAACCTGATCAGCTTTTTCTCATTCTGCACCACTACAATCCAGGCAGTAGTATTTCTCGACATTACCTCCTGCGTAGCAATAATGTCATAATCTTCATAAGCCGATTGCACCTGCTGTTTTTCGGCACGGGGCAAATGTTTCTCCGTACCGTAAAAGATGCTGTTGCTCATGTATCCTTTTTTATTGAACCACGCTAATGCACGACGATCGTCTGACTGGAAGGATGCCAGGTGGTAACCCTTGTCATCGTACCAGTTTACGTTTTCAGTTTTATCAAACGCCTTTACAAACGAACGCATCACCTTGCTGCTAATGGCTTCTGCATTTAGTTTATTTGTTTTTACTTCATTGCTGATATACTCACTCTCCCCTACGGGCGACGTAACGGGGTTGGAAGCAATAAGATCAGATTGTGCCAATACAGTGTTGCCAAAAATGGCGATGGCTACATAAACAGTTGTAAAAAAAGTCTTTTTCATTTTTTGATATTTTAGTATTAGTTATTTATTGTTATCTGGAGTCAAAATTATTTTCCGGCGATACGGAAAACCAGCAGAACCGAGCATTTGGTTGTAATGGATGGTAATTGCAGGAAAATGATGGGCAAGTAGATGCTGGCGACGGGGTTGCTGCAGTTTTGAATGGCGGTTGATAGAAAGGATTCGGCCCACAACCTTTGCTGCCACTAGCTTTTATTCAAAAAATTTTGCCGGGTCAATTTGCCAACTACCTTCCAAAACCCGTAAATTACCCGCTGGATTCCGACGGTTATTTCTTCCGCCAAGGAAAACACAGAACAGCTTTGTAGATTTGAAAAAGGGAAAGAAGGTTAACACGACCGCTTACCATTATTTATACAAATTCTCTATGCAAAAGATCCGGGTTGCTTTGTTGGTGATATTCATTTTTGTTTCGGGGTCTTCGTCTTTTAGCCAATCGGTTTCCTTTACACAAGTTCCTCCGCCCAAAGAATTTTCTTTTACCCTTATCACCGGTATCACCCAAGACCCACGGGGCTTTATGTGGTTTTCATCCGGCAATATTTTGTATCGCTACAACGGCTATGAATTCACTACTTACAAAAATGATCCCCGCAATCCGGCCTCCCTGGCAGGCTCACGGCTGGAAACAGTGTATGCCGATAAAAAAGGCTTTATCTGGACAGGTGATTTTGGATCAGGGTTAAACAAACTTGATCCGCGCACCGGCGTTTTTACCCATTACAGGCATGATGTAAAGAATCCATCTACTATTGGCAGTGATACAGTCATTTCTATTTTAGAGGACCGGCATGGTACATTTTGGATTGGAACGCAACACGGACTGAACCAAATGGATCCCAATACAGGAAAATTCACCCGTTACTATCATAATCCCAATGACCCATCAAGCCTTAGTCATGATTATGTAGGTATTGTTTACGAGGACAGGGCGGGGACCATTTGGGTAGGCACCGGAAGTTCTTTTGACAAAAAAGAAAACGGAACCTTTGGCAGGGACGGAGGCCTGAACAGGTTTGACCGGAAGACAGGAAAGTTTACCCATTATTTAAATCTGCCGGGTGATGACCAAAGCCTTGTTGACAACCGGGTGCGGGCGATTTTTGAAGATAGCCGCGGCGTATTTTGGGTTGGCACAGCCGGTGATGGATTGCATACGATGGATAGGTCAAAAGGAACTTTCCAAAGACATTCGTACAACCCTGCACAACCCGGCAAATTAAGCCGCCCGCCGCTTCAGCACCATATTGATTTTGCTGAAGACCATATCTCCTTTATTAAAGAAGATGCTACGGGCTCAATCTGGATCGGAACGTTCCAAGGTGGCCTCAATCGATATAATCCCAAAACAGGTAGCGCTGAACATTTCAGTGCCAGTAAAAATGCGGACAGCCTGCATGAAAACGGGCCCTGGATCATGTATACTTCCAGGGAAGGAGTTATTTGGATAAGCACATGGGAAAGGGACAAGTATAACCTGTACAAGATGGACCCGCTTAAAAAAAGCATTCCCCATGTTGACCTGGCCGCACCGGTCAATTCTTTCCAGGAAGATGATTCGGGCCGGCTATGGGTCGGTTCCAGGCAGGGGCTGTTACTCACAAAAGGCAATAAGATCCTCAAACGTTTTGTCCATGATCCTTCCAATCCTTCGTCAATCAGTAGTAATGGTATCACTTCACTGAAGATGGACCAGCAGGGCATTTTGTGGGTTGGCCTGGAAGAGGGCGGCCTTAATAGTTTTGATCCAAAGACCAGCCGGTTTAACCATTACGAGAATGACATGGCCACCGAAGGAAGTTTTGCTAGGGCCAATATTTTCTCCATCGTAGATGACGGCAAAGACGCTTTGTACCTGGCTACTACGATGGGCCTCGATTGCCTGAACCGCAAAGATGGAACTATCACTCACTACGCCAATAATCCCAGGGATTCCAACAGCCTCAGCAACTCCATAGTGACCGCGGTGGTTCAAGACGAACCCGGGGTATTTTGGCTT
>DAIQPL010000285.1:0-5492 GCA_036787395.1 Flavisolibacter sp. | reverse complement strand
AGCCTTATATTGTTCCCGGGGGAAGATTTCGTGAAATTTATTATTGGGACAGCTATTTTACCATGCTTGGTCTCATAGAAAGCAAGAGATATGCGCTCATTGAGAACATGCTCGATAATTTTAAGTACCTGATCGATCAATATGGACATATCCCGAACGGAAACCGAAGCTATTATCTCAGCCGTTCCCAGCCTCCTTTTTTCGCATTAATGGTTGATTTGCTGGCCCACAAAAAAGGGCAGAGCATTTATAAAAAATATTTTCCTGCACTCGAAAAAGAATATGCATGGTGGATGCAGGGCAGTAGCGATCTTAAAACTGGCGAAGCGCACCGTAGAGTGGTGCGGATGGATGATGGCAGTATTTTAAACCGGTATTGGGATGATAAAAAAGCACCTCGCGAAGAATCGTTTGCCGAAGATATAACAACTTTTACCCGCACAAGAGATTCAATAACGTTCACCAATCTTCGTGCAGGTGCTGAAAGTGGATGGGATTTTAGCAGCCGCTGGTTTAGAGATACGGCTAACCTGGCAACTGTGGAAACAACGAATATTATCCCGGTTGATCTAAACAGTTTGCTATTCGCGTATGAAACTATTTTAGCTAAGGCTGCAACTGCAAATAAAGCAACCAGTAAAGCTTCTTCTTACAAACAAAAAGCACAAAAAAGAAAGGATGCTATTCAAAAATATTGCTGGAACAATGAGAAAAAGTTTTTTTTCGATTATCAATTTATAGATAACAAGACAACAGATAAATGGTCGGCGGCCTGCGCCATGCCGCTGTTCGCGAACGTTGCAACCAAAGAACAAGCAGCTTTGGTTCAAAGAAATATTCGTGAAAAGTTGTTGAAAGATGGAGGAATAGCAACAACGGTTTATCACACGGGTCAGCAATGGGATGCACCTAATGGATGGGCGCCGTTGCAATATATTGCTGTCAGGGGCTTACTCAATTATGGTCATGATTCCCTGGCTAAAACGATTGCGGACCGGTGGATGACAGTAAACGAAAAAGTATTTGCTACCACTGGTAAAATGTTAGAAAAGTACAACGTCGAAAATACAAATTTGGAAAGTGGTGGTGGTGAATATCCAACCCAGGATGGTTTTGGATGGTCCAATGGAGTATACCTAAAATTTCATGCTCTTTTTAAAGAACATAAAAATGTATCAAAACCCATGAAAGCATTCTAAATTAATACATGTCATTACATCAAACTTATAGGACTTACAATAAAAAATAATAAATGGAAAGTATCCTTGAAATTGTACCTGGGCTTCATACATCACCTATGGAACCATATCAAAAAGCAATCGAAATATTACACCAGGCATGTACACCAGACGGCTTTGTAACGTCCATAGCAGAACATGATCATTATGGCCACATATCCACAAGAGACACCGCTTTATGTGGATTGGCTTCTTTAACCACAGACGATGATGACTTAAAGCAAGCGTTTAAAAGATCTATTGAAACGATTTTTCAACACCAACATAAAAACGGATTTATTCCGGATAATGTCAATCCTGCATTAAACCAGGTTAGTTATGGAACCTCAGCTGGGAGGGTAGATAATCATGCCTGGTTTGTAATAAGTGCATGTACCTATGCTTATGCACAAAAAGAGCGTCAATGGTTGCGAAAGTTCAGAACGGCCATCGATACATGCTTCTCATTAATGAGCGCATGGGAGTTCAACGGGCGTTGTTTAATGTATATCCCACAAAACGATGATTTAAATGGCGGACATCATGGCTACATTTTATACAATCAATTATTACGAATATGGGCATTAAGGTGCGCAGCCAAAGTTTTTAAGAATAGTACTTACTCTATAAAAGCCAGCAGGTTGAGAATTGCTGTAGAAAATTATTTCACCGGTAATGAGTTTTATTCTTTGAAAGTAGAGAGGACGTGGCAGGAAAAACAATTTCCTTATTGGATCACTGGCTTTAACCCAACTTCTGTTTATACAGAATTTAATTTACAGGCAAATGCCCTGGCATTGCTTTTAAAGATTGGATCAAATGAACAGCAGCAACAATTAGTTCAATTTATGCAAGGTTTGTACGAGGAAAAAAATACGATGCTGCCTTTGTTTTACCCCGAAGTGATGGAAGATAAGCGTGCTGTGCCGGAGCAAAAAACCAGTCACGGTTTTCATTTTCAAAAGGCGCCGGAACATGGCGGATTATGGCCCGTCTGGAATGGGATGGCTGCCTTAGGCAGTGCTGATTACGATAAAAGTTTTTCTGAAAAAATTAACGATGCAATAATAAAAGCTTGTTGTCAACACAATTTCGGATTTAATGAATATTATCTCGCTGAAACTAATGATGGTATTGGTCTTCCAAATAGTGCCTGTAGTGCTGCCGGCCTTATCTTTAGTAAGAACACAAATTTTATTTCAAGGTTAGTTTTGTGAGCGGCCTGTTTTTTTGAGCATAGCGATAAGTATAATTCCACGGGAATCTATTTTCGATAAATGGTTGCTTTACTGGCAAACAGTCGAAAATAGTTTAGCAAAACAGGCTCTTTTCTGAAAAGGCTTGCCTCAGCCTACTATTTATCAATTTCTAAACAAGGCTAACGCCTTAATCCTGCTACCTTTGCCGCTTTATTAAACCGCTTTCGGGTATGGCGTATGAAAGTAAAAACTCTCAATAAGGATAAGGTCAACATCATTACGCTTGGATGCAGCAAAAATATGGTGGATAGCGAAGTATTAAGCGGACAGCTTAAGGCTAATGATATTGATGTGGTGCATGAAAGCGGTAAAAAAGATCACAACATTGTTATTGTAAATACCTGCGGTTTTATCGACAAGGCAAAGGAAGAAAGTATCAATACCATCCTTGGCCAGGTAGCTTTAAAACAAAAGGGAAGACTGGATAAGGTTTATGTTACCGGCTGCTTAAGCCAGCGCTATCGCGAAGACCTGGAGCAAAGTATCCCCGAAGTAGATGCCTGGTTTGGTACTATGGAGTTGCCATTAATTCTTAAAAAGTTTGAAGCTGATTATAAAAGTGAATTGCTGGGTGAAAGGTTCTTAGCTACTCCCCAACATTATGCTTATCTAAAAATATCGGAAGGTTGTAACCGCACCTGTGCTTTTTGTGCTATTCCATTAATGCGCGGACAACACGTAAGCCGGTCAATAGATGATCTGGTGAGAGAAACAGAAAGCTTAGCAAAGCGTGGCGTGAAGGAGGTCTTGCTGATTGCACAAGAGTTAACCTACTACGGGTTAGATCTGTATAAAAAAAGAATGCTTTCTGACCTGCTTAAAAGACTGAGCGATGTTCCTGGTATTGAATGGATACGTTTACATTATGCGTACCCACACAAATTTCCCCTGGAAATATTGGACGTGATGCGTGAAAGAGACAACATCTGCAATTACCTGGATATGCCTTTGCAACACGCTTCTGACAATATGTTGAAAGCTATGCGCCGTCAAATAACCCGTGCAGAAATGGAAGACCTGGTTCAAAATGTGAGGGAGACCGTACCGGGTATTTGTTTACGTACTACTTTAATTACGGGTTTTCCGGGAGAAACCCTGGATGATGTAGAAGAATTGAAAGGATTTTTGGAAAAACAACGTTTTGACAGGGTGGGCGTTTTCACCTATTCTCATGAGGAAAACACGTCGGCATACGGGTTAGCGGATGATGTTCCGGCGGAGGAAAAACAAAGACGCGCAGAAGACATTATGGCCGTACAGCAAGAGATCAGCTATGAAAAGAACCAGGAAAAAATAGGTAAGACCTTCAAAGTCTTAATTGATAAAAAAGAAGCAGGACGCTATTTAGGCCGTACTGAATTTGATAGCGTTGAAGTGGATAATGAAGTAGTAATATCAGCCGACAAAAAATTACCCATCGGGGATTTTGTAAATGTAAAAATTACAAAAGCCTACGATTACGATCTTGAAGGAGAAGTTATTTAAACATGTTTTGTATAAAGAGATATTGCTTACTTACCTGCTACTTATTGCGTTTCAAACATCATAGTCTATTTCTTATTTCTGTACAACCGAAATTTTCTTTCTCAGGCTTTTTTTATCCGTAGCGGCTGTCTCACAATCTCACACCGGTTTTCAGGACAAAACAACTCAGCAACAGTGTCCGCGTGATTATTGAATTATTCTATATGCTAGCTTCACTTCGTATTAGCCACACTTTTTGCAGTTATCAATAATGAAGGAAGTAAAAGGACTTTATAAAACCATTCGTATTAAAGAAATCAGGGAAGAGGTCAAAGGCTTTAAAACATTCGTGTTTGAAGATGGTCATAACATTTCCTACAAGCCAGGTCAATATCTTACCCTCGTGGCTTTACAGGATGGTGAAGAGGTTAGAAGGTCCTACTCTATTACTTCTTCACCTTATTTGGATGAACCCTTATCTATTGGTGTAAAACGTGTTGAGAATGGTTTTTTCTCCCGGTTGCTAATTGATAATGCAAAGCAGGGCGACGAATTAATTACTATTGGCGCCGGCGGATTTTTTACATTACCGCAAAACATTGAAGAATACAAACAAATCTTCTTTCTTGCAGCCGGTAGTGGTATTACTCCCACTTATTCTTTGATAAAGACAGCGCTGCATGCAATTCCTCATTTGTCTGTGGTTTTAATCTATAGTAATGCTTCACTTGCAAAAACCGTTTTTTTTCGTGAGTTGATGGAATTAAAAGAAAATTTTATTAACCGGTTTCATTTAGAATTGTTATTCAGCAATTCAGCTCATCTTAACAAAGCACGTTTGCACCGGGATCTTTTATTGCAACTGGTGGAAAGCTTGTCGATTGAAAATACTTTACAAACTCTTTTTTATATCTGCGGTCCGGAAGCCTATATGCGCATGTGCACCTATACGTTGCAGGAGATAGGAATTCCCAAAGAAAATATCAGGAAAGAAAATTTCATTATTGAATCAATCAAAATAAGTTCAATAGCTCCGCCGGATAAAGAGCCACATGTTGTTTCCATCAATTTTGGTAAAGACCAATATATAATTCCTGTTCAGTATCCTGACTCTATTTTAAAGGCGGCAAAACGACAGGATATTTCTTTGCCTTATAGTTGTGAAGCTGGCCGATGCGGCAATTGTGTGGCAAAGTGTATTAAAGGAAATGTATGGCACTCTTATAATGAAGTACTAACGGAAAAAGATTTAAACAATGGTTTAATACTTACCTGCGTAGGTCACCCGGTTGGGGGAGATGTTGAATTAAAAATTGGGTGAACCAGTCCTGTTATTTTCTTCGGTTTGCTCAACACAGACATTACTCAAAAAGATAGAAGTAATAGCTGCGCTGTATAATTGGATGTTCTGTAAACAGGCGTTTTTTTGTTCTTTGTCTAAATAATAAGAAGGAGGTTTGTAGCCTGGGAATTCAACGGTAATCAGTCTTATCGCGTGACGGCTAAGCCGGTTTGTTTCGTTACAAACAGCGGTAGTAGCCCATGCGCCTAA
>DAIQPL010000284.1:0-5496 GCA_036787395.1 Flavisolibacter sp. | reverse complement strand
GAGTTTGCAGAACCTGCGGAAATACAGAAAAAGAAGAAGATAAAAGAGCGGGGCGGTGTACAAACTGTATGGGTAAAAAATGGCTGGCTGCTATAGAATAACTTAAAGACCTCATACTATGCCTTTAAAAATAAATGACTCATTCGGTGATTTATTTCAGGAAATAGTAAAAAAGGGTTTTATCAAATAAATTTGATGGAAAGCTTGTATCATAGGTTTTAATGAAACAAGCCCCAAATAAGGGGCTTGCATACTACATAAACCGAGAGAAAGTTTTTTGACGGGCTTATTCCATTTCTCCTCTGCTTGTTTCACTTCTATTACGACTACCTTTTGAATTTTGTCCACCCTTTCGGCCAGCCTGCCTGGCCTCTTCAGCACTCCATTCATGCGCTACACCTTGCCTGTGCGCTGCACGTCCACCTTCACTTGCAATTTGTCTTTGTCTTTCAGGATCCATAGCGGCAAATCCACGCCGGCTTTTCTGATTGGTTTCCCTTTGTGCTTCTTGATTTCGATTTTCTACCATGATCAAACGTTTATTGTGATTTAAAAAATACGATTATAGACTGTAGTCTTTGTAAGGGTCGCGGAAAGAAGACGCTTTTATTGGGTAAAAAACAGTGCCTGTTTTCTAACGGGCTATCATAACGTAAAAGTTTTGGGTGCTGTGTATATTTTGCACTAAAGAATTATTTCAACGGCATCTTTCGAGTAATCACCTCTACATTGAAACCTTTTTAACGTTTATGAACGGAGTAATTCACATCATTAAAATGACCGTGCTGCTCAATGGTCATATCTACTGTGTGTAAAACGTTGGGCTTTGAGTAAGTAACGCTGATCCCTTCTTAAATTGAGACCTGATGTGATGGTGAACCTGTCCTAAAATCATTTAGCTACTGTGAAAGTATTTTAAAGTTTGCCCATGCCCTCGTTAAACAAATTCAAAAATGTAACAGCATGCTTGCTCAGTACTTTTGTGAAATCGTTCTTAACGATAGTTATTTTAGAATTACAGTAAGCTTTATAAGGTGACAGCAGGTTATCTTTCTAAAATTGATTCACAAGGTTAAATTACTTTACCAAACAGCCATAGATAACGTTGCTGTTCAGAACGTATTCAGGCAACGTAATAAAACACGTATATCGGGGCAAATGAGTTACCTTAGCGACCGAATCAATTTATCCTTCTGTTAATACAATATTTCATTTCCTGGTTTAGCAGCAAATAATCCGGTTCAATTTCATAACCCATAAAAGTGCTGTTATGGCAAGAATCTTCACAACCAAATTCACATTCAATCACCAGTCCTACGATGCTATTGTAACTATTGTCGCCAATGAGGGAAAGGTTAATTTCTCTGTTAAGGTTATGGACCTGGACCTTCAGGATATTTTGCCGAATGGGACCGTTGTATATGAGGGAAAAGATGGTTATGAAAAGATTGAGGATCTTAACAACACATTGTCGCAGGCCCTTATGCGGAGCATATCTCAAGCCATAGAAACACATCTGGCTGTATCGTGACGATCAACAATACTGTGACAAAACTTACTCATGAAAAAACCTTATTTTCTATATGTGGAAGATGACGAAGATGATGTGCTTCTGTTAAAGGACATGTTGCGGCTTGCCGGTAGCCAAAGCGAAGTAATTGCAGTTAAAAATGGATTTGAAGCCATTGAATTTTTACAACAGATTAAAAAAGGTTGTACTTACCCAAGCCTAATAATTCTAGACATGAACATGCCTCGCCTGAGTGGTAAGGAAACGCTTGAATTCCTGAAAACAGATGACATCTATTGCCTGATACCCGTATTGATGTTTTCTGTAAATGAAAACGAAGACAATGTTCAATTTTGTAAGCACCTGGGTACGGAAACGCTCACCAAACCGAACAATTTTAATGGCTGGTTCAATACTATCAAGAAGATATCAAGCTATGTAGATGAAGAATAAGCCCTGTAAAACCAGCACACCTTTGGATGAAATTTCTGCTTTTACTACGGTTTGTATAAAATAAAAAGGAAATTATAAGTTGCGCCCGCTTTGCACCCAACGCCAGGCCGGGCCTTTTAAAACAAATAAAATTTTTGGTTTTAAAATTTGAACGATTTTTGCCCTGTTTGTAATTCAACAAAATTTTTGACAGCCGTGGTAGTTATTATCTTGTTTTTCCTTGCACACTGGTATTTATCGCTTTTTGCACAATCCTTTTTTCATCACCGCTATGCAGCTCATGGAGCTTTTACCATGAACAAGGGATGGGAACGCTTTTTCTTTATTTTCTCTTATCTCACACAGGGATCTTCTTATATGAGTCCGAGAGTTTATGGTATCCTGCACCGCATTCATCATGCCTATACCGATACGGAGATGGATCCGCATTCACCTTCTTATGACAAAAATGTGTTGGCAATGATGTGGCGTACAAGTGCTACTTATGTAGGCATTTTACGAAACAGGACTGTTGTAGATCAAAAATTTACCAGGAACGTTCCTGAATGGAACTGGTTTGATCTTTGGGGTAATACCTGGTGGTCCCGAATATTATGGAGCGGATTTTATGTTTGGTTCTATGTTTCATTTGCACCATCAGCCTGGTGGTATTTGCTCATTCCTTTCCATATTGTGATGGGCCCCATACATGGAGTAGTTATCAACTGGTTTGCTCATAAATATGGCAATGTAAATTTTGAAACAGATAACACCTCCCGTAATTTATTTAAGGTAGATTTGTTGATGTTGGGGGAAGGTTATCACAATAACCATCACAAATTTCCTTCGCGCAGTAACTTTGCTATAAAGAAAGGGGAGTTTGATCCTGTTTACCCGGTGGTTGTGCTTTTTAATAAACTGAAGATAATAAAGGTCAACAATCAAACACAGGTGTCACAAGAGGTCTGATTAGGATGAATAATTTTTTAACAAATAGGATCCGGTTTTGATACAGTTTTCTATTATTAAGCGTTAGTAGCATTATGAGTACGTATTTTTCAAAAGTGATCAAAGCAGGAGAGAGACAAAGAGAATTTAATTTCCGCCAACTTTCTACCGGCGCTGATATGAAATATCATGTAGATGTGCCGGATGATAAAGGTAACAGGATCATTTTCCAGATGTATAAAGATGTTGAGGGAAGATGGAAAACATCAGCTTCTGTACTACCACTTTGGATCCACAGTGCCGAGGATATTTTAAATGATGTGATTACCGAACAAATACAGGAACAACAACTGGTAAAAAAGAAATAGCTTCCTGACAAACACTTTTTCCGGACTTACATCTACTATCATGGAATTTCCAATAGATAATGAACAGGAAGCTGCGGTAGCTATTTTGTTTTCGAGCGCCATGCAAAATGGCAGTACTATTTCTGAGCAACAGATAGAACATCTTTCCCGCGCAGTAGTATTATGCTCAAAGTTCAGGGGTAACGAGTTAAACGAATTAACAAGACAAGCGATTTCTTTACAAGCTACATATGAGAGCAAAGAGATTATTGAACGTTGTGCAGTTTTCATTTCAGATGAGTTCAGGGAAACTTTATTTGCTATGGTCAGCGAAGTGATTTTACTGGACGGCCAAATTGATGATGAAAAAACAAAAACATTTGCAATGCTGGCGCTATACTTACATATTTCTATGGAAAGAATGAAAATGATATTGGCTACTTACCTTATCCGCAACAAATGGAATGTTCAAATAGTTGATGCTTTGGATTAGTGCAAAACAGGCTGCTATTTGCCATTTAATAAATGATGACCTGGTTCAACAATTGATTCCTCTCAGAACTACATAAAAGCTGCATACCTTCCATTGATAAAATACTGTTCTTTCACACTCGAAGGTTTACTCCAGTCTAACGAGAGGATAGCGTTGATGGACGAAACAAGGTCACCATAGTTAGCCGGCTTAATGAAGAATAGGTCAGCCCCCATATCATAAGCGGTGTCAATATTAGCTGGTCTTGAAGTGCTTGAAAAGATGACAATAGGAATAGAATGAAGTATTGGGTTAGCCCTTATGGCTGTGAGACATTCTAAACCATTTTTGCAGGGCATGTCCAGGTCCAGAAAAATAAAGTCAGGAACGTAATGTTTCAATAGCGCTAAAAGTGCTTCCCCATCTTCTACAATACTTATACTTACCGTAGGAGCTATCACTTTTAAAGCATCCCTAAAAAAATCATGGTCGTCCCGGTCGTCATCGGCGAGAATAATAGAATTGATGGATTGTTGATTTACAGAATCAACACGGCTCATGGTCAAGGGTTTTTATTCCAGGGTGTGTAAAAATATTCTGTAAAATTAGGAATTTGGACTTTTCAAATCACTGTTAAAAAGTTCATTGTTAGAGACAAAATATGGTTAAATGCTTTTTGACCTATCGTCACTAAAAAACAAACTCCGGTGCCTTTATAACCCGGGCGGCACTTAATCTGAGATTGGTTAGTTAAATTTTGAGAGTGATATAATATTCCTGGAACCAGGATGCCATTTTGGTATCTTTCAAAAGCGGCCTGAAGAATTTGATGTCATTGCTGGAATTAGCCGGCTTAGGCTAACAGCGAATTGAATACCTATAATATTAAGCAAATCGTCTAAAAATTATCAGGTTTCGTCTTAAAAAGAAACAACCAGCCGTTTGTTGTCATACCTTAAGTAGTATTCAAAACCAATATCAACCCGAACTAATGATGCTGCTTAAACAATTCAAGTACGAAGACAAGCAAAAGAAAAAAGAGCTTTTGTTTGAACACGGAGTATACTTAGCCAACCGGCCTGAAGGTGATTTCATTGTCTTTCTTTTTCAAATCCACTCTTTTTATGTGGAGGTTTATTTTGACAGGGACGAAGAGCAGATAGGATATATAAGAACTTTTACTGCCGTTGAATGCCTGGCTCCTTACTTGCAACAAATTGATATATCCAGCCTGTTGGACTTATGTTGACCCGTATATACGTCTTGTTAGTTAGTACCTGCCAAACCACATCCCTCCAATGGAAAGCCGGTCCGTTTTAAGGCTTCTATAGTCCTTCCAAAAGATTAATCAGGAAAGGTATATCACCGGCAACCTTTTATTCAACCCATTCGTATTCATTTGCTACAAGCCCCCTGAAACTTCTATTTTTAGTCCTGCCCCATACTACTGTATTCTATTTATTCATTACTAAAACGGTTGATATGAACAGAACTATGCACAAGATCCACAATGCATTATTGCCAGGGGCAGCTATTTTATGTATCGGGCTTTTTAACCAGGGTTGTCAAAAATCAGTTGACCCTGCTTCTTCGGATGTAGTTCTCAGCGTCTCGAAGCCTTTCAAAGATCCAAAAACCCTGAAAGACTTTACACAGGTCAACTTAGTGTCCAATAATGGAGAGTACGATGCTTTGCATACAGATCCACATCTCATAAATGCATGGGGACTTACTTTTAGCAGCGGTGGAACTCCATGGATTGGTTCACAGGGAGGGCATGTATCAAG
>DAIQPL010000059.1:0-17111 GCA_036787395.1 Flavisolibacter sp. | reverse complement strand
TAATGTTCAGTCCATTACATAATTCTACAAACAGGTCAGCATATCCCTGGCAAACAGCATTTCTTGTTTTTAAAACATCTTCAACCGGTTGCCTTACGCCAGGTATATTCGCATTCCGTGCACGTACTTTAGCAATATCATAATTAATGTTGTTGGTTACCCAAACATATATGGCACGCAGACGGCTTGTATCACTTGAAAAGTTTTGTTTGATATAATCAACTATGCCACTGGTGGTGTAGGTACTGCCCTGCGGAATTTTTAAAACAAGACCATCTGGCGATATGGTTCCTTGAGAATAGACAGAAAGATTGATAATGTGGAAAAGCAAAAACGCGGGTAAAAACTTAGCCATAAAACTGATGAAATTGAGAAATGTAATTTATGTTATGGCTCATTAAAATGCAAAAAAAATTCGAGGTATTTGCAGTTGCCAGCCAACGCATTAAAGCAGGTCAATTCTCTGGCCACCCGACAAAAAATGGCCTGGTTGAAAAGGTCGTTTCAAGTACTACCAACCACGCTTGTAACCTTAGAAATTTTTAAAGCGAATCGTGAAATTTAGTTTAAAGAGCTCCTAATTGCTTTAAAAATTTTTCAGAGTTGGCTTTCACATTTGCAGGAGGATTCAGGCTCAACGATTTCTTGAAACTGGTGATAGCATTCTTTTTGTCACCATTTGCAGCATACCCCTCTCCAAGACTGTCCCATACATTGGGACTTTTAGGAAAACGTTGGGTGTTGATAGTAAAGATTTGGATTGACTTATCTTTTTCACCCTGGTTTAAAAGCTGGTAACCATAAAAATTCAACTCATTTTCGGTAGCCGTAGCAAATGCCTCGCTCATCGTTTTGTCCGCTTCTGCAACCTGGTTCATTTTTCTTTGCAGGTCTGCTTTCGTTCTTAATGTGACAAAGTTTCGGTTTTGAGCTATAGCCTGGTCAATCCATTTCATGGCCTGCTCATAGTTTACTTCATTTTGGAGTGCATAATTGGCTGCACTTGAATATCCCTGCCAGTTAAAACCGGTAGGACCTTTCAGTTCTTCGATTGCATTAGCCATTACAATATTGTCAACAGCAAATTCAATTTTTACGGGAAATTGTTTCTTCTCCCAGTTTAGCACGAGTTCACCAGCGTTCTTTGAAAGATTTGCAAAATCGTAGGTAAGCAATTCTGTATGAGAGATGGCTTTTAGCTGGATAGGTGCCCTAAGCTGGTCGTTTTTTGCGTCGTACCAAAAACTTCCCCAGGATCTGCTGTCTTTTGATAAGATTACTTCGCCGGTATTGTCTTTATTAATAACAAAAGACAACCCGTAGTCACCTGCAGGTACGGTCTGTCCTTCCACTTTTACTGGATGAGAAAATTGGATAACTGTATTTTCATTGGCGCCTGCCCGCCACGGTGCATCATTGCCCGCCCCGAACTGCTGTTTATTCCATCCATAGGGAACTAAAGTGCCCCAAACTTCGCGGCCTTTGACAGAGGGCCTGGAGTATTTTACTGTTACAGTGGATATGCCTATGGTTTGTGAAACCGAGGCAGTGGGACTAGGGGTGCGGGGGGTAGTTATGTTTTGTGTATTTGCTTTAATGGAAGCGAATGCAAACAGCGCTGCAATCGCTGGTTTAATAGCTGATATTTTCGTGCTCATAAATAAGTATTTAAATTGAATAAAAACTGTAGTCGCAGTATTATTAAGCAGGACGGATTAAGGTAGAACAATTCAATGGTCACAATTCTCTTACTGATGGCAGTTGATTCTCTTTGATGTTTTTAAGTTAAGAAGCTTTATTATTATTAGCCTTACCGTTTATGGAAATATGGTGTGCTGCTCTAAATTGGTTTAGCCAATTATGAAATGCTTTGGGGAACGCATTGCATAATCATATATAAACCTGGTAAAAAGTTTTACACTGCATTGATCAAATCTTCTTTGTTATATTTAGAAACTTCTTTTTTAAACTAAGCCAATGAAACTCCTGACCTTGCTGCTATGTTTTATAGCCTGTTCATTACATGCCCAGGAACTTTATACCATGCCTGTTGCAACTCAAACCGGGTGGAGCAGTTTTGAAAATCCAAATGCAACTAAGGGAGGAGGAGGGAAGGAGAACAAAACTGCTAAAGGTCATCCTGCGGAAGTTCTACTGCCGAAGGGAACCAAGGTTCTATTGGATGTAAAAGGTGCCGGAACCATTCAAAGAATTTGGATGACAATTTCGGACCGCTCTCCGCAAATGTTACGTTCATTGAGATTGGATATGTATTGGGATGGAGAAAACAAACCTGCAGTGTCGGTTCCACTGGGCGATTTTTTTGGCGTGGGACTTGGGCGTACAACAGCTTTTCAAAATTCCCTATTCTCTAACCCGGAAGGCCGTTCGTTTAATTGTTATGTGCCCATGCCTTTTCGAAAAGGAGCAAAAATTGTTATAACCAATGAATCAAACAAGGAAGAAACTTTATTCTATGACATTAATTTTCTAAAAGTGAATGCACATCCCTCCAATGTACTTTACTTTCATACTTATTGGAACCGTAATACCAAAACTAAGCTTGGGGAAGATTTTGAAATATTGCCCCAAGTAGCCGGCAAGGGTCGTTTTCTGGGATGCAACTTAGGCATGATAGCCGATTCTTCTTACGGCAAAAGTTGGTTTGGTGAAGGAGAAGTAAAAATGTACGTAGATGGAGACAAGGATCTGCCTTCTTTGGTAGGAACGGGCACTGAAGATTATATTGGCACCGGTTGGGGCCAGGGTGCTTACGCTCACATGTACCAGGGTTGTCCTATTGCAGATACATTAAACAGGCAATGGGCTTTTTATCGCTATCATGTTCCTGACCCCATATATTTTGGAATCAATTGCCGGGTAACCATTCAGCAGATGGGTGGAGACATGCGGGATAATGTTAGACGAATAGTACAGGCAGGTGCCCGG
Source organism: Flavisolibacter sp. (assembly GCA_036787395.1). Taxonomy (GTDB): domain Bacteria; phylum Bacteroidota; class Bacteroidia; order Chitinophagales; family Chitinophagaceae; genus Flavisolibacter. Next base: position 14,162 of record DAIQPL010000059.1, on the reverse strand, counting down.
TTAATACCTGTAACGGTTTCTACTTCAACCGGGTTTATAAAGCTTTTAGAAATGAACCCTGCGCCCAGCCTTTCCGATCCCGGTTTTCCGGATGGCTGGACAAATTTTTATCGCCTGGATAACTATTCTTCAATAGCTTATTTTTATTTGGATAAACCTGCAAATAAACTTCCGGCCCTGGCATCACTTACAGAACGTACACAAGGGTTGTTAGAACATTAAAAAACAAATGAATTGCGCGTGAGTGTAACAGCTATTATCATTGTTCAAGAAAGTTATCAGTTTCTTTGTCTTCCTGCCAATTGTATTCTATCTGGTACGCTACTGTTTTTGCAAATGCTTCTCCATGTGTATCTTTTAGAAAGCCTAAGGTCATATCCATACCAGCACTTACACCGGAAGATGTATAATATTTATCATCCACCGTCCATCGGGCCTTTCTAACCCATTTTACATTTTCCCCATTGCTAATTACCCAATCAAATGCCCGCTTATTACTTGTTGCCACTCTATTATCCAACAGACCTGTTTTTGCCAGCAGTGCACTACCGGTGCAAACGGTAAAAACATAGTTGCTTAATTCAGCAATTTGTTTGATAGTTCCTACGAGTAAGCTGTTATTAACTTCTTTCCGGGTTCCGTGTCCGCCTGGGATTAAAAAAATATCGACACCTCCGTTGATATTCTGGATTGGCATTGTGTCAATTGCCACTCCATGAGCATTTTTTACAAGTCCGCCTTGTTCAGAATAAAAACTTACCTGGAAATGATCTTTAAGCCGGCCAAGAATTTCGACCGGCCCAAACACGTCAAGCGTTTCAAAGTCTTCAAAAATTAATACTCCTACTTTCATATTGCTTCATTGAATTATCAACCTCTGGTTTTCATTTACTAGTGATACATTTTTATACAACACTAAAGCTAACTAAACTTAGCAAGCTAAGTCTTGCACGGCAGAAAGCGAAGACCCTCTGACGGTTCGCCAGCAAAAGAGGCCGGTTTAACAGGATCATTTGCAAGGTCGATATACATTATTAGTGAACTGTTTTAAATACAAGGATTTTTGATTGTAAAAAATTTAAAAAATGAAACGAGTATTAGTAACCGGCGCAACCGGTAAAATAGGTAGTTTGCTTGTTCCGCGCCTGGCTGCGTACGAGGACATCTACGTTCGGGCTTTTAGCAGAACTGCAGATGGACTGTCCCAGGTAAAGCCAGGAAGCGTGGAATTTGTCCGGGGTGCTTTCGAAAACGCTGAACAAGTTCGTGCCGCCGTTAAAGATATTGATACGCTTATACTAATCACCCCCGCCAGCGCCAATGCAGCCTGGCAGGCATCGCTTATGTTGGAAGCGGCCATCGAAGCTCGTGTGCAAAAGATTGTACGTGTTTCTGTATTTAAAGCTGCCATTGATGGCCCTACAGATATTACACGGTACCATGGTGAAACAGACAAACAGATACAAACCTCGGGGATAGATTATACAATCATGCGTCCGGGGTTTTTTATGCAAAACCTTCTCTTTTTAGCATCGCAAACAATTGCACGAGAAGACAAACTTTATTTTGGAACAGGTGAAGGAAAACTTGGCCTGATTGACCTCCGTGATATTGTGGATTGCATTGAACAAATAGTGGTTAAGGGAGGACATTCCAACGAGACGATTACATTAACGGGTCCTGAAAGTATTAGCTTTTCCCACATCGCAGACCGCCTTTCGAATATCTTAAAAAGACCTATCCAATATGTGTCTATTTCACCTGAAAAAGTTGAACAATCTATCCAGGCAAAAGGCATGGGAAACTGGTATGCTGGTGTAATGCGGCAGCTTTGTGAACAGTATAAAAACAACTGGGGCAACATAACCACCAACAATATTGAACGCATTACAGGCCATGCACCGCGTTCATTTGATGTTTTTGCCCGCGAGATTCTTTGCCCGGCTGTTAAGTTGCAGCGAGACAGCCTTGTCACTGCTTTTGGAAATTGAAAAGGCCAACTGTTCTGTTATTTTTTATTAAAGGCTGGCAAAATGTATTTCCTGATCAATTCATCGGAAGGTGATTGCGTGTTATAGTTGGCCCCAGTTATAACGGTCACCATGTTTTGTTGTTCCCAAATGTAAATTTTCTGTCCTCCATTACCCTGGGCAGCTTTTCCATAATACCTCACTCCATCAGCGTCTAAATATTTAATCCACCATAAATAGCCATAATCAACATTCTGAACGGTAGAATGTTTCATGAGTGATTGTTTCACCCACTCAGGGGATATTATTTGTTTGCCATTCCAATTGCCCCTGTTTAAATATAGTAATCCGAATTTAGCCATATCCCTGGGCCGTAAATAAAGTTGACAAAAGGTTTCCGCACTTGAAATATCGGGCTTAAAGCTCCATTTTAATTTTTTGATACTCATGGGAGCAAAAAGATTTTCTTTTGCAAATTCAGGCAACGGTTGCTTCGTTGCTTTTTCAATGATGCGGCCAAGCGTTATAGGATTGCCGGAACAATACATTCCTTTTCCACCCGGTGTATCCACCATTGGCAGGTCTAGCGTAAATTTTATCCAATCATTCGAATTACTCATTTTTGTTTCGTTACCTTCTGATTTGTCATTGCTTACATCACAATCGAGTCCGCTTTGATTAGTAAGCAGGTTTTCAATTGTAATTCGATTTTTAGCCTCTGAGCTATTGTTGAAAGTATATTCCGGGAAATAAGATAGAACGGGTTCATTTTTACTTTGGATAAAACCTTTTTCAATGGCAATTCCGGTAAGTGCCGATACAAAACTTTTTGAAGCCGAACGTAGTTCCTGCAAACTGTCTTTATTGTACTCGTAAAAATATTCCTCAAATACAAGGTTGCCATCTTTAACGATTAAAACACTGTGTACATTAGGATAAGTTCCATCAACAATTTTCTGCATCATCTGGGATAATAATGCTTTGTCCAAACCTGATTTTTCAATGTCTCCTGTTGACAAGCCGTCTTTAAAATCTTTGGGTTGTTGATACGTATAGGTAAAATCTTTTGAAGATGTTGGCCTTGGATACCATATTGATTTCGGGAAGAAAACGTTTTTGCTTACCAATCTAAATGTGTCTCTTTTTAAAACATAACCGGCTATAGCATTAGATTTATTCCTTACAAACTGCACCTTGTTATTCGTCATATCTAAAAACAGGTCTTTACCGGAAGGCACTAACTTATACCTGCTTTCATTGATAACAGCATACAGTAGTGTGTCTTTGGGTGAAGCAGCTATCTTAAGTGTAGTATGGTTGGTATATTCAAATAAGCCTTCGAACTCTTTCAGTTGTTCATAAGTCACTTTGTAAAGCTGTTGCGAAAAGCTAAGTTGACTTGTAAATAATAGAATCAAAAGAAAATATATTTTTCTCATATAATGAATTCTAAGGTATGCTTTGCAATGACGCACAGGCGCAGGGTGTTTCAAAGAGTCCTATGAATGTAGGGAAATTAAGGACTTACATAACGGAGATTTTGGAAACCACTGTGATCGTCGGCCGCCCTCACTTAATTTTTCTGTACTTAGTTCCAATATAATCTACAAAATCGGGTTCACTTCCCTGGCTTCTAATAATTGTTTGTATCTGTGCCCTGTGATGAATTGAATGATAATTTAGCTGCAAGGCAATATCCTGCGAAGATGCGGCCCAAAGGCTCCCATCAAAGCCAATAAAATTAACTTCCTTAGATAATTCTTCATCTGTCATTGCATTGATATAGTCTATCCAGGGACTTAAACTTTTTTCCCATTCTTCTACAAGCCGCTGCAAAGGGTAAACCGGGTCCCACCAGCTCATTTCGGGAGCCTTTGGATCCATTTTAATTCTTGCCATCCATTTAAACTGGGAATTAATAAGGTGACTAAAAAACTTTATACATTGCGCTTGCTCGGGAAGCAGTTTGATTTTTTCAATCAACTTTCTATTGGTAACGTCATTATACCGGAAAGTGTCGATTAAGTAATCTTTCATTTGCATAACGATGGTGCTATCGAATTTATGTCTGATTAACGGAACGGGTATTTGCCTTACAGCTCAAACTGTTTCTTTGCACTCATTCTCCTTGATTAATCAAAAATAAAGTAACTCTTCTTTTGAATCTATATCAGCATTGCGCCAGCACAAAAGTTAGTTCTTTTCTTATTGGTAAAACTCTGTACTCTGCTAACATTTAAAATCAAACAGCAGAAAACTATCTAACCCACACATGCTCTTTTATTTACCAACCCTTATCAAATCTTTTTTGCGCAGCCATCCTCTTGTGGTTTGCCCTTCATGATTGGTAAACACAATGTAAACGAAATCGTTTTGCTCTTCCCTGGGATGAAGAACCGCATTGTTCCAATGCACAATAAAAGCGTTACGCCGGGTAGATTCATCGGGCTGATTATGGAAATAGGCTCTTGACCTCACTTTATAAGCGCCAAGTTCTGCGGCAGGAAGTCCGGTTGTTTTGTCTATGTTTGAATCTTTTTCAACGAGGCTAACCGTCACCGGTTTTTCAGCCGCCTTTTGTACAGGCTTTTTTGTTTGTATTTCCTGTTTTACCGGTGGTGGTTCTTTTTGTTTTTGAATAGTAGCTGGCTGGTTTCTATAACTTAAATCGCTGCCGGTTTGCTTCGTGGTATCTTTTTTTACCGGAGTGGCAGCTAATTGTTTCTTTACTTCTTTCTCTTTTTTTTGTGCTTCAATACTAAAGCCGGTAAGCAAAATGGCAATGACCAATCCTACTGCAATGTAAGGATCGAAAACAAAACGCATTTTCTTTTGTCTCACCGTTTTTTGTAGCGGTTTTACTTTCAAGCTTTTCACAGTCCTGGCTGGTTTCTGCAGGGGAGGCTTGGGCAAAATATCCTGTTGAGGCTTACTCCTGTACCACGCTTTTCTTTGCAAGGGAGTTTTATGATGAAGCAGAACATAATTATATAACTCTGCTATATTCCGAAATTGTTCATTTGCATCGTTGGATAAACACCTGCTCACTGCGTTAACTAACCATGAAGGAATATTTTTTTCCTGTTCTTCATTCAAACTTGTTCCATTCCATTCATCTATAGAAGAATGATCTTTGAGTAGTTGGAACAGCACTACACCTAAGTCATAAATATCTCTGCGTTGTAAGGCAGTTGCCTCCTTTCGTGCCGGAACAAAAGATTCACACGGAGGTAAATGTTCACTTCCTTTTTTGTAAACGTCCAATCCAAAATTGAAGCCTGTTAAAACATAACGGTCCTTCCGGCTATCCCAAAGAATATTCTGCTGCTTAACAGCGCCATGCTGTAAACCAAGGTTGTGACAAAGCGTTAATATGCGTGAAACCTGTTCCGCAATAATCATCACTTCTTTTATGGGAAATGTTGACCCGTTATTTACCCCGGTTTTTTCATCCAGGCTCATGCCTTCTATCCATTCCGTTTCAATATAAGGGAACGATCGTGTTTTAGTAAATCCCCAGCCGAGAGGTTCCGGAATGGCTGCACGATATTCTGTAACCACTTCGGCAAGCAAGACCATTTGCTGCCGAAAATATTCGTGTTGCTCTATTGTTATTTCAAAAGGAAAAATATGCACGGCTGAAAAGGCTCCATCTGCACGGGTTGTTTTATAAACCTGGCTTCCAGGATAAACGGGCTCTGCATTTAGAATATGGTCGGCAATGTTAAACATCTTCCACTTACATTGAACAGTTTCCAATACAATTTCCATTCCGATAAACGCTCTGAGCGGGAAGAAGCTATAATATATATTATAGGGCGCCAGGTTTCTTTCAGTCAGGAGCCATTCACTGTTCAAAGTTTCTCAATCTTCTTTTGTATAGTATTCTTGTCGGTCTGTGTCTTTGCCAGCGAAAGGGCTTGCTGAAAAGCCAGTTTTGCTTTTCTGTTGTCAATGCCCGTGTACAATTCACCAAGCAGGGTAAAATAAAAATGATTGCTAACCAGTTGTAATTTTTCTGCTTCTATAATGGCTTCTTCTTTTCCGTTTGCTTTGGAAAGTGCATAAGTCCTGTTGAGCGCTGCTATGGGTGAATATTCCATTTGTAATAAACGGTTGTAAAGTTGTAATATACTTTCCCATTTTTCTTTGGTATCACATTTCTGAGTATGCCAGTAAGCAATGGCAGCCTCAAGGTGATATTTTGAAATTTTGTTTCCACTTGCTGCACAGTTCAAAAAATAGCCACCCCTGCTGATCAGCTCCGGGTTCCATAAGTTTGTGTCTTGTTCCTCGTATAAAATAAGTTCACCCTCTTTATCTATCCGGGCTTCAAACCTTGAAGCATGAAAACACATGAGTGAAAGCAGTGCCGCGACCTCCGGCTTATTAGTAAATTTATTTTCAACAAGCATAGTACACAAACGAATTGCTTCAAGACAAAGCTCTTTTCGTATGGTCCCATTTTGACTGATAGAATAATATCCTTCATTGAAAAGCAAATAAATGGTTGTCAGCACAACGGCTAATCGTTCATCAATTTCAGTAGCGTCCGGAAGCTCAAGCCTGATTCTTTCTTCCCTTAGTTTTTCTTTAGCCCTGTATAACCGTTTGTTGATGGTTTCTTTGCTGGTAAGAAAAGCCTCTGCAATTTCCTCAATCCCAAAACCGCAAAGAATACGAAGCGATAATCCAATTTGCGCTTCAGGCGAAATGGAAGGATCACAAATAGCAAACATCATCTGTAACTGGCTGTCGTTACTGTTTTGTGGAGATAAATCAATTTCATCCTCGTAGTAAGCAACATCATGTTTCCTGATCTCGGGGGCGATTTTGCTTTCAAAGAGTGAGTGGCGCTGCAAATAATTTTTTGCTTTATTCTTTGCCACCTCATATAGCCAGGCTACCGGGTTTTGTGGAACGGTTTTCAATCCCCATGTTTGGGCGGCTGTTAAAAAAGTGTCGCTGGCAATGTCTTCAGCAATTTCAATCTGGTCGAACCCGAAACGCTTGCAAAGGACAGAGACGATTTTTCTATATTCTGTTCTGAATAAATGTGGTATTAATTCTTTTTGTTCCATAAATGAAAAGCCCTGCAATACCAGGTATACAGGGCTTAAAGTTTTTAGTGAAGGCCGTCGCCTTTAGCAAGCCTTCTCACCTCTACGCTATTGCCTTCTCCCTGCAAAACCGGGCTTCCCTTTGCAAATTCAACTGCTTCATCAACTGAATCTGCCTTAACAATAACATAGCCGCCAATGGTTTCTTTGATTTCGCCAAAAGGTCCGTCGGTAACTACATTGTTTGGCCATACCACCTTGCTATCTTCAAAGGGCAGGCCATTGCCTCCACTAAACTTGTTTTGGGCGGCAATGCCCCCGATCCAGTCCATTGTTTGTTTCATCCAGGTTTGCATTTGTTCGGGTGACGCTAATTTTTTGCCATCCTGGTGTCTAAAGACCAACATAAATTCTTCCATTTTTTTAAGATTTAATGTTATTTAAAACACTGATTATACTTTAATAACAATTGAGGTTGTCTGTATTGGACAGCATTGCACATTTATTAGTCAGAACTTTCTTAATTGGTAAGTTAGCATATATTTTAAGCGTTGCTGTGATAAATACATTCCAAACCTCCCAGTGACAAAACGGGTTAACTTTAATGTGTTCTCACCAATAAATATTCCATGACCACTGCTGCAGCAACAAATCAAAAACATTCAACGACTGTTGCTTCTAAACCGGCCAATCCCGAAAGACGGCTGCTTTCCCTTGATTTTATGCGGGGCTTTATTATGGTTTTACTGGCACTGGAAAGCGCAGGTTTGTATGAGCACCTTTTTGAAGCAACCAAAGGCAACGTGTTAAACGGTTTTTTTCTCCAGTTCTTTCATCATCCATGGAATGGTCTCCGGTTCTGGGATCTTATTCAACCCGGGTTTATGTATATCGCTGGCGTGTCCCTTGCTTTTTCCCTAAACAAGCAATGGAACAATGGCGTTGGCTGGAATGAATCGTTCAGGAAAACGGCTAAACGTTGTTTCTGGTTGTTCTTTTTTGGTGTGTTGGATTATGCAGTAAGGAAGCAGGGACTGTCATTTGAGTTGTGGGATGTGCTGACGCAGTTATCTTTTACTACGCTGGTTGCGTTTCTTATTTTTAGATGGAGCGCTGTGGCGCAAATGGCGGCCTGTGTTGCTTTGTTGTTGCTGACGGAATGCTTGTACCGCTTTAGCCACCTTCCCGGCTTTGATCAACCTTTCACCGACCAGCATAATTTTGGAAATTATGTAGACCTGGTTTTGATGAATAAGATCAATGGGGGCGGCTGGGTAGCCATTAATTGTATACCCACTGCGGTGCACACTATTGCTGGGGCACTAACAGGTAAGCTAGTATTAAGCGCAACGAAAAATAAACTTAAAACCATTTTAATAGCGGCTGCATTTTGTTTGATAGCTGGTTATGGGTTGGATTATTTGCAGGTGACACCCATTATAAAACGCATTGCCACATCTTCTTTCACCCTGGCTTCTTTAGGTTGGTGTTTGATGGGATTGGCATTTTGTTATTGGTGGATCGACAAGCGGCATCACAAAAAAAACCTGCAGTTCTGGACCATCGTTGGAATGAACTCGCTTTTTATTTATTTATTTTTTGAAATTGTCGGATCGAGGTGGTTCAATGGTTATGTAGGCGCCATCACAAATGGATTGCTGAAAATGGTTCAAACGCCGCAACTCTTAAGTGCTATCATCACTTCTCTTTGCATTTTTGCACTCGAATGGGGGATCTGTTTTTTTCTTTACAGGAAGAAAATCTTTTTCAGGTTGTAGGTTTTTCTTTGCGAAGCTTAGCCAGAAGCTAAGTAGGATTAAGGATGTACAAGAGTGCGACGCAAGTAAAGCTATATAGTAACACTATACTCTGGCTCATATAGTTTTTGAGAAAATGCACTTCTTCGCTCCAGGATCGCTATGGTAACAGCATAGAAAGAAGAAAAACTTATCCTCAACCGGAAACTATTCCATAGTTTTTATTTTATTTGTCATTCAAGACGCTTATACTTTCAATGAAATTATATTGTGCCAAATAACGAGGCATGAAAAAAGCTATCCTGCTTGTCGTATTTGTTTGCCTGCTGTTTTCTTTCCGGCAAAAGCAGTTAACATGGGTTGCTATTGGAGATTCTATTACCTATTTAAATGAACACCTGGATGAAACCGGCAACCGGGTGAAAAAAGGATACCTGAGTAGGGTAGTGGAGCAACTTCCCAATATCAGGTATATTAACCAGGGACACAACGGATGGACCTCCGGTGGCATTGCCAATTCCATTGAAAAGTTAGGATTAGTGAAAGCAGATATTTATTCAGTCCTTCTTGGAACTAATGACTGGTGGCACGGTCGCCCTGTTGGTGTGCTTGATGATTATAAAAATAACAGTGGTAATTCCACGGTGTATGGTTCCTTCCGGATCATTGTAAATAAACTACGGAGCTTAAATTCAACGGCAAAGATCATTCTCATCACGCCTATGCAGCGTACCGATTTTGTGTACCTGTTTAACCAGAAAAATAATGCTTATGGATCTTATAAGGAGAAAAATGGCCAGTTGCTGGAGCAGTTTGCAAGAGCAATTGATTCTATTGGCCGTTATGAACACCTGCCTGTGATCGATCTCTTTCATAAAAGTGGCATGACACTGAAGAATCTTGTTAAGTATAAACATGTAAAAGATCCTGGTACCGGTGCGTATAAAAACCTGCCTTATCCAAAGTTTATTGACATTCCTTTTAATGCAGAAAGCGACGAATATCCTTACCCGGTTGATGCTATAGGCATGACGTATGATGGGCTGCATCCATCCGATAAAGGTAACAGCTGCATTGCCGGGATGCTGGTGAAGCTGATGAAAAAATACTGAGTTTATAGATTAAAGTAGGGCTTCATGGTGCAAGTGTAGCGATTATAAAAAGTAGCGAACTGTTAGTCGTTTCAGCAACAAATAAAGTGAGCGTCAGCAATCAACTGGTTTTATTTATAACTTCAGTTTATACGATATCATAGCGAGTTTTTACAGACTTTGGTGTGTGAAAACAGTTGCAGGACCTGTAAATAGCCACATTTCAACTTAAAATTTTAATTGTTATCATGAACGCTACCGAACTTAAAACCCTACAGGCGCCCATCAAGGAAAAATACCGTATGGATCCTGAATCTGCCATTATCACTTTAAAAGCGCAGGGAGAAATTAGCGAAGGAATTTCCTGCAAGGTAGAAACCGGCCGCATATTCGCTGAGGCGGGGCTCCATCCTGCTACAGGTGGCACCGGTATGTTGGCCTGTTCGGGTGATATGCTTTTGGAAGCGTTAGTAGCCTGTGCAGGCGTTACGTTGAAGGCAGTAGCAACAGCCATTGGAGTTGAAATAAAAAGCGGGACGGTTAAGGCAGAAGGTGAACTAGACTTCAAAGGAACTTTAGGAGTTTCTAAAGAAGTTCCTGTTGGATTTAAATCCATTCGGCTGCAATTTCTTTTGAATTCAGATGCGACTGAAGAACAAATTGAAAGCATTAAAAAGCTTACTGAGCGATATTGTGTAGTATATCAAACTTTAATAAAGGGTGTAACTGTTGAAACACAATTTCATTCGTCGTAGCGTTATGCCTGAATAAAAAACCGCTCCGGAAAAACCGGAGCAGTTAAAGTTTTATGTGAGAATAGTAATTGTTCTATTAATGAAGGTGGACTTCTGCATTAGTCCAATTAAAAACGCCATCAGGATTATAAGCCCACACCCATGCATGCAATAACCAAAGCGGAAAGCCGGAAGTGTTATTCCATTCATCAGTGGAACCCGTAAAGCCCTCTGGCCTTGGTTCTGTAAGCGGTATAGCATATTCTATAGCTACCAGTTCCTGGGTTCCATCCTCATTTTTATTGTACACCAATATCTCCGGCTGCCTGATGTCAAATGTTGCATCTACTATTGCAGTTTTCATAAAATGGTGACCCATGTGTTCTACATCAACTGCAATATCAACATAACCATCTTTAATGGCATTTTTAATATTGCGGTACCTGGCGGTTGCTGCGCGGGCCTGCTGTAATTCCCATGACGTTTGTGAAGGGAGGCCAGTATAAAAGTTCAGCGTCTCGGCGTCGGAGGTTTTTACATTAATGGCAGGCAGTTCATTTACAGAAGTACCCGAATTTTCTTTTTGACAACCGCTCAATAAGACACCCATCATAATCATTGAATAAAAGAATAATACGGCGTAGGGGCTGACAGTTTTTAGTAATTGGTGTGCAGCAATAGATTTCCTGTTGCAGCGCAGAGCGCTGTTAAATAAATTTTTCATTTTCTCTTTTTTTAAATTAAAAGGTTGTGGTTCAACGGCAATGAAATAGCAAACGTGCCGGAAGATTTTTGACCCCTATTTTGCAGTGGCCGGACTGATTACTGAGGAAATTTCGATAATAGCATTGGCCGGGAAGCCGCCTTTTTTAGCGTGTTCTCTAATGAGGTCTTCGTTTTCGGCTTTGTAAATACAATAGATTTTGTTCCCGGTTACATAGCTCTGTATCCATTGTATTTGTGGACCCATTTCTTTGAGCACAGCACAAGAGGTTTTAGCTATGCTTTTCAACTCCGCTGCAGTTAATTTACCGGCTCCGGGCAGTTCCCTTTCAATAAGGAAGGTTTTCATTGGGGTTGCATTTACGGTTTTTAAATCGCCAGTTACCATTGCCTTTTGTCCCATGGAGGTATAACCGGCAAATAGAAGAATTGCAATAAGTAAATTGCGTTGGTTGGTAATCGCTTTCATAACAAACATTTTTAAAAGTTAAAAGATATTTAAAGGTAGTGTCGGCAGATAGCGATGACCTATAACAAATCATTCAATAAATGGTAAATGATCTGGAACAAATCGTTCAATAAATGGTAAAATTGAATCGTGGCAAGTAAGGAGTTAGTGGAGCAGTTCGATATAACTCATTGGGAGAAGGCCATATTTCTTTTTAAAACACTTGGTGAAATAAGAAGGACTGGTGAACCCGGAATCAAATGTTATTTGTGAAATAGAATAGTATTGTTTTTTCATCAGTTCCATTGCTTTTTCAAGCCTGTATTCCTTTAAAAGTATATTAGGTGATAAACCCGTAAACGCTATAGTCTTCCTGTATAACTGTGATTTACTCATGGCGGTTGCCTTGCAATAATCATCAATATCAAAGTCAGGATTTTGCCAGTTCTCTTCCAGCTTGTTGAATATTAGTTGGAGCGACACTTCATCCTGCGGTGCTAAAGTCAAAAAATTATTTCCTCCCTTTTGTAAATCTTTTGATACTATTTCTTTGACACACGAAGCCATGGCAACTTGTAAGTATTTGGCAATGGCACAAAGATGCTCCGCTAAATGTATCGTATCGCCAAACAACTTATTTGTTTTTTCAATGGGCTCGCCTGCATTGATACTTATTTTGAACCCGATTGCCTCCATATCAGCACTATGAATATCTTTTTGTATAGCCAAAGCACAGGAGACAGCTTTTGCTGCTGATACAAAAGACATAATAAAGCCGTTGCCCCCATGCTCGACCTCACTTCCTCCATAGAGCCCAAGGTTTTTTCTAATAATGTTATTCTGCTCCTTCAGTAGTTCGTTTGCTTTTTCTATACCTAATTTGTATTGCAATAGAACGGCATCAGTGTTTTTGGTTACGACCAGAATGCGAAAAGAAGGGTCGGTGAAAATTTTTAACCCGTCATTTGATGTTTCTGCTTCTTCCGGATCGTAGATCCTTCCTAAAAACGATTCTACTACCGAACTGCTTACTTCTATTATTTTATTTGGAATTAATCCGTGTGCACTGCTGTGCATTTCTATCACAGATTCTTTTGTAGGGGCTTCTATTAAACAAAAAACACTTTCCCTTGCTTCGTCTATCCAATAGGTCATGCAGTTACACCCGTAATCACCCTGGTGAATCAGATCCTTCATATGGGCTTCCGCAACATTCTTGGCTTTAACGCCGGGTACAATATGAACGTCCATATAGATAGGCATAGTGCTGTATTTTTTAATGCTACTGAAGATAATGTTTTTTGGTCTATGCGCACGAGAGTGATAGAAAATTCCAATAGTTTGCGCTGCAGGCTAAGGGCCCGCTAAGACACAACTTATTGCAATTCTTTTTTCATGCAAACACTTTCCGGCAGTCCTGTATAAGGTGGATAATTTGGAGTTATGTTATATCCGCTTGTCTTGTATAAATTGAGCGCAGTGCTAAAGCGAACGCTTGTCTCTAATATTGCATATTGATAGCCTTTGGTGATTGCCCATTGTTCTAAATGATGCAAAATTGTCCTGGACAAACCTTTGCCCCTCCACTCTTTTTCAACAAACATTCTTTTAATTTCTACCGTGTCATTATTGTATTCTTTAAAGCAGCCGCATGCAACAGGTTGGTTATTTGCATACACAAGCACCGCCGTTTTTATATCTGGCACTTTGTTGTATTGATCATAGGTGGCCTGGTCTTCTTTTAATTCGTCCCAAAGTTCATGATCTAGATGGGAGATGAGCAGTTGAAAGTCTTTATCATGGCCGGTAGTTCGCTTTACTTCGAAATTTTGCCCCATGAAACAAATATATTATCATTTATTTCCCGGCACCAGTTCAACCCTGTTAAGGGTATAACTAAAATCTTCGTTGCCAACTCTGAATTCTTTGTTTTGATCTAAAACGAAAAGAACGTTTTCATCGCCCTTTAGTAAATAAAAGTGGGCTCCTGGTTTGCCTAACTCCAACTGGTAAACTTCTGCATCAGGATCTGATTTTATTCCCTTGATGATTGCCCAATTTCCCTCATAAGCTTTTTGCCGGTACGAATTTTCGTCCTGCTTAATTACATCACCACCTCCAACCATAAGCAAGGTGCAAGTGGTTGGCTGAAACGTGACCGGGTTGTGGTAAAGTGTAAGACTCCATTTTAACTTTATGCAATCAGCATCCGTTAATAGGTTTAATTGCTTCGCTATTTCAGAACAAGGAGGCCTTCCCTGAAAAGTTCCAAAAACCGATGGTCCTTTCGGGATAGGATGAAAAGTGATGCTTTGTGAAAGTTTATTGTCCGCAGTTGCCGTCTGAGCTTTTGAATAGTTTAGAAAAGGAGAACAAGAA
>DAIQPL010000283.1:0-5509 GCA_036787395.1 Flavisolibacter sp. | reverse complement strand
AACTACACGTACAGCGAAGTTTTTAATTTCAAAGGAGTTGTTCAGTACAGAATTTTACAAACTGACATTGATGGCAGGTCAAAATTGAGCGAGATAAGATCACTAAGCAGTGGTATACAAGTAAACAATGTATTGATTTATCCAAATCCTTCAGCTGTTAGCGGTAGTGTATCCATTGTATTGGCAGATGCAGCCGCCACTTATGACATCCAGGTTTTAGACAACGCAGGCAGGGTGGTAAAGGAATATGTCTCTGTAAGAAATACGCAACAGGTTTCCAGCTTGCCAAAGGGTCAATACCTGGCAAGAGTTACAGAAAAACTAAGTGGACTGGTTTCGGTTGAGAAATTTATTATGCAATAAAAAAATAATTCCGTCAAAGGCTTAAACCCTTTGACGGAAATTGATACAACGGTTTATTTAGCAAGCGTAGCCAGAAAAACACCCATCTTATTACAGGCTCTGGATTATAACTGACCATGCCCTGGAAACAGAATTAAAAGAAAACAATAAAGAAGCGATAGTTTAAGGTCGGTTAGCTCAAAGGGGGATGATCAATTGATCATCCCTTCTTTTATTGGCCAATTATTTTCCTTTAATATTCAATAACTCTACTTCAAATATCAAAACAGAACCGCCGGGGATGGGACCATTATCATTCATTCCATAGGCCATTTGTGGGGGAATATATAATTTGTATTTGGAGCCTGCAGGCATTAATTGCAAAGCCTCTGTCCAGCCACGGATAACACCATTTAAAGCAAATGATATAGGAGCTCCTCTCTTATAAGAATTATCAAACTCTGTCCCATCTAACAATGTTCCTTTGTAATTTACTTCAACTGAATCTGTAACTACAGGCTTTTTGCCTTTACCTTCTGTAATAACTTCGTACTGCAATCCCGAAAGCGTGGTTCTTACACCAGGTTTCTTTTTATTTTGTGCCAGGAACTTTTCTCCGGCTTCCGCATTTTTAAATACGTTCGGGTTTAAGAAGCGCATGACACAAGTTTGAGCCTGTTCATCTGTAAGCGTCGTTTTTCTTTTGCTAAACACATCACTGATCGCTTTTGATACAATCGCTGTATTCAGACTTTTTACTCCTTGTTGAGAATAAAAATTAGCAACACTCATCCCTATAGAATAGCTGACGGAATCGTTTAAACTTTTAAGGGCAGTTGACGCAGACTGCGGTTTTTTTGCGGGGGTTGTTTTTTTAGGAGTGGCTTTTTGTGCCTGTACGGTTAAAGAAAAGAAAGCAAATCCAGCAACAAAATATTTTTTCATGTCTTGAATTGTTAAGCAACAAAAATAAAGGAATAGGGATCAATGGTTGTAAATCATAAATTAATTTAGCAAATGATCCAGGCTTCAATACAGCTATACAAAAACGCTTACAGTGGCTTGTCAAAGCCCATGTGGTGGCTGGCCCTGGTAATGTTTATTAACAGGAGCGGTACTATGGTGATTCCGTTTTTAACCGTTTATCTTACACAAAGAGGCCATACACTTGGTCAGGCCGGATATGTTATGGGAGCATTTGGTACAGGGGCAATACTGGGCGGTTATATCGGTGGCAGGCTAACTGATAAGTTTGGACATTTTTATGTACAGGTGTTTAGCTTGTTATTGAATGGCATTTTGTTTATTATATTGGGACAAATGCAGACACTTTTACAAATAGGCGTCTGCATATTTATTCTCAGTACCTTGGGCGAAGCTTTCCGCCCTGCTAACTCTGCTGCTATTGCAGCGTATAGTAATGAAAACAACAGAACGAGGTGTTATTCTTTAAACCGGCTTGCCATTAACCTCGGTTGGGCCATAGGTCCTGCTGTTGGTGGAATACTGGCCAGTCGTAGCTATTCCCTTTTATTTTGGGTGGATGGTTTTACCTGTATAGCGGCTTCACTGCTTTTATACGTTTTCTTCTCACCCATCAAAAATACTTCTGCGGACAAAGAAAAATATCAAGAAAGTACGAATATAAATTCGGCCTATCGCGACAAAATATTTTTGTTGGGCATGTTTTACATTTTCCTGATAGGCGTATGTTTTTTTCAGATGTTCAGCATTTTTCCGGTTTATTATAAAGAGCAACTACACTTGAACGAAGCTGCTATTGGTTGGATACTAGCCTTAAATGGTTTGATAATAGCAGCAGTTGAAATGGTGTTAGTTTATAAATTAGAAAACAAACGCGATGCTGTATTATACATGATGGCTGGAGCTTTTCTTATCGGCGTTTCTTTCCTGGTACTTGATCTTTCCTCTGCATTATCATTAGCTCTATTAAGCATGGTTATAATAACCGTAGGTGAAATGTTGCTCTTCCCATTCATGAATAATTTTTGGGTAAACAGAAGTACCCAAAATACAAGGGGTCAATATGCTGCCGTTTATACTATGTCGTTCTCTTTGGCCATTGTATTAGCGCCTACTGTATCTTCTCAAATTGCTTCACGGGCCGGGTTTTCGATACTTTGGATTTTCGATTTTATTCTTTGCACTTTTGCAGCCCTGGGTTTTTATTTATTAAAAAAGAATGTTCACTCATGAATGATTTTAGCCGCATTATCCAAATTCGCTGGTCAGACCTCGATCCAAATTTCCATTTACGCCATTCTGTTTATTATGACTGGGGCGCTTATTCCCGTATAGAATTCTTGAATGAATTTGGCCTCACCGCTGAAGTCATGCAAAGGCTGCAATTTGGCCCTATACTTTTTAGAGAAGAATGTGTATTCAGAAAAGAGATCAAATCAGGCGATGAAGTAAAAATAGATTTGCAATTAATCCGTTCAAAAAAAGATTTTTCGCGGTGGAGTATTCAGCACCAGATCACTAAAAACGGAGATATTCTTTGCGCTGTACTAACTGTAGATGGCGCATGGATGAATGTAGTACAACGAAAACTAACTTCCCCACCCGATCAGGTACACGAAGTATTTAATAAAATGCCTGAAAGTAAAGATTTTGAATGGCTAACATAAATAAAGCGAATCACTAGTGATTCGCTTTATTATTAAAAGACAAAGTTATTTAGGATAAATTGTATTGACTGCCAATACATCATAGTTGGTAAAGCCAGCCCAGGGTAAGATTACAGAATTCATTACAGAGTTGGGATCGGTTTCGGGAGTTCCGGAAATCAAATTACCAAACGTTTGATCTGTATGAGTGAACCCGATAATGTGCCCCAACTCATGTGACATTGCAAATGTTTTATAAGAAGAGTTGAGATAGTTGTAATACGTATTTATATCCACTTCATTTCCGGCACTTCCTGTATATAAGGGATAATAGGCTTGCGCTACCATGCTGGTTGAAGCATTATACAGAGTGGTGACCAGTACATTATATGGTGGTATAGTGGTCGTTGTAGTAGGCGTGCCAGGCTTTTTGCCTTTCCTGGGGCTTGTGGTAGTGGTAGTAGTCGCAACAACCCTTTTCATAACTACAAGACTGTTAGTGCTATTCCAGTTAGTAATAGCCTGATCCAGGGCAGTGAGCCACTCAACAGGCACCGTAATATCGGCATAAAAAACTATGTTCGAGGCATTGGTACGGGACACTGTATACGTATATACTCTCTGTTCGCTACCGTTGGCTCCCGACGGATTAATAGCATTTTCAGGAAAACGTGCCTGTGCATCTTTTAAACTGATCAGGGCGTCATTAGATACTGTAAACGTTTTAGTTAAAGCATTATACTGAACCGCAGATAAAGATGCGCCAGTAGAAGTGGCCACCGAGGTCCGTAATTGCTCAATCCTTTCCGGGCTAACTGACGTTTCCTGTTGTCTATCCGTTTTCTTACACGATTGAGTGAATGCGATGAATGATAATATTGCGAGACTTTTTGATAAATTAAAAAGAGGAAGGGTCCTTAACATAGAACAAATTTTAGGGTTGCAAAATTAGGATGGCTTATAAAAAAAGCTCATGAATGTTCGTTCAATCGCTCTATTTTACCTGTGAAAAAGAATTAATGGAACTAAATTGATAGTGATCAAGAGTAGGATGATCGTCAAGGAGTAAGGATGAGCTGTGAATTTAGGACAAATCAGGTAACATTTTTATCTGCCCGGGGAAATTATTGTAAAAAGAATTGAGCAGAGTTTTTATATAGCTGTTGTCTTTGTAAGGTTTGACATATTCTTCTATAGCTTTTTGCGTTATATCGGTGAAGTTTTTTGGCAGGTAACCCATACCAAAAAAATTGCCCTGCACTACCATAATGCAGGAAATCTGATCGTTCGTTAAGCCTTTATCCAAAACAATATAAGAGGGCCTTTTTGTTAAAGAAGAAATTGCCTGTAACACTCTTTCATTATATTCTGCGCTGGGCTCCGCCTTCTCACAGGCGCCAAAGCAATAATCTTCTGTTATACCTACACATTTGTCTGTGTCGGTTTGCATAAAACAAAGCTTTGGACACAGAGAAAACTCTTTCATTAGTTTCCTTAGTACGCCATGACCATCTACCTTAAAATGAAATGTGTAAATGGGGTTTGAGTTCTTTCTCTTTTTTTCAATGGCCAGGCGCATATAACCATTCTGATCTTCGTACACAAAAATGCCATATAAATCTTCCTGTCTTTTTTGCGAAGTATTGAACAGCGGCCATAACTTCTTAATTTCAGTAGATTCCAGTATAGCTGCCATAAGTTCTGTAGCCGTAGAATGAAAGCTTATAGAAAAAGTATGGCGTAGAAAATTTTGTTTTTGCCTGCTATCAGAATTATTGCTGAAATGACTATTCACTCTTGAGCGAATGTTTTTAGCCTTCCCCACATAAATTACTTTACCTTTTTGATCATGGAAATAATACACGCCGGGTGTCCTGGGTAAGGCATCAAAATGAGCTTTAGGAACATTAGGAGGCAATACCTGCTCTTTTGAATTGCGATTCAGGCTTGCTGTAATCAGTTCTTTGACATCATTTTCCAGGAGTTTTTTGAACAGGGTCACAGTAGCGGAGGCATCTCCACCGGCACGGTGGCGATTGTTTAGTTCAATGCCTAGCGAGTGACATAAATTTCCTAAACTATAAGATGGAAAACCAGGAAAAATTTGCCTTGCCAAACGAACCGTACATAATTTTCTTGCATTAAAACTATACCCGTAAAATTCAAGATGACTTTTTACAAAGGAGTAATCAAAGTTGACATTATGCGCTACAAAAATATTTCCCTGCAAATACGTAAACACTTTTTCGGCCACTTCTTCAAACCGGGGAGCATCCTGCACCATTTCATTACTTATTCCGGTAAAGGCTTGTATATATCTTGGAATGACCTGATCAGGATTGACTAGTGTCTCGTATTCCTCCACTATGGCCGAACCATCAAAGATCTTGATAGAAATTTCAATAATGCCGTTAGCTGCTGCATAACCCCCTGTGGTCTCAATATCTACAATTGCATACATGGCCCGTAAAAATTTTTGATTGCAAGGTTTAAGGTTATTAATCAGGCACTGAGTCCAACTAAATCTAAGAAACTTT
>DAIQPL010000282.1:0-5528 GCA_036787395.1 Flavisolibacter sp. | reverse complement strand
ATGTCATTACGGGGTTGAGCGAGGTCATAGGTTCCTGGAAGATCATAGCAATGCTGGAACCTCGTATTTTACGCATTTTTGTTGGATGAATACGCAGGAGGTCAGTTGGTTCTGATTCCTGTTCACAAAAAAGGATCTTGCCATTGGAATAAACAGCTGGGGGTTGAGGCAACAATTGTAATACCGAAAGTGAGGTAACTGATTTACCCGAACCGCTTTCTCCTACCAGTGCTACTATCTCTTTCCGGTACACCTGCAACGAAACGTTTTTTACAGCGTTGGTTATTTCCCCTTCTGTAACAAAATCAATTGACAAGTTTTCAATACTTAAAAGTGGCTTCACGAAGTAGTTTGAATTTACAAGATTCACTTATTAAAAAGAATTTTCGCTGAGCAATGCCAATGGTCAGAAGCGTAGATGTCTTACAGTAAGACCATTGTTGATCAATTGTTTTAATGAATCAATGCCAATTTTTAAATGCCGTTCCACATATTGCTCTGTTACCTTCCTGTCACTTTCTTCTGTTTTTACACCTTCCGGGGTCATAGGTGAATCGGAAACTAATAAAAGTGCCCCTGTTGGAATTTTATTATAGAAGCCTACCGAAAAAATAGTAGCTGTTTCCATGTCAATAGCATAAGCTCTTACCTGTTGTAAATATTCTTTGAATTCTTCATCATGTTCCCATACGCGGCGGTTAGTAGTGTATACGGTTCCTGTCCAATAGTCTACTTCATAATCCCTGATGGTGGTTGAGATGGCTTTTTGCAAAGCAAAAGCAGGTAGTGCCGGAACTTCGCGGGGAAAATAATCATTGGAAGTACCCTCACCTCTTATGGCCGCAATGGGCAAAATAAGATCACCTAATTTATTGCGTTTTTTCAGCCCTCCGCATTTACCTAAAAATAAAGCAGCTTCAGGCTGAATAGCTGTCAGCAGATCCATTACGGTTGCAGCCGTTGGACTTCCCATGCCGAAGTTGACGATGCTAATACCGTCGGCTGTAGCGCATTGCATTGGTTTGTCGCTTCCTACAATTTCAACCTTATTCCATTCCGCAAACATCTTTACATAATTGCTGAAATTCGTGAGCAGGATATATTTCCCAAATTTGTCCAGTGATTGACCTGTATAACGGGGTAGCCAGTTTTTAACGATGTCTTCTTTGGTCTTCATAGCTACGAATTTAATCATTAGGTTTGAAGCATGATAGCCGTGCAGTTTCCCGAGCCACAATTCCGCATTAGAAATGAAGACGACAAGCAATATATTTTTGATTCTATACGAAAGAGCTGGCTACTTTTAACGGAAGAGGAATGGGTGAGACAAAACTTCGTAAACTACCTCGTGAATGAGCTGAACTTTCCTTCCACTGTCATCGCTCTCGAGAAGGAAATAACATTGAATGAGCTAAAGAAGCGCTTTGATGTTTTGGTGTATGATAAAGACCATAAACCGTGGATGATGGTGGAATGTAAAGCGCCGGCTGTGACTTTAAACGAAGAGACATTGCAACAGGTATTACGGTACAACATTAGTGTGCCGGTTCAATTTATTGTTATTACCAACGGAAATATAACAGTAGGGTGGAGGAAGGCTGGCACACAGTTAAAGTTACTAACCGAATTGCCATTATGGGGCGATCCTTACAAAGAAGATTGAAGCAATGTTTAGCGCTCAATAAATTCAACAACTTTTATAAAGTAATGCAGTGTGTTGAAAAACCTCGTTTTATTAATTTATAGATACGTAGGTTTCTACATCCGTATTATTAGGGTCTTTCGATTTGGAGCTATACACATCAAAGTCTGCTATGTAACTTCTTTCAATTGACGATTGCCAAACGTGAATCCAGGTAGCCATCACAGTTTCAGGAAGCTTTCCTGTTGATTTATACAGTTGAAATTTTGCTTTAGGGATTGTTTTGCCGGCAAAGCCTTCAGGAATATTTTGAAGTGAAGAAACCTTACAACCTAAAATAGTTGTGTAAGGCCCGTTGAAGTCACTTTCATAATCTGTGTAGATACAATAGATGTCATTACTTTCTTTATCCGGGATTTTATTCGCTATTCCATCACGAAAGAAATTTTCCCAAAGCCCGCCAATGTCCTTTTGTGACTGCCCGTTTTGATTAGTTGTTTTAACAGCTATACCTATGACATGAAATTCTTCAAGAGTAATGGTTTCGTATGGCATAAGAATGAATTGACTGAAAGTACTATAAATTATTTCTCTTGCCTGGGCGTTTCTATCGTAATATATAAGCGAGGGACAAATGGAAAATATTATTGCACAATTAGAAGTATAAAACTAAAATGCTGAATAGATTTACCGAAAGTAAAAGTGAGTGACACAACAGGTTTTCATGAAAGTTTCAGAAGCTGGCAAACAAATTAAACGCTTACCAGTTGTTTCTGTAACTGCTTTACCGATTCATTTAAAAAATTAGGAAGTACATGGGCATAGGTCCACATGATCTTATCAGGATCGTTTAATTGCTCAATCATATTTTCCCATTTTTCTTTGCCATGTTCGTCAATAACAATCTTCTTTTTTTCTTCGGTTTGTAGATACATGCTCATACCAATGGCATCGGCTTCAGGGTGAAATTGTGTACCAATCATATACTCGCTGAAACGAACACCCATCAGGGCCTGAGCATAAGGTACATGGGGCCTGTATTTTTCAATGCATAAAATTTCGGCACCTATCATTTTTAACTTGTCAAAGTTGGGAAGGGTAACCTGCCAGCTACGGCTGTCTACAACATAGAAAGGATCTCTCAACCCGGCAAATACTTTATCTTTTTGTCCATCAAGCGTCACATGAACGGGGTATACGCCAAAAGAAGTTGATTTTCTCTTGCTGATATCTCCAATCTCATAATGACGGCAAATCAATTGGAAAGAATGACAAATAAAAAAGACAAATTTCTTGTTGAGATTTACTGGATTCCTGTTCCATGCCTCTACTTCAGAAAACCACTTGAAATAAACCCCTTCCCATTCAGAACCTTCACTTTCCAGGGGGCTACCCGGGCCGCCGGTGGAAATGTAAATATCATAAGAGAGATCGGGGACTTCGTGTTGCAACCGAACTTCAAACTCATCGAATTGTGTTTCTAAACTGTAGAATTCACTCCACTGGTTGATGATTTCACGGATACATCGCATTCCCTGGTTGGGCTGGCCTTCATAGAGATCTAAAATTGCAATTCTAATCATATCAAAGGGCAAATTTATAAGTTTTCACGCCTGTATTTTGCAAATGCTTTGCCAGTACGGATTCGTTAACTAAGGTTTAATAATATCCTGGCTTAAAATATCAAACATTCTTGCTGCGACAAAAATATTTCCGGCGCCGTTTAAATGCACGCCATCTGTTGTAAGTATGCCTCTGTCTTTATTGTCGGGGTTATTTGTTTTGAGGTAATCCAAAAAAGCTTGTCTCAGATCAATTAATGTACAGTTATTGTTTTTAGCAATCTTACGGATGATAGCAGCGTAGTTGTTAAGGTCTCCGTCCAGCTCATTGGTGTAATCTGTTTTCTCTCCAATGGCAGCCGGGGTGCACAAGTATACGGTAATATTTTTATCCCTAAGTTTTTTGATAATGGCATTGTAAAACCTTTCAAATTTGTCTGCGTCAGTGCCCGTGCCCTTCGATTTTTTATGCCATACATCGTTTACACCGATCCATATCACTACTGCATCAGGATTTTTGGAAAGCACATGTTCCTCAAGTCGTAAGTACAGGTCATATACCTTGTCAGAGCTTACGCCGGCGCCAATCAGTTCGTATTTACTACTGAGGTTTTTTTGTTCTAAGGTTTGCCGAAACTTTGAAATAAAGCCATCAGGTTTGGCACCCTGTTCGGTAATAGAGTCGCCAAAAAACAAAATCTTCTTTTTGGTTTGCATAGTAAAGCTGCAGATAATACATGCAACAAGAATGAGGGAAAGAATCTTAATCTTCATAGTCTAATTTTTACTGTACACTTTTTCTCCGCCCACATAGGTTGCTATTACGGAGGTTTTTAAAACATCTTTTGCATTAATGGTCATCAGGTCTTTATCAAGGATAATAAAATCAGCCAGTTTGCCTTTTTCCAAAGAGCCTTTTTCATCTTCTTCAAAATTGGCTTTGGCGGCCCATATCGTCATTCCACGCAAAGCCTGCTCACGTGATAAACCATTTTCGATTTGGTAACCACCTTTTGGATAATCTTTCGCATCAACACGAAATACAGCAGCATAAAAAGTTTTAATAGGGGAAATGTCTTCTACAGGGAAATCAGTGCCGAGCGGAATCCATCCATTCTGTTCCATTAGTTGTTTGTAAGCATAGGCACCTTTTACTCTTTGCTGACCCAAACGGTCGCCAGCCCAATACATATCAGAAGTGGCGTGCGTAGGTTGTACAGATGGAATGATGTTGTTCTGTCCAAACAAACTAAAGTCATTCTCATTTACTACCTGCGCATGTTCTATACGCCAGCGTAGGTTATTTTTCCCGTTCAGGTATTTTGCATATATATTTAGCATTGTGCGGTTGCCGGAATCACCAATAGCGTGTGTGCACATTTGAAAACCTTGTTGGGAAATAATATTGGCAACTGAATCAAAATGTTGCTGGCTGCTCAAAAGAAATCCAGTCCAGTTAGATTTATCAGAGTAGGGTTGTAACAAGCAGGCACCCCGGGAACCCAGGGCTCCATCGGAATACACTTTAAAGGAACGGACATTGAGATAGTCCGTTTTTATTTTTCCTTTTTGAAATAAGAAATTATAGTTGTGCGGCTCATCACTTAGCATTGCATAAACACGCATTTTTAGTTCTTTTGTTTTCTGCAGGCTGTCTATCAATAGAACCGTTTTATAATCGAGGCCACAATCATCAACTGTAGTAAGTCCAACAGCAAAACAATTTGCCTGCGCACCGAGGAGTGCATTTTTCATTTGAGTTAGCGAAGGACCAGGAATTCTTGCTGCTACTAATCGCACTGCATTATCAATTAAAATACCAGTGAGTTTTCCATTTTTTATTTCCAATTCTCCACCCGCTAAATAATCACCCGGTTTTACGCCAGCTAAATCCAATGCCTTTTGATTGGCAATGGCGCCATGACCATCTATCCTGCGCAATAGTACAGGCCTGTCGGGAAACAAAAGATCAAGTTTTTCTTTGGTTGGATACTCCTTAACCGGCCAGTCATTTTGATCCCAGCCCCTGCCTGTAATCCATCCTTCTGTATTTCTTTTAGCAAATGTTTGTAGCGTGTTTAACACTTGTTCCCAGCTTGTGGTGCCTACCAAATCAGCAGTTTGTAATCCTAAGCCATAGCTAAAAAAATGTGCGTGGGCATCAATAAAACCGGGGTAGATAAATTTTCCCTGTAAATTTTCCACCTTCTTCCCATTATACTTTTGAAGTATTGTTTTGCTTTCACTAACATCCAGGATCCTCCCATCCTTGATAGCAAGAGCCGAAGCAATGGAGAATTTATTATCAACGGTATAAATTTTAG
>DAIQPL010000281.1:0-5558 GCA_036787395.1 Flavisolibacter sp. | reverse complement strand
ACAGGAAAATGGACTGGATCAAAGTGGAATGGAAACAACACTTTGCTAGACTATACGTGTATTAAAAACCAGGTTAATTAAGATAGAATAGTGGATAAAAGAGGAGTCCTGGACGTTGTAGAACTTGCTTCAACTAATTTAAACCTTTTTGATTAATTAAATCTTTTTAAAAGTTGCTGTTGCCCTTCCTCTTCCTTGTAATGGAAGGTTTACATGTTGCCATTAAAAAACTTCGTGAAGAAGCTCGACCAGGAAGTGATGGATGCTACTCATGTTAAACTAAGATCAGAACGTGGGGTACCGGCACTGCCCAAACTATCCGTGTCTTCCTTAAATACATAAAGAGCTATGGTGATTTGTAACCTCAGGATAGTTCTTTACAATAGCAATTCAACACATCTTTTTTTTACCTTACTAACAACAACAAACCAATTCGCAATGCTACCGTTAGTTTTCTGAGAATTTCAAAACCATTTATATTCCCTAACTTACTTTCAGTTCCATTCCCTCTTTTAACCCTCTTCCTACTCCCTGCTTTTTTTTATTTTAAAAAGAATATTATGCCCGAAACAAAAGAACTAAGTGCAGAGCCTATAACTACTTCTACACTTGCTGCAAAAGGCTACGCCGTAATGGCCGTAGCGGAAAATTTACAACCTTTTAATTTTAACAGGAGAACACCCCGTCCACACGATGTGCTGGTTGATATTCTATATTGTGGAGTTTGTCATTCCGATCTTCATTTCGTTCGTAATGACTGGGGAATGTCCATCTATCCGCTGGTACCGGGACACGAAATTGTAGGAAAGGTTTCTGCTATTGGTGACCACGTAAAAAAATTTAAGGAAGGTGACCTGGTAGGCATTGGCTGCATGGTGGATTCCTGCCGTGAATGTGAGAATTGCAAACAAGACCTTGAGCAATATTGCCTGAATATGCCAACATTTACGTACAGTATGCCCGAGAGACATGGAGATGGGATTACTTACGGCGGTTATTCTAATAAGATTACCTGCGATGAAAATTTTGTTTTGAAAGTTTCTGACAAGTTGCCGCTGGAAAAAGTGGCGCCTCTTCTTTGTGCAGGCATCACTACCTATTCGCCTCTTCGCCATTGGAAAGTAGAAGCAGGACATAAAGTGGGTATCGTTGGCTTAGGTGGTTTAGGCCACATGGCTGTAAAATTCGCAGCTTCATTTGGCGCTGAAGTAACTGTTTTAAGCACCTCTCCATCAAAAGAAGCGGATGCAAAAAAGTTGGGTGCTCATAAATTTATTGTAACCACAGATCCGGAGCAAACAAAAGTTGGGAATTATTTTGACTTTATTCTCGATACGGTGTCGGCGCCTCATGATTATAATTTATACCTTGGAATGCTTAAAACAAACGGTTCAATGGCTTGTGTGGGGTTGCCACCAGAGCCAGCTCAAATTCCAATCTTCACGCTGGCATTTCAAAGACGTAGTCTTGCTGCCTCGGCCATTGGCGGTATAGCAGAAACCCAGGAGATGCTCGATTATTGCGCAGCAAATAATATTACATCGGATGTAGAAGTGATCAATATAAAAGATATAAACAAAGCCTTTGAACGAATGGAAAAAAGTGATGTGAAATACCGGTTTGTTATTGACATGGCAACCATTTGATTTCCACTTTCCAAATAAAATATATTAGGAGGTATTTTTTTTCTGTCAACCTCGGAATCATCTTGTCTCCGGATTCTGCGACGAGTTTTCGAATGGTCCGTAGTTTTCGCTACGGATCATTCTATTGTAAAACTCCAAAAGACCTTCTTTTCTTTGTTGATCTTCAAAACAGGCAGATTACCAAGTAACAAAGGCTGAGGAAGTATAAGGTTATCCAGCATCGTTCTTCACGGGAACTCTATTTCCGACCAATCTTTTTCCTACCTTAATAGAATAAGCCATAACCTTGGAGCAAAACCAAAACACAGACGAACCATTGCAACCACAGTCCTCAGCTGTTGCAGTAAAAGTGGATTCTGATAGTACACCATCTGAAACATCAACCCTTCTTCCCGAAGTAAAAGAAGAAACAACAATACCATTACCCCAACCCGGTTCACAAAGTTCAAAGGTCGAACCCCAAACTCCTGCTATGGAAGTACACAAGCATCCTCACCATGTAATGCATAAAAAGAAATGGACTGAATATCTGCTCGAGTTTTTTATGATCTTTTTTGCAGTATTCCTTGGCTTTTTAGCAGAGAACTCCCGGGAACACATTTTAGAAAGTAATCGTGAAAAAGAATATATCAAATCCTTTTATGAGGACCTGACGGCAGACGAAAATGACCTTCAATTAAATATTAATTTTTTAAGGAACCAGATGCAGGAAGCTGATTCTTTACAAAAATTGATGTGGAACATGGATATAAAAAAGCCAGCGAATCACATATATATGTACTTAAGAGGCATCACCCGAAGTTCCGGCGGTCTTGTCTATCCAAACGACAGAACGATTGTGCAGCTTCGAAATGCCGGTGGCATGCGACTGATCAGAAATAAAAGTGTATCGGACAGCATGGTGGGCTATTACAGAACGGCAGAAATTATTCAGTTTTTGAACCAGGACGCTTTAGTCAATAAAACCTCGCTTCGTGAAAAATCAGTTGCCTTGATGAATGCTCAGGACTTTGCAAAAATTGTTGATAGTACCAGTAGAATTATAAATCCTTCTGTAAATATCTATTTACGCAAAGCGGATCCAGATGTAGTTAATAGTTGCCTGGTGGAAGTGGACCGGATTAAAACACTTAACAGCACTCTGATCCATAGAATCAGCGGTTTAAAAGATAAAGCCGGCAGAATCAAGAATTTTCTTAGTGGAGAATACAATCTTCAAGACGACTAAGTGAAAAAAAATGCAGAGAAGTAGTGCCATAGTATTTGACTGCATCTTTTCCTTGCCAACCTTGTACCATTTCTTATGCCGGCAATCCGCTCTTAACCTTATATTTCTTATTCCATTCATCATCACTTACTCTTTTCATGCATATACCCCGTCGTTACTTCGTTAGCCTGTAAATCAATAACGCCGTTCTTTTGATCAATTTCGGATATAGTAAAAGATTGATAATCTCGCCGGGTGCATGAGCTCCATTTCCCGCTGCGCCAAGTCCATCAAGGCAGTCAAGGTATTGCGCTACAAAAGAAATATCGCCTGCACCACGCCGTGCCGGGTCACCGGCTTTCACTTCTCCATATCCTAACGCAAGACTTATTTCATTTAGTTTTTTAATCAGCGCTTCATTACCTGGTGTTGGTGGCATGGCAGGGTACATATCAATAAAACTGATCTTTGCGTTTGCCCCTTGCAAACTTCTGGAAACAATCCGCTTCATACTATCTCTCGCTTTCTCTAGTTGTTGATTGCTGATAAACCTAAGATCACCTTTCACCACGGCTTTTGGAGAAATAATATTTGTCTTGCTGCTTACCTCTCCTCTTTGTTCTTCGGGATGATAATTGACCTCTGACCCGCCGAGGAACAAACCGGGATTGAAAGTGAGGTATTGCTCATGACCCATTTTCTCTCTGAACTCATTAATGATTCTCGACGCTTCATAAATAGCACCGTAACCCCCAACGCCAAAAACACCTCCTGAATGTGCCTGCCGTGCTTCCACGTCCAGTATCCAATCGCTGTTTCCCCTTCTTGCTATAGTTGCAAGGTTCAAACCCTGGGCAGTTTCAAAACAGAGGGCAATATCGTGTTGTTTTGCTCTTGAAATAAAATCGGCACGGCTCACTAATGTGGGATCACCAGGTTTTTCTTCGTCACCGGTAAAATATATGGTGATGCTAAGGTCGTTCAGCAATCCTTGTTTATGTAAAGCTTTCAACGCAGCAATGAGCATTACATTGCCGCCTTTCATATCAGTAACACCCTGGCCCGTTGCAGTGCTATCTGTAAGTTGGGTGAAGGGATTGGCGGGCATGTCGGGTTCAAATACCGTGTCGAGATGACCGATGAGGAAAAGCTTTTTTCCTTTCTTTCCCTTTCGTGTGGCAACAAGATGTCCGGCTCTTTTCAATGAATCGGGAAGCTGTACCCATTCAATAGCAAAGCCCATTGCCGCCAGTTCTTTTGCATACATATCTCCCACTTTTCTTACTCCGGCAGTATTGAGTGTACCACTATTTATGTTTACTGATTCTCTGAGCAATTGCATCGTTGCAGGCATGCCTGCATCAATTTCCACTGCAATCTGCTGTTCGGTCTTTGAGAGCGATTGGCTCTGCACATGAAAAACGAAAGTTGAAAAAATGATGGCGCAAAGAAATTTTTTCATGCCTTTTTGCAAGGAAGGTAGGAAATGGGGTTGGTATTGGAACACACAAGCTCTCCGTAGGCTTTCCTGAATAAATAAATACGATCACTAATGCTATCTCAGGATAGTTCTTTACAAAAGCAATTCACCAAACTTTTTCCTACCTTACTAACAACAACCAACGAATTGCCATGAGACTTATTTTTTTCTTATTCATCATATGCATGCAGCTACCAGGCATGTCTCAAACCACTAAAGATTCAATCGCTGTTATAAAGCTTTTGAAAAATGATTATACCACAATGCAGACCATAGATTTTGAAAAGCACAAATCTAATTGTACATCTAACTATTTACTGATTGAAAACGGTGAGGTACTAACGTTGGAAGGGGAAAAAGAATGGTATGACAAACGCAAAGGGAAAAAAGTATATCGTACCGATGACTTTGACTTCCGTTATGTAAAAATTGATGGAAACACAGCCTATACTGTTTACAACCTGAAGTCGATAATTACGGAAGATGGACAAACGAAAAATAAGAACTGGAACGAAACTGTTGTATTTAAGAAAATAAATGGACAATGGAAGATTGAACTGATCCATTCAACACCGGTGCCGCAATAATTCCAACCGAGGTCTGTCTTTTCATGATCAACCCAACTAATTATTGATTTATAAAGAATTTTACCCCGCTATGTAACAATTCCCTTCATGCTGCGACTATTTAATAAAGCTACCAGGAGTGCCAGGAAATGAATCGGAAATTGAATTTGAAAAAAAGATCCGCGAACACCAGTTGTTGATCCACAAGGTTTGCCGCATCTATGCCTATACTGAGGCTGACCGGCAGGACCTGTTCCAGGAGATTGTGATTCATTTGTGGAAGTCGTATCACAAATTCCAGGGCTTATCACAATTCAGCACCTGGTTGTACCGGGTGGCCATCAACACGGCGATCACCGGTTTGCGAAAACAGAAAGACTTTATTACGTCCTATGAACCGGCTGCCCTCCCCTCGCACCATGCAGACGAAAAAGGTGCTGAAGAAGAACAATGGCAACAACTGGTGACGGCCATTGAAAAGCTCAATGAAATAGAAAAAGCCATTGTAATGCTGTACATGGAAGACCGCAGTTACGAAGAAATGGAGGAGATCCTTGGCATTAGCCAGGGAGCTTTAAGAGTGAAAATGTCACGCATCAAAGACAAATTGCGCAAGCTTACCAAAAACGATTAACCATGGAACTGGATGATCTGAAAAA
>DAIQPL010000280.1:0-5559 GCA_036787395.1 Flavisolibacter sp. | reverse complement strand
AATATTATTTTAGATGGAGTAAACAGAACATATGCCACCTCCACAAGCACAGGGGGTTCCGTAGTTTGTACCAATTATGCAGGCAATTCTCCAGTAACCTGGTTTTCTTTTACTACAAACGCTGCTGCTGAAATGCCCTTAATGGACATTTCCGCTAAAGATGGCGCACAGTGTGAAATTGCCATGTATACAGCCTGCAATGGAGGAGGAACGCTGCAAGCGCTTTCCAGCATGTGCTTTGACGATGGAGAAGGTCTTTGGGCGCCTGCTCATAATTATACTTTGACAGCAAATACGACGTATCGTTTGAGAATAAAAACAGCCACAGCTACAGAGATTAAAATTGAAGCTCAAAGTCATACCCCAACCAATAATTTCTGTAGTGGTGCTACACCTCTTGATGCCACCTTTGTAGGAGATAACAATGCATGCAATCTTCCATCGTCAGAAGTAACACCGAGCCAGATTTGTGCCTATACAATCGAGAACACGGCTTTTTATCAATTTTATGTTGCTTCCACAGGAAGTGCCATTATTAATATCAACAGTATAGCCTGCGATAATGGAGCTACTATGAACACAAGTGGTTTCCAAATTGGATTCTTCACAGGCAGTTGTGGGGCGTTGACAAAACTGAGTTGTACGGCTGGCGAAGGAAGTTCTGTGCAGGCCACTACACCTAGCCTGCCCGCGGGCACTAAAGTGTATGTTGCTATCGACGGCGAATCTGGATCTAACTGCAAATACGGAATTCAGGCATTAAATGCTTATGCCGTGTTAGCAGAAAACTTCAAAAATTTTTCAGTATGGAAAAAAGCTTCTTCTAATATAATAAAATGGACAAGTTTAAATGACAGGATATCGTTTTTTGAAATTGAGCGTTCTCAAAACGGAAAAGATTTTACGCTCATTGGCAAGGTTAGCCCTTCCAGTCTCTCTTCGGACAAAGTTGATTACAGTTTTGAGGATAGTAAACCGCTCCCGGTTTCCTATTATCGTGTAAAGCAGGTTTACCAACAAGGAAGAATTGCGCTCAGCGAAACAATTAAATTATTCAGGGACGATCTCTCCAATGAAAAAATAAGCATCACTCATCCTGTTAGTAGAAACCTTGACATACGATTACAGACAGATTTTACCGGTAGACTGGAATATTCAGTTATATCCCTTTCAGGTATCGTCTTTTTAAAAGGTTCGCTTTATTCTAATAAAGGAACAAACCAATTTTACAGGGATGTATCTGCACTTCCGGCTGGGAAATATCTCATCTCCTTTTATAACAATGAAGTGCGGCTGAATCAATCCTTTATAAAATTGAATTAGACTTTTGATTAAGCAATACGCATGGAAAGACAATTGGCGTGAGTAGAAAGCTACGTCGATAATGGTGCTTCAAGCAATAGCATGATCTAGACTGCTAATGCCTGGGGCACTATTCTTTCAGGCTTGGTATAAATGTTCGACTTGATAATTTTCCACTTGTTCAGACGATATAAAACAGAGTTTTTTAGTACACCAAATCCATATTTTACACTCCTGCTGAAGTTAATAGAAGAGGCTTCTTCAAAGTATTTCGCAGGACAGGATATCTCTCCTATTTCATAGTCACAATAAAAAATTTGTGTAAGCATTTGATTGTCGAAAATAAAATCATCAGAGTTGGCCTCAAAATTCACTTTCTCCAGTACTTCCCTGGAAAAAGCCCGGTATCCTGTATGGTATTCCGATAACTTTTGCCAGACGATAACATTCTGCGTCCAGGTAAGTACACGGTTAAAAAAATATTTATAAACCGGCATCCCATTGATCATGGCTCTGTCGCCTAAGATCCTCGAGCCCAGAACCACGGGAAACACTTCATTAGCGATAAGCCATGCCATCGAAGGAATCAATTTCGGATTATATTGGTAGTCAGGATGAAGCATGATAACAATATCAGCACCAATTTGTAATGCACGGCTATAGCAGCTTTTTTGATTTCCTCCATAGCCCTTATTGCGGTCGTGTCGGACGATGTGCTTAATGCCAAGCTGCTGCCCGATTTCCGAAGTATTGTCCTTACTTGCATCATCCACCAGTATTACATCATCTACTATCTCAAAGGGTATTTCCCGAAACGTCTTCTCAAGGGTTTTGGCAGCATTATATGCCGGAAGAACAACAACAATTTTTTTTCCGTTTATCATAACTAAATCGAGTTACTTATTTGTAAATTAAAGAGCCTGATCAAAATAGAATTGAGTATCAACAAGGTTTAGTCTGAACATCGTTAGATATTTTAAACTAATACTAATGTAATTGGTTGTTCAAGAATAAGGTGATTGCTACAATGAATTAGCGGGTTTCATTGGATACCTAATTCCCTGGCAAGAGCAGGGTCAATTTTTACACCTTTTGATTTTGCCTTTAAGACATCTTCCCTGGCCAAAGCGTAATTGTTCATTGCACCGTACGTCATCGCCCTGTTTAAATAATAGTTAGGTTCAGGATTAAGTTGAATAGCCTTATTAATATATTTCAAGGAGGAGTCCTGCTTTAACGATCCCCTATAACAGGTTCCAATGATGTTATACATTTCGGATGCTTTTGGATCGAACCTAAGATAATTATGGAAATCAATGATGGCCTCTGCAAACTTTTCACGGTTCATGTAAAGCACGCCCCTGCTATTGTAAGCTGCCTTATAAGCTGCATTCTTAGCGAGAGCTAAATTATAATATTTCAAAGCAGAATCATACTGGTTCCTGAAAGAAAACACAACGCCCATATTATGAAGTACAGTAAAATCAGTTTGGTTCGTTTGCAATGCTTTTTTGTAATCTTCAAAGGCGAGATCATATTTCTTTTGTTCAAAGTAAACATTACCTCTGTATATATAGGCATCTGTTCCTAACTGGGGATTTAAATTAATGGCTTCCCCAAAATATGTTACAGCCTGGTCGTAATTCTTTTCATCCTTTAACAAGGTAGCCCTGTTCAGGTAGGCCTTATAACTTGGTGCTGTTTTGATTGCGTGGTCCCAAAGAGAAGCGCCATCATGCCAGGTAGTAACCTGTTTGAAAGATAAAAGGGTAAACAAAAACAATACAGAACCAACCGCATAGAACGCTGTGGCGGGCTTAACGTATTTATAAATAAGCCACCCAATAAAAAAGAACAATCCTATATAAGGAATGTAGGAATACCTGTCAGCAATGATAGCGCTACCTACGGTAAGAAATTGCAGAACCAGAGCAAGATTCACCAGGTAAAAAGAGATGGCAAATGCAAGTATCCGGTTCCTTTTAAATGAAAAATAAAAGCCAATTGCCAATGCAATAAAGAACAAGGGGGAAATATAATAGGAGTCTGGAAGGCTCTGGTTTATCGGGGGAAATCCATAAAAAGTAGCCAGGTTAAACGGAAAGATCATTTTAATGAAATAAGCCATTATTCCATAAAAGCCCATGAAAATACGTGAGGTTAAAGGGAATAGAGTGGTGGTAGCTGCACCAATCGCTTTCTGAGCGGCATACGTAGCATAACCTAAAATGAGAGCAGGAATAAATAAAGGAATTTTATCTAAAAAAAGTTTGGCTGAGATAGTACGCTTCCTGTATAGATCAATGCAAAAAAGGGCAACAGGTAAAATAACTGCCGCCGGCTTCGATAATAACGAAAGAATTCCAAAAACAATGGTAAGTATATATTGCTTCCTGGAATTAGTATCAACATATTTTGTATAGGCATTCATTGCTGCTATAAAAAACAAACCATATAAAACGTCTTTTCTTTCAGAGACCCATGCTACGGATTCAACGTGCATTGGGTGTATTCCAAAAAAGGCAGCAGTAATGAAGGCTATAACAAGATTACGGTTGCTTAATGTCATAGCAAACCTGAAGACCAATGCACAATTGATCAAGTGCAGTATAACATTAAACAAATGATACGACCATGCATGATCACCCGATATGGCATAATTGATAGCCAGCGTAAACATGGTCAAAGGATGGTAGTTGCCCTGGATGGGTGTAGTGAACAACTGCTTAAAATTTGTGAGGCTTCTTATGATGATGTTGTTATAACTGTAGTCACCATCATCCCAGTTTACAAAACCAGCAAAGAAAGCGGGCGTGTACGCCAGGAAGGTAAGTATCAATACAGCAGGAAGAGCCCACTTACTAAAGTTTTTTTGCTCAAGATAGGCATCAAATGAGGGCTCATTTTTCTTAGAATGCTTGCCCTTCTTGTCTTTTTTCAGTGGTGTTTTCGTTTGAACCCTCTCCATAGAGTTATATATTTTAAAAAAGTTAGCACAGAAATATTGGAGAAAATTTGTCTCTGGTAAGATTCATTTAAGGTATTAATTCTTTATCTCAACCACGCAGTAAATCGTTGCAATCCGCTTATTCAAGAACTTGAATAAATATATGGGATTAACCGGAATCCTAAAAATACTTACGGGGATATTTAAATAAAAAGAAGCCGTCTCTTTCGAGACAGCTTCTTGTATAGGTTTTGAGATAGGTTATCTATGAGCCCTTAACAACTTACCGGTTACTTGTTTACCACCAATTCTCATAATGTATATCAGGTTTTCCTGAACCGTAGTAGGAACTTTATATTCCACTACCTGGCTCTTGTTAGCCTGTACAAATCCATTGAAAACGGTAGAAACTCTTTGGCCGAGCATGTTAACTACATCCAGTTGAGCTTTTCCTGATACACTCGATTCGATGGTGAATCTAACCACATTGGTGAATGGGTTTGGATAAGCTGAAACTGACATAGCAACATTTGTCGCTTCTGAAATTTGGTCGTTCACTCTGCGTTGGCCTGCAACGACGAGGTCTTCAACACAAGTTCCATAGCCGGTAAATGTCTGGCATTCGTCAAATGCATTGTTAAACGCATCTAGCACATCTGTTACGGCAGCATAAGTAGGAACAATACGTGGATTACCAGCAATTCCAACATTCTGGCCTTCAGTTAATGTACCGCCAAGTAAAGCATTAGCAAGATTTAACAAGCTTTGCACGGTTGCTGTTGTACCGTTCCAGGTTAGATATGCTATAACACTCTGATCTAGTGGGAATGAACCGGCACTTGTATTTAAGCAAGCTCCCGCCGTAATTGGAAGAGAAGCCAGTATACCACCACCTAACCTTGCGTTCAACGATAATGCAATTGTCTGAGACAACAGATTATTATTGATCCTGTCAAGTTTAGTCAGGTAATTGTCAAAGCAAGCATTCATAATACTGCACTGGCCTGCAACAGTTAATGCTGTTGGAGTTCCACCACCAGGCATGATGCTGTTCAGAGTTGTCCAGCTTCCTGCAGGAATCAGGATTGATTTACCACCCGGAGCTGTACTTCCTATTACAAGTTGTGTACTCAAAATTCCACTGCTTTGCATCAAAGCAAGACCATTCTTATTACCCCAGAATCCTTGAGTGTATCCGCAATAAGTGATACATGGCGTAGTAGTCACAATCGCCTGAGCGGTTGCTGTTGCAGAACAGGTACCACCTACAGTTACCAATACATTGTATGTACCGGCAGAAAGACCTGTTG
>DAIQPL010000058.1:12211-17320 GCA_036787395.1 Flavisolibacter sp. | reverse complement strand
TGGGTTCGGCACCGGCGCCATTGAATTCCAGTATACTGAAATACCGACCTATTTTCAGGTCATCAACTGACCTGCATTTAATATCATAGCGGCCATAATAAAACTGCGTGGGATGGCTCAGTGCATCGAATACTCCCAGTAGTTGTTCGTCAATAAGATATTTGAGGTTAGTGAATTTAGCACCACGGTTAAGGTTAGCTGCATAGGTTAAAATATATCTTTCTCCTTTTGCAATAACTACATTTAATCTTTCAGAATGCTTCACCTGCATTTCTTCCCGCCGGTATTTTGCTTTGGGATGCGCCAGGATGAGTTCCCACAAACTACTCTTTCCATCTCCGGTTACATCCATTAATTCTTTTTGAATAAAGCCGGTGATAACACCTTTTTGCCGGTCAGGATACCGATAATAAAAAACACTCACTTCTAATGGGTATTCAACCAGTTCCTGTACAATATATTCAATTGGTATTTTTTGATGGTAAGTGTACAGTTCTTTTTCGCTATCAATTTTTCGAAAGAGCAAGCCTTTCATTCCAACATCTGGTTTTACAATGAAAGGGTAAGTAAAACCGTTTTCCCCGACAAGCTTTTTTACGTCATTAAAATCACTCTGGGGATTGATGTAAATAGTTTTAGGGTAGTCTTCCTTTGGAAGCAGCTCGTACATTTCTTTTTTTCCTTCTCCTTCAAATCCGCCAAAGGTGATAGTTGGGTTAGATGAAGAAAAAAACCACAAAGAACCTGAGCGGATACAATACCACAACCATACAGGACTGATCAACAAATAGCGGAGCGCAAACGGCCACAATTCCCAATTACGTAGTTTTTCCCAAAGATGTTGAGACTTCATAGAAAGTGGCCAAAAATAACTACATATTGTTTAGTGCATCTAATTTGTATAAGGTATACATTCAAGGCTTATTTTTGAACAGAAGAAATTAATAGCATGCAGGTACGAACAATGGCTGAAGTCTTTGCCTTGGGAGAAACGCCGGAAATTTTATTTTGGGTGGGATGTGCCGGAAGCTTTGACCAAAGAGCACAAAAGATCACAAAGGCCTTTGCTACTATTTTAAATAAAGTAGGAATCAACTATGCCATTTTAGGAAAGGAAGAAATGTGCACCGGTGATCCTGCAAGGCGAGCCGGAAATGAATTTTTATTCCAGATGATGGCCTACCAGAATATTCAAACGCTGAACAATTACGGTATCAAAAAAATTGTTGCTACCTGCCCTCATTGCTTTAATATTTTCAAAAATGAATACCCGGAATTGGGTGGCAATTACGAAGTAATGCATCATACCAGTTTGCTGCAGCAATTGATTGATGAAGGAAAGATTAAATTAAAAGACAGTGACACCTTCAAGGGCAAACGCATTACTTACCACGACAGTTGTTATTTGGGAAGAGCAAATGGCATTTACGAAGCACCCAGGAAAGTACTGGAAGCCATAGACGCCGAATTGGTTGAAATGAAACGTTGTGGCAAGAAGGGCTTTTGTTGCGGCGCCGGCGGTGCGCAAATGTTTAAAGAAGAAGAACGGGGGAAAACAAGAGTCAACTGGGACAGGGCTAACGAAGCCATTGATACAGGATCACAGATTGTAGCGGCCGCTTGTCCTTTTTGCAATACCATGTTGACAGACGGCGTAAAAGCGGCAGAAAAAGAAGCTGATGTAAGAGTGCTCGATGTGGCAGAAATTGTTGCAGCCAGTTTGGATAAAAGTTGAATAGTGCAAAGCCTCACCATTCTGGTTTATTTTTTTCCCGGCATTTTTACTACTATAAAGCGTCCCTTGTGTCACTCACTTGTACACCAACGTACTATTGCGCATACAAGTTGTTAACTTTTAAAGCCATTAACTTTCCAACTAGGAACTTTCTGTTCCTATCCTACCTTTGCCAAATGAATCTTGAATACAAACAACTTCTCCCCGATAGTTTTGACAAGAACAGCCGTGTTTGGGTATACCAGAGCAGTCGTTTATTTAGTTTGTCCGAAGCTTTGGAAATTGAAACGCTGTTAAACCGTTTTTGTTCTGGATGGCATTCACACGGTGCAGACGTAGAAGCTTATTGCAACTTGTTTTTCGGACAATTTGTAGTGTTGATGGCAGATGAAACAAAAGCCGGTGTAAGTGGATGCAGCACCGATTCTTCGGTTCGTTTTATAAAGGACCTTGGCCAAAAATTTGGAGTTGATTTTTTTAACCGCACCAGTCTTTCTTTTTTCATAAAAGATAAAATTCAGCAATTGCCCCTGAACCAACTGCACTATGCTTTTGACAATGGCTTTATTGATGGCGATACTTTGTACTTCAACAATCTTGTTCAAACCAAAGAAGAATTGGAAAATGAATGGATCATTCAGGTGAAAGATTCGTGGCTGGCTGGCCGTTTGCAAGCTAAGATGGATTCTTAAGCGCTGTTTTGTTCAAAGCATTTTTATAGTGCTTTTTCTCTTGCGATTCCCTGAAATATTTTTAACCTGCTATCCACCAGGAAATTTTGGTGTTGGTTGACCCAAAACCAAATTTAAAGATGCTGACTTCATAATCTATTTTTATTTCTTAAACCGACAATCAAATCTCTCGTAATTTCAAGCGATAGCATTATCATTCCAAAAAGTAGTACATTTTTTACAGGCCTGTATTCCCCAATGTAGACGCTTATTCCTGCTCTGCCAATTAATAATCCTATGAATGATCCTAAAACTAAAGCACTCAGATAGCGTACTATTTTTTGTTCCCTTGAAATTATCCTAATTGAAAAAAGCTGATTTACAACAATATTGTATACCACCAAAAATGGTAGAAAGATAGGAGTATAAATTGCTATAAAATAACCTATATACCCAAGCCCATTAATTAAATTATCAGTTCTTCCGTATTCAATAGAAAAGAAAATCAAATCGAGAATATGATTATATACTATAAAAAAGAAGCTTGCCGCCAGATAAAAAAGAATATATCGGGATATAGCGTTCACAAAGAAAATATTAATGTTAAGTTTCGTAGTTCCGGGATCGCCATAAAATAAATGGGCCCTCAATATTTTTGTGTTTTATATTTAAATGAAACAACCCAAATCCTCAAAAATTCTACACAAACGCCAGAAACACCTAAAGCAAGTATATTCTTTAATTGCCTGTATTTGCCAATGTAATACCCAAAAATGAAATCATGGCTTAAGAAAAAACCAAAAAAGATGGCTGCAAACAAACCAGCTAGAATGCGCATATAATTTTTTTCGGGCAAAAAATTATTGATAAAATAATTATAGATAAAAGATAATGGGAAGATCATGTAGCCTATGATCATATAAAAAGGGATATACTGCAAGGGGCCGTACCGAAGCCCTCCTGTAGTATTATTATTTCTTAAGTACAGGGCCAGATCAAATAGATACGAAACTATTGATAAAATAAAAATGACGGAAAAATAAAACAATAGATATCGCAATATTTTTTTTGCTTCTTTTTTATCTTTTTCGTAAGTGATTTTTCTGGTGGCTTTTTAGCATCCGATTCTTTGTAGAAGCCCATTTAAAGTAATTTTCCTTTTTAGATAAAGATCCACATCGCTCCATTCTGGTCTTAGTACATAATTAGGAGATAAATAATTGTAAAAATCTGCCTGTCCATTGTGATTAAGAATAAATTGGATCATTTTGTTTTGTAGGCTTGTCCAAAGTGCATCAGCATGTTCAACCCTAATTGAAATAAAGGTACCCTGTGAGGCCAGGTATTACCAACATTTTCAAAAATACCTGTAACCCTGTCTACGCCGGTTGTATAGAAAAAGTAGCTCTGCGGAAGTGCTGTCATCTGCAACTATTTCCCAAGATTTATTTCCGCTAACCGGATGTGTCCCGTCTAATGCTGTTCGTACTGTTGTAACTGTCATATTTCTGGAGTTGGGTTCTGTTTCATAACGAGACACGATTACAACGAATTAAATAGTTGGACTATTAACAAATCTCTACTCTTAAAAAACAATTCATTTTTGATAAAAACGGGAGAAGTTTTTTTAAGAACACAGGGCCTGCAAAGCCAGTGTCGATTTCATAAACGATCTTGATTCCTTCTGCCTGTCTTTGCCAGTTATGAACAACGCCATTATTCTTTTCATTCTTTTCCGGTGCCTCGTTGAACTTTACAATAAATTTGTCTATCTTATGAATGAGATCATCAGTATTTTTTACATCGCCTTCTTTCAATTCCATTTCAATAGTACAATCCATATTAAGCCGGGTAATAACTAATTGATACGACAGGTTTTTGATTTGAAATGGCAGTTTTGCTTTTGGGTACAACTGCTTATGATACAATAACGGGTCAAGCCCCTCAAACCAAAATTCTATATCGTTGCAGTCCATGTCGGTATCAGCCATATCGTATATCCGGCCTGATTTGGATTTCCATAAAACAAAAACCTGGTTCCAATTATGGTTTATGTATAAAGTAAAAGCAAGTTTTGAAACAATATCCTTCTGATAAAGCTGTAAACTTTGAGAAATAACGTGATACCCATCAGGAGCTTCAGAATGCATAGAAATAGAAATGCCAACATTTTTATTCACCTTGATTCCAACAAAGTTTTCAAAAAAGGGAGTTAACTGTTTATCTGCGCAAGAAATAAACTCAAGAGAAGGTATAGGAGCAAATTTTTGAAACTTCAGGCTTTCAATATATGCTTCGGGAAATGTAATAAGACTCCATTTAGGGTTAAAATAGTGTTGACACTGTTCGGGGTTCAATCCTTCAAACGAAAATTCAAGATCACTGCAGTCTATATCTGTATCAGCAATATCGTAAATTCTACCTGACTTTGATTTCCAAAGAATTGAGACCCTGTTTTGACCATAGCGTAGGCATATCCTGGATTGCATGGAAGAAATTGCCCCCTTTTTGTATTTAAATTCTTCACCTGGCTCCCATGAAATCCGTATAATAAATCCATCTGCCTGAAGCCCTGTTGCTTTTTCAAACAACGGAGTTAAATGGGCATCGGCACAATTAATAAACTGTTGAGATACATCTATATGGAAATATAGATCCAAAAGTTTTTTCCAGTCTGTTTTTTTTAAAAGTGTTCCCATAATA
>DAIQPL010000058.1:9386-12111 GCA_036787395.1 Flavisolibacter sp. | reverse complement strand
CCTCCTTCGGATAAGCTCTGGCGTATAGTTAAATTGATCTTGTATTCCGGTGTTTTATTTTTCCGATAGAACTTAGAGCCCGATGATATTTAAAAATAATTGATGGAATCCCAAGTACCACTACTTATGAAAGTAATGCTAAATCATTCCATATAAATTAGCTCCAAACAATGCCTGAAATAAATCAATTTTTTTGTACTGATTTCCTTCAATAGTAATATTATAACATGGCAGATTTGCATCCAGGGAATCGAAGTGACGAAAATCCCGAAAGTTTTTTATGATTATATTTTTTACTTGTTGAGCTATATTTTCATGCTCTGCTGAAAACGGATAATAACTCAGATAGTTATGCGATTGCCCATTATAATCTTTAACTGGAAGAGGTGCTTCTATTGAATAATTAGAATAGTTAAATCCAAATAAATTACCTATAGGGCTTAAGTGAAGAATAATCCCTTCGCTAGGATCTAATTTAAAAGGAAGAATCGCCTTGTAACAATATTGTTCAGTTACAGGCCCCATGTCTTTGACCCGTAAAAATTGGTTTGTTTGTTTCAGTTCTTCAAGCAAAAGCTCCCATCCTTCTATCAGCTTCTTCTTTTTTACAAGTAGTTCTTCAATCCTTT
Source organism: Flavisolibacter sp. (assembly GCA_036787395.1). GTDB lineage: Bacteria > Bacteroidota > Bacteroidia > Chitinophagales > Chitinophagaceae > Flavisolibacter. The sequence goes on along the minus strand of DAIQPL010000058.1, from coordinate 11,482 downwards.
GGTTCCAATCGGAGTAGGAACCTGAATGGTTGTTTAATCCTTTGAATTCAAACCATTCAGCAAGTAAATCAAAATAATTTATCATCAATTACAGATTGGTGAATATATAGCCACAGAATTGGGGCATTGTATGAAATACTCAGAAGTAATTTCTCCTATATAAGACCGCCAAAAATCTTTTGCCCAAGTCTGTTTATAAACCAGGATCAACTCTTAGGCAATGCTTTTAAAATGTTTTTGGCAGAAGCGGCCCCTTTTCTTTTTTGCTGCCTTGAAAAAACATAACCAAGAGATAACCTCAAATTCCTTGTTTGCGTAATACTGTAGTTCTCCTGGCTAAAGTTGGTGCCGTAGGTAAAACTGCGGTTTTGCTGTTGCACAAAAGGATCAATAACATTTAAGGTAACAACGAGTTTTCTTTGCAACCATCTAGCCTGCAAACCCAGGTTCATGCTTAAGCTAGTTTTTACAGTTCCTTGAGGATTAGCAAAACGGTTAAAAGTAAAGCTTCCTGTTGCATTATAAATTTCTTTCCAGGTGTAATTTGTGTTTAGGTTTGATGTGAAAGAGCCACCGTCTTTGAATTTTCTTTTTTCCTTATCAAAAGCACTATAAGCATTAAAGGTATAGCTGGCGCTCAGGTTTACCTTGGTTCTTTTATTCATGGTAAAACCACTCCAGGTGCTCACCTCGTACTCTTTTCTTCCACTAATGTTTTGCCACGTTATTTCTGATGGTGTTGTGCGTAGCTGGCTAAATACATCTTCTACGCTATTGTATCCCAATCCGAGGTTAGCATAAAAGCCATTCTTTGATTTACCCAATACCAGGTCAAAATTATTCGCCAATGAAGGTTTCAAGCCAGGATTACCTGAACGAATATTGAATTGGTCGGGAGAGTCCTTAGTAGGATTTAATTCTGAAACTCCTGGCCTGCGAATAGTGCGCCTATAAGAAAAGGTAAGATTTAAAACATCTCTCCAGTTTTTGTTCAAATTGGCGAAAGGCAGGTAATTCCAATAACTGTTTTTTTCAGTTGACGTAGTTTTAAAAAGGTCAAACTTCACTTTCGTTTGTTCCGCCGAAAGCCCCGCCGTTACACTAAAATTTTCGCCCAGAATTTGCTTAACCGATGTCCGGAAATTATTGATGTACTGGTAAAAAAGAAAATGATTAGTCAAAGCATCAAGATCATTCCATCCTCCACTAGTCTTTTCCAGGTAAAACGCCCTGGCATCAATATCTGAGCGGGATAAATTATAAAAACCACCTAAAGACAAAAATGTTTTCCTGTTTTGCAAAGGGCGGTTATAATCTAGTCGTACGTTATAGCCGTTTGTAAGGTTATTGGTAGTCTGCTGTTGTGTAGAGTCTTTGCCATTAACGGTGTGATCAGGATTGTAATACTGTTCAAAAAAATTTCTTCTGGTCTCGTAATCAGAATAATTCAGGCTGCTTATTAACTTGAGTGTCTCTCCCACTCTTTTTGTTTTTGCGGTATAACTTAAAGTGATATTGGGGTTATAACTTTCACCTGAGCTTACAATGGTCCTGTCAAAGAACCTGGAAATTTCATTATAGCGATTAAAATTCTCGTACTCTATCCTGTTCTGGTTATCAAAATCATTTTGGTTGTATTGCAATACAAGGTTGATAGTATGATACTTATTCAGATCGTAATTCACGTTAGCCCTGAAATTTGGCCTCAGGCTTTTATTGGTATAATTGCTGGTATTGTTTTGAGATGAATCGCCAATATCTATTTTTCTTTTTGAATACCCGTTTCCATCAAAATCATTATAGCCGGCACCCGCATTAATATTCAATGTAAATCCCTGATTCCGGTAGTTGAATCCGGCGTTCACTCCTGTTTCTCCCCTGGTACCACCATAAACCGTTAATCTTCCATTCATACCCACAGTACCTTTCCTGGTCACAATGTTAATTACACCACCTTGTTCGCTGGCATATTGCGGTGGTGGATTGGTCATTACTTCAATTTTTTCAATTGAGCTTCCCGACATAGATTCTAAAAGATCCTGCAACTGCTGTAGATTCAGTTCAACGGGTTTGTCGTCAATTAATATCTTAGGCTC
>DAIQPL010000058.1:0-9286 GCA_036787395.1 Flavisolibacter sp. | reverse complement strand
GATAAAATTGATCTTCGATGTAGTGTATCCTTAAAACTGATTAATTGAATTGTGGCTCCCTCCAATGCTTTTGATTTTTCGTCCAATACAGAGCCAATTATAATCCCTGAACTATCCTTTTGAGAAAACGCCTCCAAACTTGTAAGGATTAGTAAAACCCATAGTAAAGACTTCATTCTCAACAAAGATAGCCTCAAATAGTTCTTAAAATCTGTCATACTGTCACGGCCAGCGGACGGATTTAATTATCTTTGCCACCAATTTTGGGATATATGTTTGATTTAGCCACCACTAAAGTTCACGACGAGAAAAGGCAAGGGGAAGCATATGCACCTTTTGAAAAAGACCCGAACACTTATAGCCGCCGTTATTATATAGAGAGTTATGGTTGCCAGATGAATTTCAGTGATAGCGAAATTGTAGCCTCCATATTAACCGGGGAAGGATTTGGCGCCACCCGTAATTTTGAAGAAGCCGACCTGATTTTATTAAATACATGCTCTATTCGGGAGAAGGCAGAACAAACCGTTAGAAAGCGTTTAACCGAATTTAGAAAGCTGAAAAAAGGTCGTCCTTCTATCTTAATAGGAGTTTTAGGCTGCATGGCTGAACGGTTGAAAGCCAAATTTTTAGAGGAAGAAAAATTAGTGGACCTCGTGGTAGGGCCCGACGCTTATCGAACCCTTCCACAATTAATTACAGAAGCAGATAGTGGTCAAAAGGGAGTGAATGTTTTATTAAGCCGCGACGAAACTTACGCCGACATTTCCCCGGTACGTTTAAACAGTAATGGTATTACAGCCTTCGTGAGCATCATGCGTGGTTGTAATAACATGTGCTCGTTTTGTGTAGTGCCCTTTACACGCGGAAGGGAACGTAGCAGGGATGCCCAGAGTATTGTTAGAGAATGCCAGGAACTATTTGACAGTGGTTACAAGGAAGTGACGCTTTTAGGCCAGAATGTAGACAGTTACTATTTTGTACCTGAAGCTGGTGGTAAACCAGTGACTTTTGCGTCTCTAATGGAAATGGTAGCTCTTATTTCCCCCCATCTGAGAGTCCGCTTCTCCACTTCGCATCCAAAAGACATTACAGATGAGGTGTTGTTTACAATGGCTAGATATGATAACATCTGCAAATACATTCATCTCCCTCTGCAAAGTGGTTCTACAAGGGTACTACAGTTGATGAACCGAAGTTATACCCGTGAATGGTACATGGCTAAGTTGGATCGTATTCGCGAGATCCTGCCAGGTTGTGGCATCAGTTCTGATGTTATTGCCGGCTTCTGCACTGAAACCCAGGAAGACCATAGGCACACCTTAGACGTTATGGAGTATGCGCAGTACGATATGAGCTACATGTTCTTTTACAGTGAACGTCCGGGAACATTGGCACAGCGCCGGTATAAAGACGATATTCCCGAGGAGGTGAAGAAAAGAAGATTACAGGAGATTGTGGAGCTGCAGGGAAAGCTTTCGCACCAAAGCAATAAAAAGGATGTGGATAAAACCTTTACGGTTTTAATTGAGGCTGACTCAAAGAAAACAGATAAGGACTGGATGGGACGAAGCTCTCAGAATAAGGTCGTCGTATTTCCAAAAGGGAACAGAAATCATAAGCCCGGAGACTATGTGCAGGTAAAAGTAACAGACTGCACACAGGCAACTTTATTAGGTGAATTAGTTTAATTGTTTTAGAATGGATTTACAAAGTATCAAAAACAGGTTTGGCATTATAGGCAACTCACCTGCACTTAATTATGCTTTACAGGTAGCCGTGCAGGTTTCTACTACAGATCTAACCGTTTTGATAGCGGGAGAAAGCGGCGTAGGTAAAGAAGCATTCTCTCATATTATACATTCGCTTTCTGCAAGAAAACACAATCCTTTCATTGCTGTAAACTGCGGTGCTATACCGGAAGGAACTATTGACTCGGAATTATTTGGTCATGAAAAGGGTTCTTTTACCGGCGCTGCAGATAGCCGTAAGGGCTATTTTGAAACCGTGAACAGCGGAACTATTTTTCTTGATGAAATTGGCGAGATGCCTTTAGGTACACAAGCACGATTGCTTCGCGTTTTAGAAAGTGGTGAATTTATCCGAGTTGGTTCTTCTAAAGTGCAAAAAACAGATGTACGGGTAATTGCGGCCAGCAATAAAGATTTGCTGCAATTATTTCACCAGGGAAAATTCAGGGAAGACCTTTATTACCGGTTAAATACAGTACCTATACGTGTGCCGGCTTTGAGAGATCGGAAAGAAGATATCCCTCTCCTCTTCAGAAAGTTTGCCGTTGATTTTGCAGAAAGATATAAAACAGCTCCTGTTCAACTGGATGAGGAAGCACGGCAACGATTAATGAACTACCCTTTTCCTGGTAATGTTCGTGAATTAAAAAATATTGCAGAACAAATTTCTGTGCTGGCAACAGAAAAACAAATTAATGCAAAGGAACTGGCTAAGTTCCTTCCCGACAATAACAATTCTACCAACCGCCTGCCTATTTTAGCCCATGTAAATGGAGAGTCGCATGAATTCAACAACGAAAGAGAAATTTTGTACAAGCTCTTCTTCGACATGAAAAGAGATGTTACAGAATTGAAGCGTCTTTTTTTTGAGGTAGTGCAAAATCCGGCAGCAGCTCACCAAAACCCTTCTTTCATGAGCGAGGTTAAAGAATTGCAAACTCATGAAATGGGTTCGCCGGTTTTAGTAACTTCAAATATTCCTGCAGCCTCACAACCGGTAGTGATGCACCATAATGATATTCACGAGCACGAAGAAGTAGAAGAAAGCCTGAACATTATGGACAAGGAAAAAGAATTGATCATAAAAGCCTTAAAGAAACACAGGGGCAAACGAAAAGATGCTGCCATGGACCTTGGTATAAGTGAAAGAACTTTATACAGAAAACTGAAAGAATACGACATCGACCAATAAAACAAAATGCACTCTGAAAAATAGAAAAAAGGCTTCAATTCTATGCGTTTAAAATCCAATATAATTTTTCTTTTCATACTGAGTTTTGCAATTTGCATTTTAAGTTTTTCATTTTCTTCCTGTGGTATATACGGTTTTAGTGAAAAAGGAACTATTCCTGATTCAATCAAAACAGTGCGGGTAAATTTTATTGAAAACAGGGCGCCTTATGTGAACCCACAACTAAGTCCCACACTTACTGACCGCTTAAAACAAAAGATTATAAGGCAGACAAGGCTAACCAATATTACAACCGACAATGCCAATTGGGATATTAGTGGGGAAATCAGGGACTATTCTGTAAGCACTTCAGGTGTAACTACCAATAATAACCAGTCACAGGCGTCTATTAACCGGCTTACCGTTTCTGTGCATATCACTTTAGTAGATCAGGTCTATAACAAAACCCAGGAATATGATGTTAGCCGCAGTTTTGATTTTAGTGCCAACAGAACTTTGCAACAGGCTGAGGCTTCTTTGCTGGATGAAATGATAAGGAATCTTTCAGATGAAATTTTCAACCGTATATTTTCCAATTGGTAGTAAATTGCCGACATGAGCGAAAGAATACATGCCCTGGCTCAACGCTTGTTTGGTAAAGCAACTATCGAAGAATGCAACGTCGACGAAATTAAAAACCTAACACTTCGTTTTCCCTACTTCGCTCCTGCACAATTTCTTTTACTCGAAAAGCTCAAACAGCAAGGTTCAGACGAATACCACGCACAATTACAAAAATCAATATTATACTATCACAATCCTCTGGAGTTTCAATACTTCATTTCTTCAGATAGGTTTTACACTGAAATCTCATTTGATGACGAAAACAGGTTACCTCTTGAACAAGAAGTTGAAGTTTTAGAAAAGGAATCGATTGCAGTTTCAACGGACGATTATCTGGCCGATTCAATTCCGAAAGAGATGGTACAAGAAACTCCACCCCTTTCGTCTGACCACAATACTTATGACCCTGAACGACAGGTAAAAGTTCCGGACATTTCTTCACTTGGAACTTTAATTACGCATGATGATCCAGTTAACGTAGAACAAAACCATGCAACCAATGGCGTGGAATTGGACGAAATTCCAACACTACCCCATCAGCCGCAGCCACCCGAAAGCGCCCATCCCATTCAACCTCAAACTCAAAACCCGAAACAGGAAACAGAACTTGCCTTCGAACCTTATCACACGGTAGATTATTTTGCCTCGCAAGGCATTAAGCTTTCACAGGAGGAGGCTCCGAAAGATAAATTAGGTAAGCAGTTAAAAAGTTTTACAGAATGGTTAAAGACTATGAAGCGATTGCCGGCTACCCAGGTGACAAATGCGGTAGATGCCGGTTCAGAAACAAAAGTGCAACACATGGCTGAAGACTCAATCCACCAATCGGATGTGTGGACAGAAGCCATGGCGGAAGTGTGGACCAAGCAGGGAAATGCTCAAAAAGCTATAGAAGTTTATAACAAATTAAGTTTGCTCAATCCCTCTAAAAGGGCTTATTTTGCAACGAAAATTGAAAATTTAAAAGGTTCGTGATATGACCGTATTATTTGTAATCCTGATTATCCTGGCTTCAATTGTTTTAAGCCTTATTGTGTTAGTTCAAAATCCAAAAGGGGGTGGCCTTGCTGGCAATATTGGCGGCTTCAGCAACCAGTTCATGGGTGTGAAGCAAACGACCGATGTATTGGAAAAAGGTACCTGGATCTTTGCAGCGGTGATAGCTATTCTTTGTCTTGTGTCAACTTTTTTTATTTCAGGTGGCCAGGCAGTTCGCGACCGTATTGATAATGTAAGTAATGGACCGGTTCCTGCGCAACCCGCACCAACTCAACAGCCACAGGGCAACCCTAACAATGGAACTTTCCCTGGCACACAAAACAATCCAAACGCACCTAAATAAGTTGCGAAATTATATTAACTCAACCCTGTCCGCATGACAGGGTTTTTTATTTACTTTGAAGCCTATGAAAAAACTCCTTTTAGGCCTTTTGCTTTTATTGGTCATTGGTGCAGGAATTATAGCGTGGATATTTTTTGGCTCAGCCACAGGATTTACTTCCTCAAAAGAAGTCTTATATATAAGAACATCAGCAGCTACAAAAGAGGCGGTTTCAGACTCTTTGCATAAAAATAAAATCATTACAAACAGGTCTAGTTTCAACTGGCTTGCCGATAGGATGGATCTTTGGAAAAACCTCAAACCCGGCAAGTACGAAATTAAAAAAGGAAGCAGCCTTCTTACCATTGTGCGCATGTTGCGCAATGGCAGGCAAACACCGGTGAACCTGGTAATAACAAAGCTTAGGACAAAGGAAGATTTTGCACGGCTGGTAGGTAACAAATTTGAGTGCGACTCCTTTCAAATGATCAGCTTTTTAAATAATAATGACTCTCTAAAACAGTTTGATTTAGACACTACCCTTGCCATGTCAGCAATTCTTCCCGACACGTATACTTACTTCTGGAACTCTACACCGCAAAGCATTTTTGAAAAGTTATACCGTGAATCGGAAAAATTCTGGACAGCCGAAAGAAATAGCAAAGCAGAAAAACATGGATTAAGCCCGTTACAGGCATATACCTTAGCCTCTATTATTGAAGAAGAGACCAACAATAATGAAGAAAAAGGAAATATTGCCAGTGTGTATCTAAACCGCATAAACAAAGGCATGCCTTTGCAAGCTGATCCCACTATAAAATTTGCACTGAAAAACTTTGCACTAAAAAGGATCTATGAGAAGTATTTGTTTGTGGAGTCACCCTATAATACGTATAGAAACAAAGGGCTGCCACCCGGACCTATTTGTACACCTTCAAAAAAAACGATTGACGCCGTGTTGAATTCGCCCAATACTGATTACCTGTATTTTGTAGCAAGCCCTGATTTTAAAGAGGCTCATGACTTTAGCACAACATATGAAGAACACCTGCAGAAAGCAAAGCTGTACCAGGAAGCCTTAAATAGTCGTGATTCTTCAAAAGCATCAAAAGCAGAAAGCAAATAATGAGCTTTCGATCACAAATAAAAAAAAGAATTTTTGCATCTGCTCCCGGCAGGCAGGTAATTAGTGGCAGCAAAAAGCTTTATCTACCTGGTCTGAACGGTCTTTCAATATATGAAGTGGGTCCGCCTTTTCTGAGACAGCTTCGCATAACGAGTTTGACCGAAAGAGCCAGCGGGATCTCGTTTAATATTGTAATGGCTATTCCTCCTACTCTCATTTTTGTATTCACTTTAATCCCTTACTTACCTATATCAAAACAATTTGTACAACAATTATTTTCACTGATAAGGGATATTATTCCTGGTGAAAAAGACAATTCTGTTATCATCAATTTTCTAAATGATTTTTTGAACAGTCCAAGAAACGGCCTGCTTTCTTTTGGTTTATTGCTGGCTATTTATTTTTCAAGTAATGCTATGATGGGAATACTCAGGGCCTTCGATAAAAACTATCCTGGTTTTATGCGAAGAAACATTTTGGAAAGACGGATCGTTGCACTTCAATTAACACTCATTGTTTTTGTTTTATTTTCTGTCTGTATGGGTCTGTTGATTGGCCAAAGCAGTGTTTTGCACTGGTTAGGCATTACCGAGGGCTTCTGGCATTACGTCCTTGAAAATTTTCGTTGGGTTATCCTGTTTTTATTGCTATTCTTTATTGTTTCGTTTGTTTACCGGCATGGCGCGGCGGTTACTAAAAAGTGGCCGCTGTTAACTCCTGGTGCTGCCTTTGCCACAACATTGATGATCGTTGCTACCGCCCTCGTTTTTTTTTGGGTAAACAACTTCAGCAATTACAACAAGCTCTATGGCTCTATAGGAGCTATCTTCATTCTCATGTCCCTTATTTATGTAAATGCTCTTGCTGTCCTGATGGGATTTGAACTAAACGTAACACTATCCAATTTGCGACAGGCCAAAGATGAATCTAAAAAGGTCATTATTACGCCATAAATGGCTTACCTGGCGTTTGAGTGGCTACCGGGTTTCCAAAAATTTATCGGAAATTTGAATCATAAAATTTAGGTGTATGAAAAAGCTCCTTTTCTCTGCCTTAGTTGGTGCAGGCCTTTTGTCTTTTATAACGATATCCGAATTACCTATAGGCGCCGATATGCCTAAAGCTGATGTAAAAATGAAAGATATCAGTGGTAAAGAAATTTCTTTAAAAGACGCAATTGGTAAAAACGGATTGCTGGTGATGTTCAGCTGCAATACCTGTCCTGTAGTAGTCAATAACCAGGAGCGTACAAAAGAAATATGCAAGTACGCCCTTGAGAATAAAATGGGCGTTATATTGATTAACTCCAATGAAGCCCAACGTGATGCCGAAGATTCATACGAAGCCATGAGAGAGTACGCTAAAGAACAGGGATATAAATGGCATTATACAGTGGATCAAAGTTCTGCCCTGGCTGATGCTTTTGGCGCCAGGCGTACACCGGAAAACTTTTTATTTAATGCTGCAGGTAAATTAGTTTATCACGGTGCTATTGATGATAATCCATCTGATGCAGGTAGTGTGAAGAGAAGGCATTTGAAAGAAGCCATTACAGAACTAGTAAGCGGAAAAGATATCACTGTAAAAACATCCCGTTCTGTTGGATGCGGAATAAAAAGGTTGTAGAAACCCCACCAAAAAAAACCCCCGGCAGCTGCCGGGGCTTTTTTTGATCGGGCCTGGTTCATTGGGAAAAAATTTTTAAATGCAAGAAATTTCTTTCAAACAGACGTTTACTTTCCTGGCATTATCATTGACTGAATTTCTTTGTCCAACTGGCTTTTTTTTAATTGGTCTTCAAAGAAACGGCGGTAACCAATTTTATTATTGATAAACAAACTTGCCGGGATGGTACCTGACCATTGCTCATCTACCGCAGGACAAAAAAGATCGGCATTTGTTTCGTCTAAAAAAACAATTGGCGCGTAGATTTTATGTTTGGCAGCAAAGGCTTTTATTTTTGGATAAGCTTTTGGTAAATCAAGACTTACTAACACGAGTTTTACACCGGCACTTTCATACTTCTTTACCAGGTCCTGGAAATAAGGCATTTCTTCAAGGCAAGGCTTACAAAACGTGGCCCAGAAGTTAAAAATCGTCGGGCTGTCAGTGGTATCGATTGCAGATTTCAGCTCTTTTAATTTCCATTTTTTAATTTCTTGTGCTTCTGTTTTTAGAAAACTAAAAGCCAGGAAAAAGAGTAAGATATATTTAGCTGTTTTCTTCATTAAAAACTCCCCATTGATTACTTAGTGAATGGTATTCAGCGGCTGGTAATTTTTGTTTTGCATAATGACCAGCAACTTGTTTCTGGCGGAATGCTTCGTATAAAGTTACTGCACAGGCCACACTTATATTAAGCGATTGAATCATACCTACCTGCGGTATAATAAAATCACCATCCGCCATTGCTCTTATTTCATCACTCACCCCTGCATGTTCGTTTCCAAAAACCAAAGCAATATTTTTGGTTAGATTCAACTGATATAAACTTACAGCATCGCCTGATAAGTGTGTTGTTAAAATGGTTGCATATTTTTTTCGCACTACAGCAAAACATTCTACTGCATTATCAAACTGGCGTACCGTTAACCATTTGGAGGCGCTGCTGCTACTTCTTTCCCCCCATTTTTTATGTCGGGGAATTTTGGTCGTGAGCACAAATATTTCCTGTACACCTACCGCATCGCAACTACGCATGACAGCCGAAATATTATGGGGATCAAAAACGTTTTCCAGCACTATAGTCAAATCATTTTGTCTTTTGTTCAACACAGCTTCTATCTTTTGACGGCGTTCATTTGTCATGGTAAATACAAACTTATTGCCTTGAAACAATTTGTTCAATTAATAGTTTAAATTTGCAGCCCCTCACCTGTCTTTTTATTAAGCAGGTTGATAACGGATTATTCGGGACGTAGCGCAGCCCGGTAGCGCATCCCGCCTGAAGCGGGAGGGTCGCGAAAAGTATGTGCACGTTTAGAACTTATATACTTTGGAGTGAATCGTTGCAAAAGTTTTATGCGGGCAGTACTAAGGATTTAGATCAGCAACTGTTGCGACATAATTCAGGGCGGGTAAGGTATACTTCAAAAGGTGTGCCGTGGCGGCTTATTTGGAGCCAAAATGGTATAGACAGAAAAGAAGTAGTTAACTTGGAAATGAAAATAAAGAGCCGTGGCATTAAAAGGTTTCTTGAAGATCAGAATATCAATTTCGGGACGTAGCGCAGCCCGGTAGCGCACTAGCATGGGGTGCTAGGGGTCGCAAGTTCGAATCTTGTCGTCCCGACT
>DAIQPL010000279.1:0-5574 GCA_036787395.1 Flavisolibacter sp. | reverse complement strand
TATCCTCTGTTACACCACCCCAGTTTGTATTCACCATCTTTGGCCGTTGTGTACGCGGTCCAATGCCATCGCGCCAATGATATTCGTCTGCAAAGCAACCCCCGGGCCAGCGAAGATTAGGAATGTTTATTTTCTTTAGTGCCTCTACCACATCTAAACGTATGCGGTCTTTCTTTGGCACCTTGATAGAGTCACCCACCCAAAAACCATCATAGATACACCGGCCGAGGTGCTCTGAAAAATGTCCATAGATATTGCGGTCGATTGTTGTTTTAGCAGCACCGGCATTTAACGTTAGTTGCACGGTTTGTTGTGCCTGTGCAACGCTAATTGTAAGAAAAAAACTTAAAATCAGGAATGCAAGTTCAGGAGTTTTTCTTTGCATAATTGGTTGTATTATATTATCGCTTGTTATCAACGTTATTCTAGTCATATTTCATGGGTGTTAGGGTTACAGGCCCGGAAAGGCCTGAAGGCAAAGGTTTCCAGGAAGAAGCATCGAACAATCCATTCTTTACATTTTCTTTCCTTCTTGCCGGCATGTTGGTATTGTAAAAGATTTTCCATGGAAGATTGTTTTTATCCATGAAACCTATACGGTTGGCCATCAGGTTGGCCACAATAATTTCGAGCTTGTTGTTTTGCTGTAAGTAAGAGGAAGGAATAATTGTTTTGAATGCCGGGCCAATCAGTGTGACCAGCTTTTTGCCATTAAGAAAAATTTCTGCTGTTTCATTTACTTTGCCCAGGTCCAGAAGCCAGGCAGCACCTTCGCCCGCGGGCCTGTGAAATGAAATAGAATATTTAGCTGTTCCTGAAAAATTCTTTACATCTTCTCCACCCAGTTCTGTCCACGATCCTAATTGGTTTGTTGTAAATCTTTGAGGGAGTACAGGGCCGCCGTCCATAAACTCAATCGTCCACGTACCTTTTATTTCCTGCGGCTGCGAAAGCGTTTGCACGTAAGGATACGAATCACCTGTTTTTTTTGAACTGAATGTTTGAACAATTATAGAACTCCAGGGTTGCAGTTGCAGTAAAATTTCTGTAACGCCCTTGTTGGTTCTCCATTTTGCCAGGCCTGACTTTCCAAACATGGGCTCAAACAAACCTACTGAAACAGCAGTATGATGTAAGGGTATCCAATCATTAATTTCTTTCTCTGTACGGTTATTAATAAAGTAGGTAGATCCATCACCATTTTTTCTGCGGGTAAATCCAAGCCCTTTTTCAGACAGTTCTTCCTTATTCACTTTGGCTTCATTTAATAGGCTTTCCATATCGCCACCAATAAAAAAAGCACCCTTGCCAACAGAAGCTTTTTTAACAGCACCATCGCCTGAAAACTTTAATTGGTTCTTTAGCTCTTCAAAAACCTTTCTCCTGTTTTCGAGCTGGGCAAAGCCGGGAACATCCTGTGGCAAATCCTTGTATACTAATACCCGGGCGCCTAGCCTTGCCAAGTCAAAGAGCTTCTGAAAACTTTTTTCAGAGATCAATTTATTAGCGGGCAATAAAATAGTTTGGTATTCATTTCCACCTGTCAGCAATTTGTTGCCCTTTAATGAAATCTTTTGTAGCTGGCGGTCAGAAAAGAAATCAAAACCATATCCTTTTTCCAGCATCCATTTAGATACTTCTTCAAATGGAGTTCCTTCAAAATTTCTCTCCATACCATCAAAATGCTGAAGCAGTTCTCTCCCTGGTTCTGAATAGCGATCAATGATGGGATAATAGAGCAATACATTGTTATCCGGTTTCCCGGTTTGCAAAAAAGATTGAACCCGTGTTATGTACTGATTTAATGCGCCAAAATCTTTCCACTGCGGGTTGGTAGGTTGAAAATGTACAGCAGCATAAAACAACCACCCCGGCCACGGCGCTTCTTTCGGTGAGTATTCTGTACCATGATAAAATATATGGTTGACACCACCCAAAAAATACAGATCAATTGCTTTTTTTACATCGCCCCAGGAGGAAAGAAAATGTTCATTCAACCAGGTTGCAGACTCTGAAGACGCTAATTTTTTACCTGTTACATTAGCTGCTGATGTTGCAAATTTAAATCGCAGGATGTCTGTTCCTTCTGTTTCCGGAATATCTACAGCGCTGTACAGGTCCAGTGTATTAGCCGGAGACCCGTGCGACTGGTTGCGCACCATGGCGCCTTTTGTAGCACCCCATTTTTTCCAGGCTATGGTAAAATGTTCCAACAATAATTCATCAATCACCGACCGGTAATCATACAATACCCGGCTGTTCATTTCTGCGTTGTCTTTTCCAAACAAGGCCGGCAAATAGTTTTTAAGTTCATAACCCCTGCGTTTTTTAAATTCTTCAAAAAGCAAGGGCGTCCAGTTCGACTGTCCCCGTGCATCATCTACTTCATAAGAGTCATTGAAAAAAGCCCTGAGATAAGAAATATCCTGTCCTTTAAATGCTTCATCAAAGTGTTTGAAATAGTTAGCGGAAGCGGCAGCGGAGAAATGATCAATAGCATACCCTTCTCCACCGGGAGCAGCCCGTTCTACCATCTTACCATGAAGCCCGGTGAACAAACCATATAAAGTCCATTTGTCCTGTGGTGCTGTCCAGTTCAATCTACCATTGGCGTCCACTTTAGAAGTGAGGTCAAGAATATTGCCCCTATTCGAATAAGCCATTAATGATTGTAAAGGCAATTTGCCCGCAAATATTATTTGGTCTAAAGCAAGTCCCTGCAAATTTTTATTGGCTGCTGCCGGTTGTATCAAAGAATCAACGCTCACCTGTTTATTGTTAGCTGTTCTTACTAAAGCTTCCTGTTTGTATTCAATAATTTCTTTTAATTGTTCTCCACCGCTTAAAGAATAGGTTTTAAAATACACCGACTTGCTGGCATCCTTATCAGTTACCCAGGGACCACCAAAGGGCCATCCTGTACCATTAGCAAGGTCTACTCCCAGACCGAGCCGTTTTGCTTCAGTAAGCGAATGCTTAAATAATTGGATCCACTGCGGGGATAAAAAATTGACGAACTGCTTTTCAAATCCATATATCCCGTAAATGGGAGTGATTTCTACACCGCCCAATCCTGCAGCTTTGTATTGTTCCAGATTCCAGGTAAGGTCTTTTGGATTGACTGCACTTCCCTCCCACCACCATCTTGTCCAGGGTTTTGTTTGCGAGGTTATAGCCGGCCATTTCAATTGTGCGGTGGCCACTGTAGCAGTTAGTAAAATAAAAAGGAAAGAGAAAAAATTCTTTAGCATGCAGCTATAAAGGTTTAATAAGTTATAATCTCTACATCTTTTATTTGTTCGGGAAACCATAGCATCATTTCACCCTTGCCCCTGTTGGCCCATGCATAATAAGGTATGGCGGTGACAGTTTGCATACTGGTACTAACTGTGTTGTTTTTTGAATCTGTTGTAATAACCGGCACTTCGGCTTTTAGTACGGTAATTCCATTTAAAAGGTCGGGCTTCCACTCTGAAGAAAAAGAAGTTCCTTGTGGCAGCACGATATTAGCGGCTTTGCCATTGTTGTCAGGCCATTCGGCACAGTACACTAAAGGCCCTCTCTGCAACGCCACTTTCCCAAGATCATCCTTTACTCTTTCATTGGCTTTTATCCTTTTTATTTCCATCGGAAGTAGCAGTTCAACCAGATCATTCTTTTTCCATGTGCGATTAATAACTGCATAACCGTTTTGGATACTATAATCAATTTGAACTCCATTTATTCTTATACTTATTTTATTATCCCCACTCTTTTCGAATGCATATAAGTCTGACGGCAAAACTTTGTTTTGAGCCCAGCCCGGAATTCGAATCATCAAATCGAAAGTTGAAGGTGATTTTGGAAACAGCTTAAATTTTAAATGGCCGTCCCATGGATAATTGTTCTGCTGAATAATGGTAACAGGCTGTCCTTTGATTTTAAAGGAAGCTTCGCTGCTGGCAAAAAGATTTACAAATAATTTGTTCTCACTTTGAGCATACATATAGCCCGGCACCGATGGAAGCAAACGACATACATTGGTTGGACAACAGGAACAATCAAACCAACCGGAACGGCTTGCTTCTACTCCCCCACCGTTGGTAGTTACATTCTTACCGGTAACCTGCATGGCATTGGTATAAAAAAAAGATTTGCCATCCAATCCTACACCAGATAAAAGCCCGTTGTACAGGATTCTTTCCAACACGTCGATATATTTTGCATCGCCATGTAATTGAAACATTCTCTGGTTCCAATATACATTGGCGATAGCCGCACAGGTTTCATTGTAGGCTGTGGCGTTGGGTAATTCATAATTATCACCATAACGTTCGCCACTGCCGATCGCTCCGGCACCTCCCTGCACGTATAATTTTTTTGAAACCATATTTTCCCAAATGGAGTCAATTGCCCTTAATAAATTTTTGTCATCTTTTAATGCGGCTATATCTGCCACTGCTGCGTATAGGTAACCTGCTCTAACTGCATGACCAATTGCCTCTCTTTGATCGGCAACAGGAATATGATCCTGCCAGTAAGCGCCATTCTTCCAGGGATCCTTGCTTTTGGCATCATATCCATTATAGTGCCCTCTTTCTTCAATAAAATATTGCGCTGTTTCCAGGTATTCTTTTTTACCGGTTAAGCGATACAATTTTACAAGGCCCATTTCTATTACTTCATGTCCCGGTGCTACGTGTTTTTTATCCCGTCCAAAAACAGAACAAACGAGGTCTGCATTTTTTAATGCAACATCCAACAATGTTCTTTTGCCTGTTGACATAAAATGAGCAGCAGCAGCTTCATATAAATGACCGGCATTGTACAACTCGTGACTGAGTTCCCGTTCCCTTTCCCATCTTTCTGTGCCGGCCCATTTATGCGGATTCAAAGGGTCAATGGTTCTGGCTGTATACAGGTAACCATCGGGCTCCTGGGCTTTGGAAATTTTTACAATGAGGGAATCAATATAGGTTTCAAGTTTTTTATCGGGAAAAAGGCTGAGGGAAAAAGAGGCGCCTTCAATGGTTTTAAAAATGTCTGAATCATCAAAAGGATAAGTGGTGCAAAATTTACCGGACTTTGCCGCTGCCATTTCAAAATTTTTGACGCGGCCTGTATTTTCACAGCGTTCAAATGACGCCGGTATGGTTACAGTATGATTGGCTTTTATTCTTGGTAACCAAAAGTTGTCGGTAAGCCTTACCTGGTTGAATGCCACCGGCCGGAAAGCATAATCTTTTTGTTGTGCATACAAATAAGATGATGCTAATAATAAGCTGGTCGAGATGATCCTGTATATTTTCATCTTTGTTTTACCTTATTTATTTCTGCCGCATACACTTGTTCCCCTCCTTCAAAATTAGCACGGAAGATCACCCATTTTCCATCCGGAGAAAAATGAACGTTGGGTTCCAGCTTATAACCGTGATGCTTCATGTTCACCAGTTTTTCTGAAACGAATTTATCTCCATGGGGCCGGAACAAATAGATCCACATACCATCTTTTGCTTTAGCTACCTGCCCCGAATCGCCACCATCACCACAGAAAAGTTTTTGATCATCGCTGCTGTTGAAATGAATAGACCATTC
>DAIQPL010000278.1:0-5585 GCA_036787395.1 Flavisolibacter sp. | reverse complement strand
TCACCAACATCCTGGATCCTGCCATCTTGTATAGCAAGAGCCGAAGTAATGGAGAATTTATCATCAACGGTATAAATTTTTGCATTGTATAAAAGCAGGTCAACTTTTTTCTTTTGCCCAAACGAAAAGTTTACAAAAGTCAGAACAATGAATAAAACTAATATGCGGATCATAAGTTGTTTTAGTGGCGATTACCGGGTAAATTTTTCAGGATGTTTTTTATTATGGTCGGTTTTATCCTGGTAAGCTTTGGCGGCTTCTAAAATAGATGCTTCATCGTACAGGTTACCGATGAGTGTAATACTAACCGGCAATCCTCTTTGATTAAAACCCATGGGCATACAAACAACAGGGTTTCCGGTAAGGTTGGTGATAGACAGTTGGCTACCCATAAACGTTGGAACAATCACGACATCGTAATCCTTCATAAACTGCTGCATATTTTGGCAAAGCGTAGAACGATACCTGTTTGCATTAATGTATTCTACAGCCGGTATCAATCGTGCGGAACGAAAAGAATTAGGCCAAAAATCTTTATCCTGTCGCTCTATCAGGTCATCACGATTGGTTCTTGTTAATTCATCAAAAGCGGCTGCTGATTCAGCATTTAAAACAATGGTTATTAAATTGGCCGGGTAAATAACAGAATCGGGAAAGTTAACTGCCTGAACATTTACGCCCATTGCTTTATATTCCTCAAGCACTTTCCACTCCAATGCATCCTTTGCCAATCGCTTAAAATAATTTTCTGCATAAGCTATGCGCAGTTTTTTTATATCTCTTTTTTGATTGTAGTTAAAGGCATGGTCAACAGAACCGGCGTCTTTTCCATCTGTTCCTTTGATATAATAGTAAACAATGGCATCGTCTTCAGCGTTTCTGCAGATAGGTCCGGCTTTATCTAAACTCCAGCATAAAACCATAGCGCCGCTCCTGCTTACTGTTCCAAATGTAGGGCGAAGACCTGTAGCTCCACATCGTGTAGAAGGAGACACTATCGACCCTAATGTTTCCGTTCCAATAGTAAAAGGTAATAAGCCAGCTACAACCGATGCGGCAGAACCTGCAGACGAACCGCTGGAACCTTGTTGAAGGTTCCATGGATTTTTTGTTTCGCCGCCAAACCATTTGTTATTATAAGCGAGGGCGCCTAAAGACAGTTTGGCGCACAACACTGCGCCTGCATTTTTTAATTGTGAATAAACATAAGCATCTTCGTTAATAGTCTGGTCTTTATACGGTGTAGACCCCCACGTAGTTTTGTAACCTTTCACTGCAAATAAATCTTTTAGACCGTAAGGAATGCCATGGAGAGGTCCGCGGTATTTTCCTTTTTTAATTTCATCATCTGCAGCCCGTGCCTGTTGCAGGGCTAAATCTTCGGTTAGTGTGATCACACTTTCCAGCGTATCGCCCCATTGTTTTAAGCGGGCAATGAAAAATTTTGTAAGATCAACACTGGTTATTTTTTTATTTTTTACAAGTGAGGCCAACTGCAGGATTGAATAAAAAGCAAGACCATTTTTATTTGCAGGAATAGAAACATCGGCAGGAATATCCCACACTATTTTCTGTTGTAAGGCGGGAACTTTATGGCCAATAGGAGCGGGGTTGAAAGCAAAGGGAAAGTGAAGGTCATTCTTCGGTAATTGCTGGTGCATTTTAAGATAAATGCTTTTCCAATAAATTAGGTTATTGGTCATAGAGTCAGCTTCCGCCTGTGAAAAATCAAGGTCATAAAGCGAAGCGGTTTGCCGGAAAAGTTTTGTTGAATCTTCACGGGTTTGTGCAAATGAATTAATACATACAGTGAGTAAAAGCAGTAATATAATTTTTTTCATAGCCAACTTTGAAGCATTCAAAGTAAACCAAAATTGACTAACTTTTGCGCACAAACTTCTGACATGAGAAAGCTTATTTCATTTTATATCCTTCTTATTTTTTTCTTCGCATGCCAGGTAAAATTTGACACCGGGGCTGAAAGACAAATTACAGTTACAGATTATTTCAATTATAAGGATACCGGCGTGCAATCAGGAGGCATCAGAATGATTCCTGTCTCAACTCCTGTTGGAAATTTTAAAGTATGGACAAAACGTTTTGGTAATAATTCACGTATCAAAATTTTATTGCTTCATGGCGGACCTGCTATGACACATGAATACATGGAATGCTTTGAAAGTTTTTTTCCTAAAGAAGGGTTTGAGTTTTATGAATATGACCAGTTAGGATCTTATTATTCTGATCAGCCAACAGATAGCAGTTTATGGACTACAGAACGGTTTGCAGAAGAAGTAGAGCAGGTAAGGAAAGCTTTAGGTGCTGATAAAAACAATTTTTATCTGTTAGGGAATTCATGGGGTGGAATTTTAGCAATGGAATATGCTTTAAAATATCAACAGCACTTAAAAGGCCTCATTGTTTCTAATATGGTGGCTAGTGCTCCGGAATATGGAAGGTATGCAGAAGAAGTATTAGCCAAACAAATGAATTCATCGGTGCTTGCTGAAATTCGTGCCTTAGAAGCAAAAGAAGATTTCAACAATCCAAGGTATATGGAGTTGCTGATGCCTAATTTCTATCATGAACATTTGTGTCGTTTAAAGGAATGGCCTGAACCCCTTACACGGTGTATGAAGCATCTTAATCCTGTTATTTATACCATGATGCAGGGGCCATCGGAATTTGGTATTAGTGGCCGGTTAGCAAACTGGAACAGAAAAGCGGATCTGCAAAAAATTACAGTGCCAACTTTAATGATCGGCGCCAAATACGATACAATGGATCCAAAGGCAATGGAAGAACAAAGCAAGATGGTAAAGAACGGAAGTTACCTATACTGTGAAAATGGAAGTCATTTAGCTATGTGGGATGACCAGGAAAAGTACATGAATGGCGTTTTAGATTGGATAAAGAAAGTGGATATTAAGTATTCTACCGTCAATTAGGTTTTGGTTGCCAGCTTAAACAGACTTGTAAACGGCTAAAACAGGAACAGCAAACCCAAACCGCTGCATTAAACCTCACTTGTTTGTAAATGCCGGGCAACTGCTCTTATAATTTCCTCCATTAAAGGATTGTGTTCCTGTGAGGAAGCATGTGCAAATGTAAAATGGTTAGCGGAGGTTGAAATGATTTTATTTCCCGGGAGTAAATCCATTAACTCCTCGTCGAAGTTTAAAGTATATTCTGTAAAGAAAGGCGTATTGCGAACCGATACCATGGCATTATACATAGCATCATTATAGCTAAAATAAATGTTGAATATCCTTGCCATGTCCTAAAAAATAATTAGCGGGAGGCGTCAGCAAAAACCGTACAAAAATCTAAAATTAACACAGGTCCTATCGTCTATTAAACTACGAAATTAATTCTTGTTTTGGAAACTTTTTTGTTATCAATTTATTATTTATAATTTGTTTTATAGGTCTGCCAGGAATTGTGAATTAATGAACTCCGCTACGCTCACCAGGTTCTTTGTTTTGTCGTAAACAGCTAGTTGTCTGTCGGCCCCCGTACCGTTCTCCAGCATTTTATGTACGTAAGAAATCCGGTGCCTTGACCCCAGGTGGTCAACAACATCATCTACAAAATCCAGTAGCTCATAGATCAGCACCCTGGTATTGATTTCCTCTTCCTTTCCAAAGTCAATAAGATACCCATCAATACCATAACGGCCAGCCCTCCATTTATTCTCATTGATAAGCGCCCTGGAATATTGAATAAAATTCAGGTTCTGTAAGCGCAGTTTATAGATTTTTGCACAAATTGCCTGGAACAACGCCGTTATGGCAATGGTTTCGTTCACGGTCATGGGCACATCGCAGATCCTGAATTCAACGGTGTTAAAAAAAGGATGTACCCGAAGGTCCCACCAGATCTTTTTGGCGTTATCAATGCAATTTGTTTTCATCAGAAGCTTTACATAATTGTCGTAAGCCTCAATGCTTTCGAAAGCCTCGGGAATACCGGTACGAGGAAATTTGTCAAATACTTTGGTGCGAAACGACTTATAGCCGGTTTGTCTTCCTTCCCAAAAAGGCGAGTTAGTGCTTAAAGCATAAATATGCGGCAGGAAATACCTGGTAGAATTAGCGATATGGTTAGCCATTTCCCGGGTTTCCATTCCTACATGCACATGTAAGCCGAAAATCAGGTTACTACGTGCTGCTTCCTGTAATTCGTTTACAATTTCATTATAGCGAGCATGGTCCGTTATTAGCTGGCTTTCCCAATGACTGAAAGGATGAGTGCCTGCAGCCCCCATGGAAAAGCCCAAACCTCCGGCTATTTCCGAAATCGTTTTTCTCAGAACAGAAACATCCTGGAAAGCTTCGTCTACATTTTGGCAAATGTCCGTACCCACTTCCACCACGGCCTGGTGCATTTCTGCTTTTACTTTGTCCTTGATCATCTTTTGTCCTTCCTGGACAATCTTTTGTTCATGGCTTTTCAGTTCTTTGGACACAGGATCCATTACCATATATTCTTCTTCTACACCCAGGGTGAAGTTTTTATAGTTCAATAGCATGAAGGAAATTTGAGATTGGGTTTAAGCTCAGATGAGGTTATTTAATTGGCAAAAGTGTCGTTTATATTAATTTTTAATCCATTTAAAGCTGCGCTGAAAATGTAATCGCCTCCTGCATAAATTTTCGCTCCCCCGAATTTTCCGTTTTCGTTCAAAAGGAAAACAGCAATGCTTTCCTCAACAGGATAAACAATCCAATATTCTTTCACGCCTGCTTCTTCATACAGGTCAAATTTTATTTTTAATTCTCTTTTTGAATTGCCGGGCGAAAGAATTTCAACAACCAGGTCAGGTGCGCCGCAACAGCCCCTTTCATCCAATTTGGATGAATCACATATCACACAGATATCGGGCTGCACTACGGTTGTAATTTCATCATCTTTTTTTTTGTTTTTTACTGGAAGCCGTACATCGAATGGCGCAGCAAATACTTTACATGGTTTTCCTTTAAAGAAACTATATAATTCAGTTGATAAGGCAAGGGATACCTGTTGATGTTTTGAATTTGGCGCCGGACTCATTTTAAAAATACGACCCCGGAATAATTCAACACGTTCTTCAAATTTCCACTGCAGATAATCCGCATAAGTATACCTTAAAGAGGGATCAGGTTCTTCCACTAGTTGGTATTTATTTTCAACTTCGTTGTACACGGTAAACATAACACTCATTTATCGTAATGGTTGAGCCTCAGCGCTTCGCTTAATAAATTCACCCCAGGTTAAATTATTGCGCCCTTCTTTTTGAGTTAAGGCTCTTTCAATGGCATAATTGGCGGCAGTTTCTACTACCCATTCAAAATTTTCTTCTCCTACACCACTACGTTCAGCATCAGGTGCAGGATTGCCAAAGTCGATAGCATACGGCACACCATCGCGAACTGCCAATTCAACCGTATTGAAATCATACCCCAGATAATGATTAATCCGCAGTACAATGTCTTCCATCAGCTTCAACCTTTCTGGCGAAGGACTAAAGCTAGCCTGGTACCGCTGGTGATGTGGGTTGCGTGGTTCATATGGCATGATGCGAACATGTTTGCCTCCTATACAAT
>DAIQPL010000277.1:0-5589 GCA_036787395.1 Flavisolibacter sp. | reverse complement strand
AAAACGAGGACTGTGCCGACAAAGAATATTCCGGGTTAATCAAGTTTTTCTTCATCACTTAAATATCAAACCATGCAACCGCTAAAGCTCATCAAAATAAATAGCGCAGGTCCATTGGTAACCAGCTGGCAATTCTTTTTAAAAGGTAAAGGCTTTTACACCGGCGATGTTACTGGAAAGTTTGACGACGATACAAAAATGGCTTCCATTGCATTTCAAGAAAGTGTTGGTCTTCAACCCGATGGGATCATAGGCAATAAAACCTTTGGAGCAGCTATGCAATCGGGGTTTGAAGGAGTGGAAGATAACAGGAAAGACAAATCAGGTGCTGACTTCCCTGGCAAACCTGGTTTTTCGCCACTCACAGGTAATGCGGCCCGGCAAAAAATATTTGGCGTTTTTACTTTTGAGGCAGCTCCATTTCCAGGTAATCCTGAAAATATCCGTATTACCAATAACTGGGTGAAGGAGAATATTATTACCGTTAAAATACCACAACTAAAAACCGTAACCAATAGCACTGGAATGCAATTTCATAAGATTGCGGCAGACCAATTAATGAAGTTATGGTCTGACTGGGAGAAAGCCGGATTACTGCACCAGGTGCTTTCTTTTGACGGCGCCTATGTAGCCAGGTTTGTAAGAGGCCTGGCTGCAAAAGGTATTTTAAGTAATCATGCATTCGGTTCAGC
This sequence comes from Flavisolibacter sp., assembly GCA_036787395.1. GTDB lineage: Bacteria > Bacteroidota > Bacteroidia > Chitinophagales > Chitinophagaceae > Flavisolibacter. The sequence goes on along the minus strand of DAIQPL010000277.1, from coordinate 4,897 downwards.
ATTCGACATCAATTTCTTTTTTAATCAACTCGGCGCTATTCCCGCTTTAGTAGGACAAAAGGGTTGTGTCAGAGAATTAATTTCGATAGCGCATGAAAACGGTTTTTATTGGGGCGGTCACTTCGATAGAAAGGACGGAATGCATTTTGAAATTGCAAAAATTTTTTAGCATAAACAGACCGATAACTCATATACTGCATTAATACATTGAACAATTAAATACAACTTATGCCTACGGAATCTTCCTTTCCCAAAACAACCAGGCCTTCCGCAAAAAAGCAAAGAGAAAAAATTGCTGAAAAAAGCCTGGCAAAAAAAATAAAGAAGAAATTAGATGCATTCCCTGATAAAATCGATGTGAGAGATTGGGCTTACCAGCCAACACTTACTGCCCTGCCTTCGCAGCTAATTAATTGTGATAATGTGCCTGCTATATTAAACCAGGGCGAAGAAGGCGCTTGTACCGGATTTGCTTTAGCAGCCGTTATCAATTATCACCTTGCGGCAAACGGCCGCTGTAATGTAGCCGATATTACAGAGTTAGGAGCCAGTCCATGGATGTTGTATGAAATGGCAAGGCGATATGATGAATGGCCCGGAGAAAACTATGAAGGCTCTTCTGCAAGAGGCACCATAAAAGGCTGGAACGCACATGGCGTAGTAAGCAAGAAAACCTGGAAGAATGAAAAGCTACGTTACAATGACTTTGATGATGCTATGGCCCGCGAAGCACTCGACATTCCGGCAGGTGCCTATTATAGAGTAATGCATCGAAACATAAGGGATATGCACTCTGCACTTTTTGAGTCGGGAATATTGTATGCTACATTGATGGTGCATGATGGATGGGATGATCCTTCGGGAAATACAATTACGTGCAATTATGATTATAACGGAGAGGGAAGAAGAATAAAATTGCCGGTCATAAAAAGAGTAGGCCGTGCGCCCGATGGACATGCGGTAGCCATTGTGGGTTACACAAGAGAAGGATTTGTGATACAAAATTCATGGGGCCGGAGCTGGGGAAATAAAGGATTTGCCTTATTGCCTTACGAGGACTGGATGCTTCATGCTTCTGACTGTTGGGTAGTACAACTTGGCGTACCTGTTGATGTAGATCTTTGGCAGCATGCACATAATGCCGATACAGATTCAGGAAGGCAAAGGGCTTCTGAAGCGATTCCATTAGAGAAAATCAGGCCCTATGTTATTAATATTGGCAACAATGGCTTTTTCTCCGATTCAGGCAATTACTGGACAACACCTGACGATATAAAACGTCTTTTTATCAACATAGGAGAAGTGGCGGCAGGCTGGAAAAAGAAACGCATTATGCTTTACCTGCATGGTGGTTTGAATTCGGAAAAAGAAGTTGCCCGGCGGGTCATCAGCTTTAAACAGGTTTGCCTCGATAATGAAATTTACCCCGTTCACATTATGTGGGAAACAGATTTCTGGAACTCCTTAAAGGGAGATGTCCTTGATCTTTTTACAAACGATGATAAAGCTGGCGCCAGCTGGTTAACTAAATTAAGGCAGGGCACACTTGAAATTTTAGACCGCACCATTGAGTTAACAGCTTCAAAGCCGGGAACCATGTTATGGGATGAGATGAAAGAAAATGCTATGCTGGCCTCCGCAAAAGACCGGTCAATGGATACAGTTGCTATAGAAGCATTAAAGGCTTTTAGCCTGGTAAACACATCTACTAAAAACAATTGGGAACTTCATATTGTAGCACATAGTGCCGGTTCCATCTTTACAGCCTATGCCATTGACACCCTACTGCAGATAGGTGTTCCTATTCAATCGGTACAATTTATGGCGCCTGCCATTACAATTGATTTATTTAAAGACAAACTTCTCAATCATATAAATAAGGGCGATTGTCCTTTGCCAACCATGTATGTTTTAAGCGATACAGGTGAAAGGGATGATAATGTAGGTCCCTATGGAAAATCTTTATTGTACCTGGTTAGCAATTCGTTTGAAGACAAACGCAACACACCTATACTTGGCATGGAACGTTTTATTAACGCAAGGAATAAGGAGCTGACAAAACCCGGTAATGATTTTGTTGATCGAACCATTTCAAAAATGTTTACTGATGCGAAAAGCAGATGGCCGAGCCTTGTTATTTCAGGTGCTGTACTACCTGATAAAAATGCTAAGGAAAAACCGCGGCCTGACCTAAGCAGATCGGAATCGCACGGTGGATTTGATAACGATGCAGCCACTTTAAATTCTGTTTTATACAGGATTTTGGGAGGTCCGCCTAAACGTGGGTTTGATGTAAGAGATTTACAGTTTTGATCTTGGAATGAACTTCTTGCTGACTAGAATTACAGAACGATGAAAGGATTGCGACGCAACAGGCGATGATAGTAGCAATGCAGACGGTACCAAATGAAAAATTATTTTTATTGAAACAATTATCATTTAAAAACAATAACTATTTATATGCCTGCCGATAAACTTAACCCGAAAGTTTTTACCGATGCTGTAGAACCTTTCATTTCTTTTTTGCAAGAGAAATTTAAAGACAAACCCCTGTGCGTGTCTGACATACGAGACAAGTTCGGCAAACAATATGTGGACCTGGTACAGGAAGGTGGCGGGGTGCATGGTGTAGCACTGGCAGGTTATACCTATGTGTTGGAAAAAATGGGTATTGGTTTTATGAAAATGGCAGGCACCAGCGCAGGTTCTATAAATACTTTATTGCTGAACGCTGTATATAGCACCCGCGAAGCCGAAGCGCTTGGTAAGGTTGGAAATTATTATGAAACCCGTTCCGAAAAAGTGCTTGAATATTTGGCCAATAAGCCCCTCACCGATATGGTAGACGGGCACCCCATTTGGCGCAAGCTGCTTTTAAATATGTTCAGTGGCTCTGTAGGCATGGGGCCAATTATTAAAAACCTGGCGGCCATAAAAAAAAGAGCGGTTATAGCGGTCATTGCTTTTATTGTTCTTGTGGCAAGTACTTTGGGTCTTGCTTTTTACCGCGAAGTAAATACCATTTACCAGTTGTTTAAATGGGGGGCCATTTTATCGGTGATTGCTCTGTTTGTGATTATAGCCATAGTGGTTGGGAGATTGGTTTTTTACAGGCTTTTATATAAACATGCCGAGCACCTGGGAATTAATCCCGGAGATGATTTTGAGAACTGGATCAGGAAAGACATACTGGAGCCCAATGGCATTTATTCTGTAAACGATTTGAAAGCAAAGTTAGATCTTGAAGAAAAAGAATTTAAATATGGATACGAAGCCTGTACCGTAACAAAGGATTTTACTGCCTCCGGTTTGGTGGCAAAAATGCCGGAATTTGAAAATATCCTCCAGAGAATTAAAAATCCACAGGTAAAAATTGATGATCTCTTTGATCACCTGAACGACTTTTTGGAAAAGCAAACGAAAGATTTCCTTGAGTCAGATGAAGCCATGCATCCTGTGATCAATGCCTTTGAACAAAGATTAAAAGCCGAAGACCAGGGCGTTACTAAAGAGCTGGTGATTGTAAGTTCCGACATTACCCATGAAATAAAAGTAGAGTTCCCCGGCATGCACAAAATGTATTGGGGTAACGATTTTAGTATTTCCCCTGCCAAATATGTAAGAGCTTCAATGTCGGTTCCTTTCTTTTTCAAACCTTTCAAAATTGATTTTAATCCCGGGCAAAGCCTTACTATAGAAAAGGAATGGCTTCAATATATAAAAGTGCAAAGGAAAATGGAACCTTGCGCTTTATTGGTTGATGGGGGTATGCTGTCCAACTTCCCGATCAATGTTTTTTATAATCCCAAAATACCAGTGCCACGTAAACCCACCTTTGGTATAAAGCTGGAATACGATGATGATACAGCGCCAAAAGATGTAAAATCGCTTATGGGTTTTGGCGGCAAGTTGATAAGCACCATGCGCTTTTTTTATGACCGTGATTTTATTTTAAAGCACGACATGTATCAAAAAACCGTAAGAAGTATTGATACAGGAAAAATCCACTGGCTCAATTTTAATTTAACAGATGAAGAAAAGATCGAACTATTTTTTCGTGGCGCTTTGTCCGCTACTTTGTTTTTAGCCAAGCATGCGATGAACGAGGCAGAAGTGCAAAATTTAATTAAGGAGGGAGAAGAGGTAGTTTACAGCGATAAAAAATTTTCCATTTACCACGACGAACAAACAAATTTCCGTACGGAAGATTGCCTAAGAGAAAATGCCACTTTTGAATGGCAGGAATATAAACAGCAACGGATGCTTGACAGGATAATCAAAAAGGAGCAAAAACAAACACTTAAGGAAGGTGCATCGCTGGATATTAAAACAACAGAAAAACAACCACAGTTATGAACGATGTTTTTGACTACCATATACACATACAAAATTTCAGCCGGCTGCTAATCTGGCTAATGCTTGTATGCCTTCTTGGACTTTTTGTCACCGGCTGGGCAATGATGGTGATGGGCAGGTTCTTTTTAACGGAAAAAAATAAAGAAAGCGGGAGAGTTAGAAAGTTCTCTATTATAGATTTTGAACTTCCTTACTCTTTTACAAGGTTTAAGAATATTACCGATACGCTTTCTAAGCGAACAAAAGACACCGTTCGCATGAATTTAAAACTGGATTATTTATTCATGCCCTTTCTTTACTTGTTTTTGTTTTTTGGTGGTTGGTATATGATGCACAGGCACCAGTTATTTGCACTGGATAATGATAACTATAAAATTTTATTTATGCCATTTGCAGCATGGCTAATGGATATAGTAGAAAATAAACTGGCATTTGCCTGTCTTGAAAGGCTGACGAAAACAAACAGTCGCCTTTTATTTTTTGCTTCACTAATTAAATGGTTGTTGATTTTTGGTTACCTGGTGTTGCTTTTTGTAATTGA
>DAIQPL010000057.1:0-17483 GCA_036787395.1 Flavisolibacter sp. | reverse complement strand
TGTAATCTTCATACCTGAATTTTGAGTAGGTAACGTTAGCAAAAGGGCGAATGGTTCTGAATATTCCGTTAGTAGCCTGGTACGCCGTATATTTTAATAAAAGTTCAATTCCTTTATCATTATGTTTACCACCGTTAGCAACGTAGGTATAGGCTGTACCAACCTCGGGCGGATTCAAAGGCACAGCTACCGCTGTCATTTTATTGGAGAATATGGCGTGGAATAAAGCCAGCTGGTAACTTAGCCGGTCATTCAACAAATTTCCTTTCGAACCTATTTCAAATTGGATTCCTTTCTCCGGTACCAATGTTGAATCCACAAATCCTACCGAGGGTGAAACCGGAACAAAGAAATAAGAACTAACGGGAGCTTTGTAACCCTGGCTATAAGCCGCATATACAGAAAGCTCTTTGGCAAATACCTTATTGACAGCAAAGTGTGGCGATACCAAACCAGTATAGTTCATCCTGTAATTTTGTGGACGAGTAAAATTTGGCCTGACAAACCGGTCGGATAGATCAATGCTCATAGTGCTTAGGCCAACACCTGCCGTAAAGCTCAGACTTGCCGGCAAAGCCAGGGTCCACTCCGTAAATAAAGATTTAGTACTGGTTATATAGTATTGGTTGCTTCTCATGGTATCAATTTTATAATAAACATTTGGAGGATCTGCTTTCATGTTATAACCAATTACCTGTGCATTCTGACGTTGGAATTCTATTCCACTTATTCCGGTTAATGATATGTTTTTGCTTGTGAAGATTCTTGTATCAACTGTAGAACGAAGACCATAATTGATAGGATCTTTATCTGTCCATCCTCCGCCTGAACTGGCATTGTTATTAATGCCGGTGCCAAATACGGTTGTTGTATTGGAGATGTGCTCGTTAAAAGTATAAGTATGCCCTATCCCCAACCGGAAACCAACAACATTGGAATGCGCATTCCGTTGTATATAGGCAGGGTTGCCTGAATAATCTTTATTGGCATATTGGGTTATTGTCAACTCCCCTGCCCTTTCATCATAACTATCGCTATAACCGGCATAAAAGTTTAGGGCTTGTTTTTCATTCAATTGAAAATCACCCGCGATATTGATGAATTTCTTTTTCGAAGCCGTATGAACCATAAAACCGTCTGAATGCTGGTATCCATAATTGACCAACAGAGATGACCGATCGCCTCCCATTTCAAAATGAGTGGTAAATCGTTTTAAACCATAGCTACCAAAAAGCACATCCTGTCCTACAGCTGTTTTTCCTTTTTCCGGTTTACTTGTTTTGAGGTTCACAACACCTGCAATTGCTAAGCCGTATAAACTACCGGACGGGCCTTTTACTACTTCCACATTACCGATAGATCCAAAATCAAGATCATCCATTACTGTAATACCTTCAGCATCTGTAACAGGGATTCCGTTTAGATATACCTTGTATCCCTGCCCATCAAAATTGCTGCTTATCCCGTTGTTTCCCCTTACACCGTTTCCATAACCCCTGATATTAAATTGCTGTCCGCCTGCTATACTCCGCCTGTTCATGGTTACTCCCGGCACATTTGCATTTATCGCCTCATCCAGGAATAAACCAGTACTGCGTTTCAATTCAGTGTTGTTCAATTTTGTAATGGAGGCGGGCTGGTATAACATAGATTTGTTTTGTGCAGATGTAGCGGTTATTTCCACTTCAGTGAGACTGTGGCTAATAGGTAGCAGTTTTATAATTATTTGTTCCCCGCAATTTTTGATGTTTTGCTGTGCTGTTTGGTAACCTATCGATGTAAATGTGAGCTTGATATTTTTTTCGCAAGGCATGGCAAATGCGCCATCCTTGTCGGTTGCTGTCACTCCTTTACCATAAAACGCTATTGTTACTCCCGGCAGTGGATTGCCGGTTGCGCCGTCGACCACTTTTCCCTGTAATATTTGTTGTGCATAGCCTGTTAATGCGCTGGCAATAAATGCAGCTATCCATAGAATTCTGTTCATGAATTATTAATTATGTAAAAATTACTTGCTGTCTAAAATAGAAGGCAGGCAAACGCTGGAGGTTGTTCTAAAACGGAAAGAACAATTTTTTGAAGGGGAGATGTAAAATAAAAAAATACAGTCTTTATTTCCTTTTGGGGTTTGTGCAATGCATCAATTACGGTGGCAATAAAATGGGTGCTGATAAGCTTTAGCAAAGAACTTTGCCCAGGTGATTCCGTGTTTTTATGTGTTAGTTTTTGATAGGCTTCTAAAAGCTCTTTCTCTTTTTTGTCCTGAATGCAACGGACAATAAGCTTATCATTTTTGTAATACTTGTCTACTACGTCATACATTTCACCCTTGAGCCGGAATTCATGTTCATCTTCCCATTCAATTTTGCCAATTTCCTTTTTTTCAAAAATGAAAACGGTTGTTTTTCCTGACCAGGAGTGTTGCAACTCCTTTTTCATTTCAGCTTTTATTTTGCTTAGGTGAATACAAAAGATAAAATAATGCCCTGTGAGAGCTAAAATCAAACAGCACAATAAAACCGTAGCAACAATTTTTTTCACAGTGGAGAAAATACGTTGCTAAGTTAAGGAAGTAGGACTACTAATTTTGGTTGTTTTTATTGATTTCCGACAGCTTAGGTCGAAGTCTTGCCCGTGATTTATTAAATATATTTCTTCCCTTATCAATACCCTTGCGCACTTTTTTTTGTTCTTCTACTGGGAGTAGAACAATTTCTTTGCATTCTATGCTGCAACAACCAATATAGCTGTTTTTGCAATCCTCGCACTGAATAAATAATAAATGACAGCCGTCATTAGCACAGTTTACATGGGTATCGGCTGGCTTTCCACACTGGTGGCATTTGGCAATAATCTCATCTGTGATCCGCTCTCCCAGCCTATTATCAAAGACAAAGTTCTTTCCACGGAATTTTACAGCCAGGCCTTGTTCCTTTACCTGGTTGGCATAATTGATAATACCACCTTCAAGGTGAAATACGTTTTTAAATCCCTGGTGCAACATATAAGCACTGGCCTTCTCACAGCGAATACCGCCGGTACAGTACATAATAATGTTTTTGTCCTTTGCGTCTTTCAGCATATCGGCAGCCATAGGTAATTGTTCCCGAAATGTATCAGAAGGAACTTCAATAGCTCTTTCAAAGTGTCCTACCTCGTATTCATAGTGATTGCGCATATCAACCACGATGGTATCAGGATCGTCAGTAAGTTTGTTGAACTGTTCTGCATCTACATATTTTCCCTTATGGCGCATGTCAAATGAAGGATCGGCTATACCATCTGCTACAATCTTGTCCCTAACCTTTATCTTCAAAACCCAAAACGACTTACCATCGTCGTCTACAGCAATGTTGAGCCGAACACCTTTTAAGGGCTCGATAGAATAGAGATATTCTTTTAAGTTTTGAAGGTGACTGTCGGGTACACTAATTTGGGCATTTATACCTTCCTGGGCAATATAAATTCGGCCAAATACTTTAATCGTATTTAGATTGCTGTAAAGCAGATCCCGAAAACCTTTTGGATCGTCAATGTGAAAATATTGATAGAAGGAAATAGTCGTCCGATGCTCCGTTTCCCCGAGCAAACGTTGTTTCAGCTCCGCCTGGGAAATACGATTATGTAATACAGCCATAGTTGAAATTTAAGGACACTCGCCGGGTGAACAAATTTCTGCTCCCTTACAGAGAGGCCGCAAAAATACAGCTTCACAACTGCAAAAAATTGTGAAACTGTATGTGTAAAATAGCTAAAGAGTTCATAGAACATAGTCCATGAACTCTGGGGCCAGAAGCTGTAGGCTGTAGCTTATATGGTTCCTGTCAGGTAAAGTATCAATCCAACAATAGCTACAATCAGTGCGGCAATTGGATAATAGAATACTAACACCAGCGCTAATATGCCCAATAAAATGTAAAGAATGAGATTGCGGTCAGACGGTCTTTCCCTTTTAAAAAGAGATTTTATTTTGAGCTTAAAAGCAGTCCAGAGAAACTTGCGTTTCAGTTTGCGAAATTCTTTTTTGCTTTTCTTGGCTGCATAGACAGAGAGCACAAGCATACTTAATAAAGCTGCAGCTGCATTGTTGCTGTTAACAGGTTGTTCATTGGTTGGTTTAACAACGGGTTGAACGGTCGTAGAGGTAAACGCCATAATTAGAGGTTGGTTTTTTGGATGCCCGAAAATAGGCAATCAAATCTATTTAACGTATTTGTTCAGACTAATATTTTTAACGGCTATTGAATTGTAGGGCTCCGCCGATTATGCCGCCAAATCCAATGCGCACCCCAAAATTATGGCCGGGTTGCGCCTGGTAAGCTGTCACGAAATCTACGCGGAATAACTTTAGGATATTTTCCAATCCTGCAAAGGCCTCAACATAATAATTGTCTTGGTTAACATAAAAAGCGTTGGAACCAAGTACCAGGTTCCACTTCAATTTATTGAAGAGGGGAATTTTGTTGGTTAAAAAACCGTTTAAATGATGTTCCACATGAGCTACGCCATATAGTTCTTCAGTATTGCTATACCCGTAATATGGTGCTAACTGGAAACTGTTCAGGTACTTAATATTGTAGAAGGTTTGATTGCCGTTGAAGTGCTGAAAGTCAGGAAGCTCTACACGATTATTATTTAGAAAACCGCCCATACTTAGGCGGTACCGAAACTCTCCACCCATTTTCAAATTCATATTATCAAAGATGGACAGCCTCCATTTATCGAAATCCACATCGCTATTGAAAATACTTTTTATGCCCTTTGAATATTGCAACTCCAAGGTTGGATATTTTGAACCAATAGCAACCTTAGTATAAGGATATTGAATATACCTCTGGCCCGGCTGATAAGATAAAATAACAGAGCCAACTAAGGCCTTGTGTCTATTAAAAGGAATGTTAGACAATTCGTAAGGATGATTAGGCAAGAAGAAGCTTTCTTTTTTGAAGAAAGAGTAATCGGTACTATTCTCCAGGGGAATCCGGTCTTCAAATGTTGCATTAATATTCCATCTCAACCCATTTTCAAAACGGTTATTATATGCAATTGTTCCAAACCAGGCTTCGTAAAGCTTCATATAATTCTTCTTTGCAAAAAGTGTATAAACACTGTTGGTGAGTGCATCAATTGGATTGTCCTTGTTGAATTGGTAAAGTCGTTTACCACCTCCTAATTGTAAATAACGGTTTCTAAAGTTGTCACCTCTTGGCCTTACAGTAAACGTCAAAAAAGAATTGAGATGGTTGTTGGAAGTACCGTACCTGGTATCCCAGTTCAATATAAAATTATTACTGCCTTTTCTCGGCCTTATACTGAAAGATTGTTCAACGCTGACAGCCAAGCCTTCCACGGTATTATATTCAAGGTTTTTTAGCAAGGGCTCCAGGTTATAAGTACTAAAAGTTCTGGTTGAATAAAAATTCCTGCTTACGCCGCCTCCAAAAAAGTGGCTGAGTTTGACAGGCTTTTGATTCTTACGCAACGAATCTATGTTTCTGCGGGAATACATAGAATCACGGTATATTTTGCTTACACTGTCCTTAAAAACAAAATCTTGCTTTTCGTCGGGTTCAAGGGGCACGGGACGTATATTATTCCAGTAAATACTATCTTTTTTATTGAAGGCTGTATCGTACGACATAAAAACCCGGTTGAAATACTTTTTAGTAAACCCGGGGTTTAGATTGTAGCCGGAATAAACATTCAAAAAATTACCTGCCATGTCAAAACCGAATTTTTTTACTGCAACATATACTACCTGGTTTTGTGTACGCCAGATACCAGGAGCAACTGGTGAATGCATTTGGGTTATACGTAAACTGTCTATTAATTCAAGTTGATAATCGTTTGTAGTTAGCAATTCCAAACTGTGAATTCGCCATTCCCCATCAATGATCTGTAGATAGCCGGTAAAAAGCGGCTCGTTTTTTCTTTTTGGACTGACCTTAATCCTGTCAATCATTTTATCACCCTCAAAAAAATTGCCCTCATATTTAAATTTGTAATAGTGAAATGCGTTATCAGAAATAGGTGAAATAAATCCACGCGGGTTTAGACTATTACTAAATACTGAAACATTGTTGGTGTAGAAGTTCACAAAAAACGGAAAGCTCAGCCCATAGCCGCCACCACTTTCTCTGGACGAAATAACTTCGAACTTGATCCTGTCGGGTTGTTTAAATGAAACTTTAGTTTGTGATTCAGAAAGAAATAAGATTCCCTTTCCCAACGAATCGATCCCTTCCTTTTCCATATCTTTTTTATCGATCTTTTGGCCAAAGAATTTATCCGGCATTCCTCTTGAACGCAGTAAACCTTTAATGTAAACGTCCACCGTAAAAGAATCCACCTGTTTATTATAAAAATCCCGTTTCCTGATGGTCTCCCGTATGATTTCAAGTGCAGGATCTTCTCCTCTTTTTATTACTACTTCTGCCATGGTTAGTTCCTGTATAGATAACCGGAAGTCAACAACTATCTTCTCTGCACCAACCGTTATTTTTTTCTCTTCCGACCTATATCCAACATATTGGCAAACCAGGGTGTACTCGCCTGGTTCAAGATTAATAAGATATTTACCCTGGCTGTTGGCTATTGCGCCTTTCAATGTTCCTTTTACAGTAATAGAAGCAAAAGGCAATACAGCAGATTTTACATCTGTGATAGTTCCGGATACGCTACCTGCATAAGCAGATACAAACAGGAGAAAACAGGCACACGAAAACGATAGTTGTTTCATAAGCAGAAGTAGCAACGAATATAGCTTTAAAAGAAGTTCTTCAAAGCGATGTAGAAAGTTGAAACTACCTAAAACGTCTGCCTCGTAAACGTCTTACAGGACGAAGTGCACTGCCTGCCATGCCTGCAAATCCCCCAACTACTGCTCCTACAAAAGCAGTAACCAGGATTAGCAATGCTGATGATCCACCCAGGGGAAATAGTTGCGCAATTTTATGCGAAAGAATGTTTTCGTTTTTAACGTCAATCCAAAAAGCCAGCAGTCCCCATAAGATGAAAATACCAAGGAAACCTGACAGAAAGCCAAGGCCAATGTTCGATGTAAAAAAGAAGGCCACCAAAAAGGCAATAAGCGCAATACTCCACCATGGTAATATAAGCCCCGCAATAAAAGCTATCACGGCGGTGAGTAAGGTTGCTAATAAAAATCTCATTGTGTTCAAATCAGGAGTTAGTAAATGTAAGTTTTCCGATTATGCGTTTATCAGAGGCTTCTCTTTCTTTCATCATCCAAAGTGTGTAATACTTACCCGCCGCCCATTCGTCAATAAAATTATCATAGTATCTGCTTCCCGGATTTCCACTTTGGCCACCCGGATAAATTCCATACGCCTCGGTATCAGGAGTAAGATGAACAATCATGCGCCAGCTCGGGCCATGATCGTGCGTAGTAGCATTGATGGTATTACCCCATCCTCCTACATGCAAACCTGTGCGGGCAAAAGGAAGAAGGGCCGTTTTTAAAAGATGGTAAATGGATGGATTTTTTCGCTTCCACCACGAAAGTTCATCTCTTTTTTCTTCGTCTGCCAGGCCCTTTGCAGCCAGTTTAAATGCCTGGGTCACTTGCTGGTTGATGGTCTCCACCCCGGTGGTATTAATGTTGTCAATAAATTTAAACGCAGAGTCCTTAAGTACAGCTTCTATCAATGTTTGCTCGTCGGGGCGAATGCGATTCATTTTTACTTTTGCCAATTCATCATTCCACACAAGGTTCTCAAAGCTATCCAGCCATGCCTGGTAAATAGTGGTAGCCTTAGAATCCGCGGTGGCATTAAAATCCCAACTCTTAACCTGGGCCAGGTAGTTTCTTTCTTTTTCATTTAATGATGTTGCATCAAAGTATTTTAAAAACAAAGGAATGATGTCGGCTGCGGCCGAACTATAATAATCGTTTTGCAGCTTTTTCATATCGTCAGGTGTAATCTCCTGCATCTGCTGCAAACGATTATCGAGCGTAATGCCCCTGGCCGAAATATAATTACCGGGAATAAAATAAGGATAAGTTGAATCTACAGGACGCTGATTGGCACTTTGTATAAAGCCACGCGGCGGGTTTACGATATGAGGATTCTCTTGTTGCGGAATATAGCCCTGCCACATATAACTGCGGTCTTCGCCCGGCATTAAAAACAGTCCTTGTTTGTCCCAACGTGCCGGAAACCTGGCTTGTTGCCAGATAGCGATGTCACCCGATTTGGAGGCAAACAACATATTTTGTCCCGGACAGGTATAATCCTTTATGGCATTGAAATAGTCATCGTAGTTTTTTGCACGATCCAGTTTAAACCACATTGCGCCTTCGTTAGAAGGATCATGTGCCGACCACCGGACAGCAATAGCGGTGTTGTTGGTAGAATCGACAGTAAAGCTTTGATCATACATCACTGGCCCGAAGACAGTGTAGGCAACGGTATCGTTCAACGTTACTCCGTCCCGGATCTTTACCTGCTCAATACGCAGCTTTGTTGCCTCCCATTTTCCATTGAACCAATAAGCCTTTTTTGAAGCGTCTTGAAACCGAACCTGGTAATAATCTTTGACATCCCGCTGTGCATTGGTAAATCCAAATGCAATATGATCATTGAATCCGATTATAACGCTTGGCGAACCCGGGAAACTGGCGCCATAAACGTTCATGGTAGGCGTGCTCAATTGAATTTCGTACCAGATTGATGGCAGTGATAAAGTTAAATGCGGGTCATTACATAAAATGGGTGCTCCGCTTTTTGTTTTACTTCCGTTTACAGCCCAGTTATTACTACCGTTGTTTCTATCAGGCTTATTAACTTCCCTTACAGTTAACGTAGTGTCATTGCCGAAATACAATGAGTCTGCAGTAGGAGGTTTTACGGGGATAATTCCGGGAAGGTCGAAAACAGTTTCTTTAGGAATTATAGGCGCAGATGAATCGGAGACTTCGGGATATAACAACTGCATATCTCTCAAACTAAACACAGCTTTCTGATTGGTAAATTCGAGGTCCCTGTCATAGCCAGCCAGGTCTTTACTCATCATCTTCAGGAATAAGGCACATTTTAAAGTGCTCCATTGTTCAGGTTTGTAGCCCAACAACTTATATTCAACCGGCAATTGGCTTTCCGTAAGTGAATTGATATAGGCGTTGACACCATTTGTATAGGCATTAAAAAACTTTTTTGATTCAGGATCTGCGTTTATAACTTTTAATGCATTTTCAGCAGCATATACCATTCCCAGTCTTCTTTGTTCACGATCGTAACGGATGAATCTTGCATCATTACCTAAGAATTCGCTTACCCTGCCGGCTGCAGCTATGATTTGAAATTCCATTTGCCACAGGCGATACTTTGCATGTAAAAAGCCCTGGACAAAATAAACGTCTTCATCATTTTCTGCAAACACATGTGGCACCAAACGGTCATCCAGGTAAACATTTACTTTTCCATTCAATTCAGAGAAAGAAAGTTGTTCGTTTCTATTTTCCTCAACGGGTTCAGCATTCTGCCAAAAGCCTTGCTGGGGACTTAAAAATTTTCCAAGTGCCGGGATGGAGCCCCATTTTTTATTTAGTGCGAAAATTAAAGCCAACGTTACTACCAGGCCAATGATAAAAGGTATGATGCGCATAAGAAGTTCTTCTTTCTCCAAACTCTGCTAAAACACTTCGATAGAGGAAGAAGTTTTTTGGTTTATATGTTGATAAATGGACTAAACCTTGAAGAGTGCGACGCAACAAGAGATTCATAGCAGTACTATTGCTGGCTTCACAATCGATCAAAGTTGAATAAACGACTACAAGATAATAAAGGAAAATTTACAAAACATGACTTTGAAAGATACCGCAGCTAGTCATTTTTACCTCCGAGCATGGGAACAAAACTAAAACGGTCGAATACTTCTTCTTTTATGGTTCCGTCCTGTTGCTTGATCAACCGTTTCATTACCTGCACTTCTCCGCTGCCAACTGGTATCACCATCATGCCGCCTGCTTTCATTTGACTTACCAGTTTTTGAGGGATGTCAGGTGCAGCAGCAGTAATCAACACTCTGTCAAATGGAGCAAAAGTGGGAAGCCCTTCATATCCATCGCCATAAAAAAATTTGATGTTGGGGTATTTTTTGATGTACTCAAATTTCTTGTTGGATTCAAATAATTTTTTCTGCCTCTCGATAGTATAAACCTGTGCACCCAGTTCTGCCAATACAGATGCCTGGTAGGCGCTGCCTGTGCCTATTTCCAAAACCTTTTGAAAAGGTTTCACCTCCAACAACTGAGTTTGATAGGCTACCGTATAAGGTTGTGAAATAGTTTGACGTTCTGCAATAGGAAAGGCTTTGTCTTCATAGGCTACTTCATCAAAAGCGGAATCGAGGAAAAAATGGCGCGGGATTTTTTCTATGGCCTCCAGCACTTTTTCGTCCGTTATACCTTTGTTTTTGACAGTTTCCACCAGTTTTTTGCGCATCCCCTTATGACGGTAAGTGTCTTCAAATCTTCTCATGGCGCAAATATAATTTTATGGGCAGTCCTTTCCATAAAAAGCTAATGAAGTACTTTTATGCATGCTGGTTACCCACGTAATTCTTACCCTTTTGTGGATTGTATATTGCATGTTGCATAGCCTGCTGGCGAGTATAAGACTAAAAAAGAAATTGGAACAAACACTCAAAACAGGCTATAAATACTACAGGCTGTTTTATACCATTTTTGCTTTCCTGTTTTTGGTTGGCTTGCTTTATTTGCAGGTTAGTATTTCAACAATTGAACTTTATAAAGTAACTGTTTTCATTCGTGTTACCGGATCAGCTATAGCACTGTCAGGGCTAACACTAATGCTAGTCTGTATAAAAAAATACTTTATAGGACTCAGTGGACTATTAAGTCTTATACAGGAAAAAAACTCCAGCAGCTTATTGATAACCGGTGTTCACAAATATGTGCGTCATCCTCTTTACCTGGGAACATTTGCTTTCATTTGGGGTGCTGTCCTGGTACTACCCTATTTATCTTTATTAATAGCCAATTGCATCATCACCGGTTATACATTAGTAGGCATTAAACTGGAAGAGGATAAGCTTATTGCAGAATTTGGAGAAAGCTACAAAACCTATCAAAGAAGCGTTCCAAAGCTCATTCCTTTCTTAAAACCTCAACAGTAAATTTTGGTTTGGTTAACGCCAGAAACAGCGCTTTCATCGATTCATGCTTGCTGACTCAAAATTTACCCCTTTCTTTGTGCCCTCAATCGCCGGTACCAATTCATCCAAAATATTAAGTCCATCCGCCTAAAAGAGGAAGTGCTCCGAATCAGAGCACTTTTTTTATTTTGTTCATTCGTATGAATTTGTGATTATAGGTTCATTTCCTTTATGATCGTTTTGATCTTGTCTTTTGCTGTTTTCTGTGCCTCTTCAAATTTATCAATTGATTCCAGTTTGGTGTTAACGCTGAAATAGAATTTTATTTTGGGTTCAGTACCCGATGGCCGTGCACTGATTTTACTTCCATCTTCTAAAATAAATTGAAGCACATTAGATTTGGGTAAATTAATGGCAGCTGTTTCGCCTGTTTGCAGTTTAGTATTGACCTGCTTTTGGTAATCCAGTAGCCGCGTAACTTTTCCACCTGCGAGTTCTTTTGGAGGATTATTGCGAAACTGTTCCATCATTTGTGCAATTTCCTGTTGGCCGTTCATTCCCTTTTTAGTGATGGAGATTAGATCTTCCTGGTAGTAACCATATTGCAAATAAAGATCAAGTAGTTTGGTATATAGTGTTCTGCCTTTGCTTTTTTCGTAAGCGGCCATTTCACATAAAAGTGCCACGGCTGAAATTGCATCTTTATCTCTTATTTGCGAGCCGATCATGAGGCCATAACTTTCTTCTCCTCCGATAACGTAATTTTCCTTCCCTTCTTTTTCCTTGATCAGTTCGGCAATCCATTTAAATCCGGTTAATACATTGTAGCATTTCACACCATAGCTGGCCGCTATCAGGTCGATCAGGTCTGTCGTTACAATTGTTTTTACTACCATGTCATTTGGCTGAGCAATTCCTTTTTCTTTCCTGCGTTCTATCATGTAATTAAAAGCGAGGACAGCCGTTTGATTGCCATTTATGAGAACCCATTTGCCGTGGTTGTCTTTTACTCCAATACCAACCCGGTCTGCATCCGGATCTGTGCCCAGTAAAATATCAGCATCCAGTGCTTCTGCTTTTTTTAACCCAATGCTCATAGCTTCACTTTCTTCCGGATTGGGATAGACAACGGTTGGAAAGTTACCGTCAGGGGTAGCCTGCTCTTCTACGATATGTACATTCTCAAACCCAAATGTTTTCAGAACCTGCGGAACCAACGTGATGCCTGTTCCATGTATTGGAGTATAAACAATTTTCAAATTTTTTTGCTCCTGAATAACTTCAGGATAGACACTTAACCCCTTCACCATTTTGATATAAGCCTCATCAATTTCTTTTCCGATAATAGTAATATTAGCTTCGCCACCTTTCCATTTTACGTCATTTACATCATGGATTTTTTCCACCTCAGTAATGACGGCCTTATCATGTGGAGGAACCAGCTGCCCGCCGTCTGTCCAGTAAGCTTTGTAACCGTTGTATTCTTTTGGATTGTGAGATGCAGTGCAAACAACTCCGCCCTGGCATGCAAAACGCCGGATAGTAAAAGAGAGCTCCGGCGTAGGACGCAGGTCTTCAAACAAAAAAACTTTAATGCCATTAGCGCCAAAAACATTCGCAGCTGTTTCTGCAAAAAACCGGCTGTTGTTACGGCAATCATGCGCAATAGCCACTTTTACCTGTTCATTAGGAAAACTTTGTTTTAGATAGTTGGCATAGCCCTGGGTGGCCATGCCTACCGTGTATTTATTCATACGGTTGGTGCCTACACCCATTAAGCCCCGGAGGCCACCAGTACCAAATTCAAGGCTTCGGTAAAACGAATCAGCCAATTCATCGGAGCCGTTTTTTTGCATTTCACGTATTTGGTTCTTTACATCTTCATCAAAAGCTCCATTCAGCCATTTATCTACGTTTTGTTGAATTGCTGCGTCCATATAAGAGTTATGGTTTAAGGTTTACTGCCTGGTTAACAGTTATTAATTACCAAATCTATGCGAAGTTAAGTGTACGTACATTTGAACCGTGAGAAAATGGATCTTCCATATTTTGCTTTTTGTATCCTCTGTTACGTTAGCGCAGGATACTGTTCCTTATCACTTAAAAATTCGCGTTGACTCGACACCAGTATCTAACACCCAACGTAAATGGCTGGTGGGCACAGCATCAGCAATATGCTATGGTGGATCTTTTCTTTTTTTGAATGAAGCCTGGTACAAGGAATACCCACGCTCTTCCTTTCACACATTCAACGACGCGGGCGAATGGCAGCAGATGGACAAAATAGGGCATGCATGGACTGCATATCATACCAGCCGCCTGAATACCGCTTTATGGAAATGGGCTGGTGTAGATGAGAACAAATCAGTATTGATAGGAAGTTCAACCAGCTTGCTTTATTTATTGGGCATAGAATATCTTGATGGACGCTCGGCACAATGGGGCTGGAGTTGGCCCGACGCAGGAGCAGATATTTCTGGCGTTGCTTTGTTTGCCAGCCAGCAACTGTTATGGAAAGAACAAAGAATAGGAATCAAATTTTCTTCTTACCATAAAAATTATGGACCATCTTCTCTGAAACAAAGAGCCGATGTTTTATTCGGTCAACCCTTACCTGAGCGCTTACTAAAAGATTACAATGCACAAACCTATTGGCTTACGTTTAATGTGAAGTCATTATTTAAAACCGGCAAACTGCCAGGTTGGTTAAATATTGCATTCGGTTATGGGGCGGAAGGAATGTTTGGAGGATATGAGAATATTGGACGGGATAAAGAGGGCAACGTCATTTTTGACCGGAGGGATATTAAACGCTACCGGCAGTGGTATCTATCACCGGATATAGATCTTACAAAGATCAAAACTAAAAGTCCGTTTTTGCGAACAGCGTTTTTTTTGCTCAATGCTATTAAGATACCTGCGCCGACTTTCGAATTATCGAATGGCAAGGTGAAAGGACACTGGCTGGCTTTTTAGTAAAGCCAGGCTCCCGTAATTATTTCTCCTTCGGTTTCCACAGTAATGTGTTCCTGCAAGGTCGTAGCAATTGACAGTCCCGCATAATCAGTTTGAACAGGAAATAGTTTATGACTTCTCTCCACTAAGACAAGCGTTTGTATTTTTTTTGGATTAACTATAAGGAGAGGTTTTAGAGCATACAACATTGTCTTACCCGTGTTGGCCACATCGTCAACCAATATCACCACTTTATTGTTCATGTCTGTGTACGGATTTAGTGAAACTTCCAACGGCTCTTTTTTATTCAATTGTATTTGTACAAAGCTGGTCGTAAACGAAGCGATCTTCTCCAGGTTCTCTATTAAACGCTTTGCCACGATTTCTCCGTTACCTGCAATACCTGCAATGATCAGCTGTTTTTCATCGCTATTTTGTTCAGCAATTTGCAGGGCCATACGTCGCATTTTTCTGCCAATGGCTTCTTTATCTAAAACACAATTCCGCTTTTGTACAGTTTCCATTTTTACCTCCTATTTTTACAACGCTTAAATTAGCAAATCTATATGCAGTTGGTGCAACAAATTTTATTTATTGTTTTAATTGCTGCAGCCATATGGCTGTTTGTAAAAAAAACAAAATTCATTCTCAGGAATATAAACCTTGGACGTGACGAAAAATTTGAGTCCCATCCCGAGCGTTGGAAAAATGTCTTGCTGATTGCTTTCGGACAAAAACGTATGTTTGATAAGCCATTAGTCGCCCTACTGCATTTTGCAGTGTATGCAGGTTTTTTAATCATTAATATAGAGATACTGGAAATTATACTTGATGGAATTTTCGGTACGCACCGTTTATTCTCTCCCTACCTGGGTGACTTTTATTCTTTCGTTATCAATTTTTTTGAAGTGTTGGCTTTTTTGGTTCTCAGTTCTTGTATTATTTTTCTCATAAGAAGGAATATGGTAAGAGTTCGAAGGCTGAATATGGGAGAGCTAAATGGATGGCCAAGGAGTGACGCTAACTACATCCTGATTTTTGAGATTGTATTGATGACCTTATTTCTGACCATGAATGCAGCAGATAAGGCTCTCCAGATAAAAGGTTATGGACATTATGGTGAAGTTCAAACATCCCAGTTCTGGGTATCGGGTTTTGTTACTCCGCTTTTTGGAAACTTCACCACTTCTTCATTGGTAGGTATTGAACGCACTGCCTGGTGGCTACACATTGCAGGCATTTTTGTTTTTCTAAATTACCTGCCCTATTCCAAACATCTTCATATTATCCTGGCTTTTCCGAATACTTATTATGCGCGACTGCAACCACAGGGAAAAATGCAAAACATGCCCGAGATACAAAGGGAGGTATTGTATGCCATGCAACCTGAAACCGTTCCAACAGATGCAGCACAGGAAGAACATAAAAAGTTTGGCGCCAAAGATATTTTCGACCTGAGTTGGAAAAACCTCCTGGATGCCTACACTTGCACAGAATGCGGACGGTGTACTGAGGCCTGCCCTGCAAATCAAACAGGTAAAAAACTTTCGCCTCGGAAAATTATGATGGACACGAGGGATAGGATGGAGATAGTAGGAACTAATAGGGATAAGAACGGAGACTTTGCGGACGATGGAAAAACATTATTGCACGATTATATTACTACAGAAGAACTGTGGGCTTGTACCAGTTGCCAGGCTTGTGTACAGGCCTGTCCAGTGTTAATTCACCCGCTAAGCATTATCAATCAATTGAAACGTTACCTGGCCCTGGAAGAAAGTAACCAGCCTTCCGAATGGAATGGCATGTATAGCAACGTTGAAAATAATTTTGCACCCTGGAAGCTTAGTCCTGACGACAGGGATAAGTGGGTGGAAGAAATGAAAGGCTAAGACAGTGACCTTCAAACGCTTAGCGTCACAAGCTTGTAAGTTCAGCCTCCAGTTATTATCTTGTTGCTTCGTTTAATCCTGAAAACTATAACCCTATGAATTTCTTAAGAAAATTGATATTAATCACGCTTTTCCCAAAGCCAAAGCTTGAACGAAAAGAGCTTATTGACTTTTCCCTTCTACTGGTTGTTTGCTTCATGATTGTGTTATATAAAGTCATCAAAAGCTAGATCATTTCCTTCTATTCAATTTGCAACAGGTTTATTTGATTACTACAATCTGTAATTTCATTGTAGTAATCAAACAAGCTTGTATGCCAAATCATGACTGGACGCAATTTCACCTGCGTATTCCTATAAAAGCACGTGCAAAAGCGATCTATGATGCCTGGACAAGCCAGCGTGGTTTAGAGAGTTGGTTTTTGCGCAAAGCGGCATTCACTACTAAAAATGGTGTGGCAAGAGATCCCGATAGTACTATCGACATAGACGATACATACGAATGGCTATGGCATGGATGGAGTGATGAAATGGTCGAGAGAGGAACAATCCTTCAAATTAATGGAAAAGATTCATTGAGCTTTAGTTTTGGCAAAGCAGGCAACGTAAAGATTAATATTGATAAAGAAAATGACGAAACCCTGATTGAGCTGACACAGTATGATATTCCAACCGATGAAGCGTCCCAGGTAAATTTTTATCTGGGCTGTAACAATGGTTGGCTTTTTTATCTTACTAATTTAAAATCGATTTTAGAAGGTGGCATTGATCTGAGAAACAGGAAGGAAGAATTAAAAAATGTTATTAATTCTTAACCACTTCAGCATGAATATACCTTCCTTCCCTTTCGAGATTATTGACTGGAAAAATGTTCCTGAAGAAAAACGTTTTGGCGAGTCCGGATCTGCCACATGGCAGGTGTTGCACGTAGGAGGAATAAGAATAAGAAGACTACGTTACTCTTCTGACTATAGAGCAGACCATTGGTGTCAAAAAGGTCACATTATTCACTGCATGGAAGGTGAAATGAAAACGGAACTGGATGACGGGCGGATTATGAACCTTAAAGCAGGCAATACCTATATTGTTGGAGAGAAAAATGAAGCACATCGGTCTTTTACAGAAACGGGTTGTTTATTATTTGTTGTAGATTAGGTATTTACACTTTTTTGCAACCCACCAGCTTGAACAATCACTTATAAGCTCCATTTCTATCTTATTTGAAATGAAGTATATTAGTTAACCATTTATGAAGAAATTATCCATTCGAACTTGTATATTTTTTATTTTACCCGTCCTCTTACTGGCATGTGATAATAGTCAGCAGCCCCGTTATCTATATTATCATCCGAAACCCTCCTTAATTTTTACAAGTAACTCCCAGACCACTGGTCTAAGTAATAATCCTAAACATGGTCAACCCGGGCATAGATGTGATCTGCCGGATGGTGCACCACTTCCTTCTAGTGCTCCTGTGCCAACGGCCTCGGTAGCGACT
>DAIQPL010000276.1:4911-5637 GCA_036787395.1 Flavisolibacter sp. | reverse complement strand
AATTACTTGGTCGCAAGATCGCCATACAGTTGTAAATAGTCTGTTAAATCAGACTCCGCATTGTAAGGCAAAGTTTTCTTACCACGAACTTTAGAAAACTCATCCACCAGTTTTTTTTCAATTTTATCTGCACCAAATGTAATGGCGTCAGCATACGAAGCAGCTCCCCGGAACATAGCTATATTGTTAGCTTCTTTATAAGGTTCAAGGTCTTTTTCTTTTATGGAAGGATGTATCAACGCCTTTTGCAAAAAATCGGCACCCAGTTTTTCTTTAAAGGTAGTTTGCCCAATTGTATACACGATCTTGCTGTGAGCAAACACAGGTTCCTTTTTGTAAACAGTTTTAAGATACGCAGGAATTAAAGCACTCATCCAGCCACTACAGTGGATAATATCCGGAGGCCAGCCAAACTTTTTTACCGTTTCCAATGCGCCCTTGCAAAAGAAAATAGTTCTCAACCCATTGTCCTCAAACCATTTTTCATTATCATCTGCAAATATGTGTTTTCTCTTAAAAAGGTCTTCGTTATCTAAAAAATAAACCTGCAAACGGGCGTTTGGCAATGACGCTACTTTAATCTGGAGCGGAAAATCTTCGTTATCAATAGAAACATTAATACCTGAAAGACGCACTACTTCATGCAGGCGATGACGGCGTTCATTGATGGCTCCGAAGCGGGGCATGATACACCTAACCTCAAAGCCGTTATCATTGGATTTTATT
>DAIQPL010000276.1:0-4901 GCA_036787395.1 Flavisolibacter sp. | reverse complement strand
CAAAAGTAGCTATTTCTTGTCAAACACAGCAGCCATCACTATTGTAATTCACATTTATGGTCATTTTTAAACAAGCTAAACCGTTAGCCGACTACTTAAATATCAAACGACAAGCCGGTAAGAAGATAGGATTTGTGCCCACTATGGGAGCGCTCCACCAGGGGCATCTTTCGCTTGTAGCAGAAGCAAAATCAAATAACAATGTAACAGTTTGCAGCATATTTGTTAACCCTACCCAGTTTAACAATCCCGAGGATCTTAAGCGCTATCCGATAACCATCGAAAAAGATATAGAACAGCTTTTGGCAGTAGCATGCGATGTCTTGTTTCTGCCCTCCAATGAGCAAATTTATCCAAGGGATTATGAGAAGAAACTATATGATCTTGGCAATATTGAAAATAGCCTCGAGGGTTCTTATCGCCCGGGCCACTTCCAGGGAGTGTGCCAGGTTGTAGACAGGTTGCTTGAGATTGTGAACCCTGATAACATTTATATGGGGCAAAAAGATTTTCAGCAATGCATGGTGGTTAAAAAACTTTTGGAGATAACAGGCAAAAACAACTCAATCAATCTGAATATAAGTCCAACCATTCGTGAAACGAGTGGCCTGGCCATGAGTAGTAGAAACCTTCGATTAGATCCTTTAGAAAAAAAAATTGCGCTTTCCATTTACCAGGAGCTTACTGAAATAAAAAAACAGCTTCACTTCACACCGCTCGTTCAGCTAAAAGAAACAGCTAAACAACACCTGGAGCAGAAAGGATTTAAGGTTGACTATGTAGAAATAGCAAACAGCCATGATCTAAGTCCTGCGACAGAGGCCAGCGAAGCATCAGTAGCTTTGATAGCAGCCAGCATTGGCACCATCCGCCTTATCGATAACATTATTTTGAACCGATAAATACTCTACTTCAGCCGTTGGTTACGGCCTGGCTTGTAAAGTGAAGTTGTATAAAAAGGTTTCTTCATCCTCGATACTCACCTGGCTAGTTTTGCTATTTATCAAATGGAGGGGTATCACTTTTGTTCAGCAGTTATGTCCTGTATTATTATAAATAGTTTTCTTCCCAGGCCTGATTGATTGTCTATTATTTTTGAATCCAGCCTCACTGTTCTGTCTTCTCCTGCTTTTGTTTTTAATAAATAATCTTTGTGCTTGAGAGGCTCGTTGGTTATAATAATCCTGCCTATTTCTCTTTTTATATCTGCATTATTCCAGAAGGGATGATCAAGGTCTGACAAACGGCTACCCTTTGCAGGCGCCTCTTCAATTTCAAAAAGACAAAGAAAGGCGGAATTAACGTTTTGTATTTTCAGGCTACCGTCTAAAATCATCATCGGAATATCCTTTGAAGTTTCGAAGATCCTCCCAAGCAATTCCTCAGTTTCTGTAAGAAATAACTGGAGCTGTCTTTTTGCCTGCAAGTTGATGATGTCTTTTACAATATATTTTCTTTGGTCTTCTGAAACTAATATTGACTCGCCTGTACACCAGATGGCGTGACCTTTGCTATCAACT
The DNA here is from genome assembly GCA_036787395.1 of Flavisolibacter sp. GTDB lineage: Bacteria > Bacteroidota > Bacteroidia > Chitinophagales > Chitinophagaceae > Flavisolibacter. Next base: position 3,381 of record DAIQPL010000276.1, on the reverse strand, counting down.
ATATAATTCTCGTCGTTCGATTGTCCTTTAGCAACAACTGTTTCCAGTTCATGGCGGGGTTTGTTATTTTCGTTATCGCGGTTAGTAAAAAGAATTCTGAAGTTTTTTCCTTTTATCTCACCATTGTCATAACCGAAGTTATTAGTAAACGCTTTGTTTACATTCAATATGGTACCATCGCAATCCATCACTACAATAGAATTTATTTGAGCATTATTGTAATACGAATCAAAAAATTGAGCAGTATCCATTATTATAAATTAACATCAAAAAACATTCCCTGTTGATGATGACCGTGCATGAGTTACATAAGCATATTCCGGCTGGTTTTTAAGTGCTCCGGCCAGTAGGCTTCCTTTGCAAAAAAACTTTTTTCCTGTGAAATATTTTCTCCTAATACCATAACTGTATGGTTGACAGTAATGACCTCATAAACAAGTTCTGGATTGTTAATCCTCAGGTAATGCTTTTTGTTTTTAAATTCAATAGCCCATTGATCTGTTTGTGTTATTATTTCTATCATATTTACATCATAGGTTTTAATTGTTAGCTGTCTGTTGCCAGTAAAATTAAATTCAACAAAACGCTGACCTGTATTAAGCCTGATATCTCCTGAAGGTTTAAATGTTTTGAAGCTTCTCCACTTACCAATTAAAACGCCTTCTATTAATGTGTGCATATTAAGGGTTATTGTGAAAGGAGTGAGAGCGGTTATCTATAAAGTTAGCTTTTATAAGGAATAGTTCTTCAGCAAATACCGGTGCATGTGAAGTTATCAATCTCATCTACATAATTGATTTTCAATAGCTCAACTATTGTGCTGGCATGTTTTTTATGCAAGAAATGCATCGGGTACTATCATTTTCTGATTACTTAAAGACGAGGATCAGAAAGTGGGAATAACATTAAATACACTTAAAAAAAGGATTATGCTAGCAATGAACTTTCGTGGCCCATTTCGTATCCGGGCCGATTACAACAGGCCAATGCCTGAGATTATGCATCCGAGCGATGCCATCGTTCGTGTAACACGTTCGTGTATTTGTGGTTCAGACCTACACCTGTATCATGGTCTTGTACCGGACACCCGCGTAGGTATGACCTTTGGTCACGAGTTTACCGGCGTTGTAGAAGAAGTTGGTCCTTCCGTCCAAAATTTAAAAGTGGGTGATCATGTAATGGTACCATTTAATATTGCCTGTGGAACCTGTCCATTTTGTAAGCAGGATCTGTATGGAAACTGCCACGAATCAAACCCGGGAGCCACAGCAGTAGGAGGCATATTTGGTTATTCACATACAGCGGGTGGATATGACGGCGGGCAGGCAGAGTATGTGCGTGTGCCCTATGCCGACGTCGGTCCAACCATCATCCCGCAAGGTATGGACCTTGATGATGCCGTATTACTAACTGATGTAACACCTACCGGTTACCAGGCTGCTGAAATGGGTGGCATTCAGCAAGGTGACACAGTGGTGGTTTTTGGTGCAGGACCAATAGGCATTATGGCTGCACGTTGTGCCTGGCTGTTTGGGGCAGGCCGGGTTATTATCATTGATCATATAGACTACCGGTTAGAGTTTGCAAAAAACTATTCCTATTGCGAAGGTTATAATTTTAAGGAAATGGATGATCCCGTAGTGTTTCTAAAAAGAACCACGGGTTGGCTGGGTGCCGACGTTTGCATTGATGCAGTAGGTTGTGAGGCAGCAGGTAATGCTATTCAAACATTAGTAGGACGTAAATTGCCATTAACAGGCGGTTCGGCCACAGCACTTCATTGGGCCATCAACTCTGTAAAAAAAGGCGGTATTGTTTCGATTGTCGGTGTATATGGTCCGCTCGACACATTAGTACCTATTGGCAATGTAGTTAATAAAGGGCTTACTATCAGGGCCAACCAGGCATCGGTGAAACGCCTTCTTCCCAAATTAATTGATCATGTAATGGCTGGACGATTAAATCCAAAAGGAATTATTTCACACCGCATTCCGTTGGAAGAAGTAGCAGAAGGCTATCACATCTTTTCTGCCAAACGGGATAATTGTATTAAACCAGTTCTTATTCCTCCAACCGCCTATGCGGCTTAAAACAAATTTTATGGAAAATAATATTATAGAAAAAAGTGCGGAACCTAACAGGGCAATCGAATCTGATATAGACAGAAGAATAGCCAACAGTCCAAAAGATATTCCCGGGTGGGGCGTTGACGCTAATCCTGATAATGATCCCACCTACCCAATGAAAAACAGGAACGGTGCTGATTACGAACGCCTGAATTATGAAAAACCGGCCCAGCAACCACAGAATGTAGAAATTCTTCAATCAATTGAACGCCCCGGAATAAGTCGTGTGTTTGGAACCTCTACGCCTCCTGCAGGGTTAAGTGGAATGATACGCAGGTATGCATTTAGATACAGCGAATCAACTTACGCTCATTGGGTACCGCTCGTATTAGCAGATAGGGTTGATGTAGTTCAGGGAATCATCAATGACCTCAGGAAAGGCATTGTTCCAAACATCTGGGCTGAACGCGGATGGCAGGCAGAGTGGAAATATAACCGTAAAGGTTTTGTACAAAAAGTGGCCATAACTATTGCCGTAACGGCTGCGGTACTAGCATTGCTATCCCGGAAAAATAAAAGCTTTCGAAAAGCTTGAATCAACAATCACCTTTTCTCCGGTAATGGTTGATGGATGGTTAGAAGCAGTTTCGCCAGTCTTCCTATGCTGTTAAATCACTCTCTGGCGAGATTGTTGTATCGAAATAATCTCTGCTCTAAAGCGGGGTGCCATTGCCGCAAATACCCATTCAAAAGCTGATACTTTTTTTTTGGAAGTCTCTGGATCACATACGCACGTCTACCCAATATGCAAATTTATTGTTGCGATCAGGGTATTTAAAAATTTAGAAAATCCTGGTCTCTTTGAATAGGATTACGAATGCCCTACTTATCTTGTAAATGGCTCTATTCGAAACCAGTCAAACTCCGCATAACCAGAGTCATTGGTGGTAGTTTCTCTAGTACAAAAGATACCGATTTTAGCACCCTTCCATCTGCCAGGTTCGGCAATAAATTCTTCTCCAATAGTAACAAACGTGTTTCCATCGGTGCTGTAGCTGAATGTACATTTAGCACCGGTATCTACATTAATCCGCAAATAGATAACCGCGTTTGTTATTGTAGTGATCAACTTTTCATTTTCGGATGTCCCTGCAAATGCATCCTTACATAACAGATATACCAACCGTAATCCATCCTTTGTGCTTTTCAGGGCAAGTCCTGCATATCTCAATCCCATTATAGCCAACCCTGTTCTTTCCGTTTCCAACTTTGGATTTGGCTTAAACCTGAGTTTTGTAGTGACAATGAATTGATC
>DAIQPL010000275.1:0-5667 GCA_036787395.1 Flavisolibacter sp. | reverse complement strand
GGCAAATTGAAGAAAGTAGCGGTATACGAATTTCGCAGCAACACCTTTATTCGCTACACCGATTTTTATTATTGGCAGGATCGACTTATTAAAATGCGGCACCAAATTAACGGTCCAGGAGAAGTTCTTGGAATAGCTTACTACGTTTTCAAAAGCGATAAATTAATAGACTCTTTAACCGTACTAATGAAACGATTTACGGCGGACGCAGTATTAAACAGGGCGAATGCTTACAAAAGAAGGTTGTGTTGAAAACAAATTAATAATGTCTTCTCTAAGTAAACTCTTCCTTCTTCTTGATTAATAGCAAACGAACAATAAATAATTCATGAGTTCTCCTGAAGAACTTCCATTACAGGTTGTTTATACAAACGACCAATAGGTATCTCAGTTGCATTAATTTGTATTGAAAGATTATTATATCCTGAAATTCTATTCATTGATACTATATAAGAGCGATGAACCCTTAAAAATTTATGCTCCGATAACAAGTTTTCGATTGCAGTGATAGACTCTTTTACAAGCAAGTGTCTGCCACTAGCTAAAAATACTTTGATGTAATGCTTCCACCCTTCAATGTATTCAATGTCGTTAATAAGAACTTTTTGCATGTGCTTATCTACTTTCAGATATACAAAGGCATCAGCATTAGGAATATATTCTTCGGCTTGCTTTGCGGTTTCATTATCTACGAACTTTTTTACTTTGGTAACGGCCTTTAGAAAACGCTCAAATGAAACAGGTTTAACAAGGTAGTCCACAACGTCGAGGTCGTATCCTTCAATTGCATAATGATCATATGCAGTAACAAAAATAACTTTAGGTGGATGGGATAGCGTTCTTAGGAAATCAGTGCCCAGTATTTTTGGCATTTTAATGTCGAGAAAGATAAGGTCAATTGTTTTTGTCTGCAAAATCTCCAGAGCTTCTATCGCATTTTTACATTGACCCACAATTTCGAAACCATTAATATTCGAAATATGAGACACCAAAACCTTTAATGCAGGCGGCTCATCATCTACAAGCAAACAACGAACTTTCATAACGATGTTGTTTCCGGTTCAGGTAAAGAAGTTAATGAAGCAGTAGAATGCAATTTGCTGTCCTCTGTTAATTCTACAAGTAAAGAAACCACAAAAAAATTTTCCCCGTTATTTAGCTTTAGCTCATGTTTACCGGGATATAAAAACTCCAGCCTTTTTTTTACATTCTGTACTCCAATGCCAAATTCATTTACGGTAACATACTCATTTTTACTGTTTACAATTTTACACTTCATCGTATTTTGCTTTACCGTAAGGTCCATGCTAAGCCACGGTTTATCTAATTGATCCGATGTTCCATGTTTAAATGCGTTTTCTAAAAACGGAAGTAGTAAAAGCGGTGATATGTATTTATCTTTTGTATCTCCCCCAATATTTAGTGATACCTCCATATCATTACCATATCTTTCTTTTTCCAGGTCAATATAATTCTTCATCACTTCTATTTCTTTATCAAGTAATACCTGTTCTGCCCTGCAACTGTACAGCATATAGCGAAGCAGGGAAGAAAGCTTCAATATTAAGTTGGCTACTTTAGGAGAAGTGTCAAGAGAAAAAGAATAGATGTTGTTTAATGTATTAAACAAAAAATGAGGATGCACTTGTGCTTTTAGCAGTTGTAATTCAGCCGTTACTTTTTCTTTTTCAGCCTGCAACCACTCCTGCTGCTTCTTTACCCAATGTTTAAACAGAACAACCATACATGCTGCAAACACGGTTAACATGGTTGCTAAAAGGCTTCCGATTTCCCATGGATTTCTATAAATGTTCTTAATAAATCCTAAGTAATCCCGGAGAGGTAGAAAAATGTATGCTCTGAACAAATAGTGCCCGTACCACGCAGCAACAGCCCAAAAGAGAATAATTAAAGTAAATTGTACATATTTCGCTTTCAATAAATATTTTGGTAGAGCCCAATGTGTGAGAGGGTAACAATAGAGCATTCTTAAGGGTATCCAGAATGATGTTATAATCAATTGTTCCTCTATATCGTTATTCGAAAAAAGGAAAGCAAACAATAATATATGAAATGTCCAAAAGGCAACATGCCTCCACACCCGGTATTTTGAAGAGATGACGAAAATATTTGGTTGATTAAAATCCATACCTTATGGTTGATGCTACAAAATAATAACATAATCCGGGTTGTGCCAGGGAAAGAAATAAGTATTACACGAACTACAACTTTTTAGCATGAACATCAGCCTTCCATGCACCAACGCTATTGATGCGTATCACCTGCTTTATTTCCAGGAAATCATTCATTAAGGTTTTAGATAAAAGAATGAAGACAGGAGTTTCTACTTTGGTCATGAAATTCAAATTTACAATCTTTCATCACTTAGAATTCCGATTTCAATTCGTTATATATGCATCTACTTAAGTTTACAAGTCTCACAGATCCTTCATGGCATTCCTTCATTTTTGTTTTAGATAAGTCGCCGCCATTATGGTGATGGTATAAGTTTTCAAGAAAATTATGTTATCCCAAAGCTCATATACTAATCATTCCTCCGCGTTTTTAAAACAATAAACATTTATCACTCTTAAAACAAAATTTATGCGACTAACAATTTTCAGTGTCTGTTTAATCGTTGGCAGTATAGTTGTTTCGTCATCCTGCCAGAAAGAACATGGCCTTAGCAATAAAGCCAATGATATCGCGGCTTCAAAGCAAGCACCCAATATCAAAGCCGATACAAAGTACAATACCTTCTACGGTCCGCAAACAGCGGTGGGTGCAGGTAATGCCCGAACCTTTGGCACCATCAGCCATACCGGTGTGCCACAGGAAGTAGGGGTGATATTTACCAATGAAGCCCTATCCGGCTTGCCCAGTGTCAACACAATATACCCGTTAGAATTTCATAACAAAGCATTGGAAGCAACGTTGTTTGAACATGTGGCATTGGGATTGAGCGCCGGGGGTCATGGACTTCCTCCATCGGGAGCGATAGGGCCACATATGGATGTGCGCTTTTTTATGATGACCCAGGAAGAACGATTAGCTATTCCGGCACCTCCGGCACCTGGATTTGATGTTGCCCCACCTCCCGGCTACCTGCCTGCTAACTATGCTTTAAATGCTGCAGTTGCTATGATTGGCAGGCATTGGGGTGATAACATTTTTACAGCCGGCCAAACGGTTCACCATACTATGATCTTAGGTACGTGGAATGGACAATTAACCTTTGTTAATCCCATTGTTACTCTTGCCACTTTGGCCAGTGGGCAAAGCTATTCGGTAAATTATCCCCAGCCGCAATTCTTTGCCGAACACGGCTATTATCCTACCAGGTATAATATCTATGAAGATGATAAAGGAAGGCACTATGTAACCCTATCTGATTTTGTATGGCGTTAATTAGCCGTTAGCTGGAGGCTGACGACAGCAGCAGGAGGTGAAAATTGCGGAGCAGAGATTGAACAGTTTTAGATTTAAAAAATAAGCAGCTTAAGGCCTGACAGTTCAAAACTTGTCAGGTCTTTGTTCACTTTCTAAGCCTTTCCCAATCCAACGGTTTTTTCGTAATCTACGGGTGCAGATGGTGCACACAAATAAATTAATACTCAAAAAGAATATAAATGTATCAATCGTAACCTAACAATTTTCTTCGCTTACAAAAGCGGCGAGGAAAAAATAACTGAACAAACCAATAACAGTAAAAGAAAAATGATGGACGAAGGAGCTGAATAATCTTTGAAATTAATGGATGCAATAGAAACGCCCTTGCGCATAACGTTCCAATGCAGTCACTTCCAGTTCAGTTCTTGCCACAAGGGGTTTTAAAGTCTCCTCCAGGTTGCAACAAAAACGTTATAGAGTTTCTCTTACTTCGACTTTTTGCTTTCGCGACCAGCACCTTATGAAGCAAGGGTTTTGAAGGTGTGCAGACTTTCACCCCTTGAGTTGGGCAAGCAAGTGCCCCAGGCTGACAAAAACTTCTCTTTCTCGCTGGCACGTTGTGCTTTGATGCAAGAGTTTGTAAAAGACTTTTCCAGTCTTGGGGTTGAAGATTGAAAAAACGGACTGACACAACAGTGTGTTTATGAAATTGTGGCTGTACATTAGGCATTCAACTATAAATCGCTATTTTGCTTTTGTGGTTAATTGAACCTGACGTTTTTCAATTGCCACAACTTCGTAAACACTTTTAACGTTATAAGCCATTTTAGCGACCTCAAAAAATACCAATGTGTTTTGTCAATTTATAGCATAAATCAACCAGAGCTAAATATTTTATGCGTAAAATAGTTGCTGGATTCGCAATAAGCTTAGACGGTTATATAGAAGGCCCTGATGGGGAGTATGACTGGATAATGATGGACAAGGACTTCGACTTTGCTGGGCATATGAAAAGATTTGACACTTTCTTTTTTGGAAGAAAATCATACGATAAACTCCGGCAAGCAGGCAACATTTCTTTCCCCGGAATAAAGAGCTACATTTTTTCAAATTCCCTTGACACGGTTGACAAAGATCTTGTTTTGCTAAAAGGAGACATTTATAAGTTAGTAACTGGTATTAAGGAACAAGATGGAAAAGATATTGCTGTTTATGGTGGTGCAAACTTGTTACGTCATTATTAGACCTTAATCTCATTGACGAACTGAATATGATTATAATTCCTGTACTACTTGGTGGAGGAAAGCCTATGGTCGATATTTTACAACACAAAGTTTATTTAACCTTTATTGAGACAAAGACATTTTCGAGCGGGGTAGTTCAGTTGATTTATCAAGTCAGGTAGAAATAGAGACGGCTGCTAACAAGGTGTTTTCTGCTATGCTGGCTGACGAGTATATCCTTAGCCACATATCGCTTATCATCTGCAGCCCGGGCCTAACTCTTACTATCAGCTTTATTTAATAATTTCAACATCAGTTTTCTGCCCGCAGCTTTTGTTGCGGGCTGAAGTAACACGGACTTCCGCTACTGCAGAAATGCCCTTTCCGTAAGCTGCCATTAAAAGCGACACACTCTATGACTTTAAAAAGACTAATTTTTACTGCACTTTTTTTTGCAACAGCATTCACAAGCTGCAACGGACAAAAAAATGGCTCCCAATCGAAAAGTTCGGCCAATAAGGAAAAAGCTATGAGTTCTTCTACAGCATTAGATTCAACCGGACAATTAATGAAGGAGGATGACTTTTGGAAGCTAATTGATAAATCAAGAGCAGCGGCAAATAATAATTATCAAGGACAAGTTGGTTCACTAAAAAACATTTTACTAACTCTCGATGCAAAAGAAATTGAAAAGTTTGACAATACTTTTACCAAACTTTTAGCTGCATCTTATGACTGGAAACTTTGGGTGCCTCATATGTCATTAATGGTGGCTGCTCTGACGACTGCTTTGATTATTTCAGACAATACCTAATTGGACACGGCAAAGACAAAATTTATCAGACTCTGAAAGATCCAGAAAGTTGTGTGACGTGGATAAAGTCGGAAGAGGAAGATAATTGGGAAGGGCTTCAATATTCTGCCATGAATGCTTACAAACAAAAGACAGGAAAAGACCTTCCAAAATCTTATCAGCCAAAGTTTGTATTAAAAGGCAAGGCCTTTGACGAAGAAACAGTGGACAAACAATATCCCAAACTTGCTAAAAAGTTCA
>DAIQPL010000462.1:0-1882 GCA_036787395.1 Flavisolibacter sp. | reverse complement strand
GCCTGGACGGATGATCCCTTAAATATGGCAACTACCACACCAATACTATTTTTCACCCGGTGGATCACACATTTTTGTGCCCCTGTTTTCGTTTTTCTTGCCGGCACATCGGCCTGGTTCCAAAGCCTGCGAAAAAGCAAAAAGGAGCTAAGCTTATTTCTTATCAAAAGAGGCTTTTGGCTTATTCTTATTGAAATCACTCTCGTAAACTTTTCCTTTTCTTTTGATGTACATTTTGGAATAACAGCGCTTCAAACCATTTGGGCCATTGGTATCAGTATGGTGGTTCTTGGCCTGGTTATCTGGCTTCCCTTTGCAGCCATCTTAGGTATAGGATTATTGATTGTACTGGGACACAATGCACTTGATTTTTACGAAGCCAAAAGACAAGGGTTTCCCGTTTGGTATTCGCTTCTTCATAAACAAGGCCGTTATCCTCTAGGTGACCATCACAGTTTAGGGGTGATGTATCCCTTCTTATCCTGGGCAGGATTAATGATGATGGGTTACTGCTTTGGCAAGTTGTTTACCGTCTATTCAGGTGCTCAAAGAAAGAAAATTTTAACCTGGCTGGGTCTGGGAATTATTGCATTTTTCATTGTACTCAGAGCGATAAATATTTACGGGAACCCTGAGAAATGGGCCGAACAGAAAAACGGGCTATTTACTTTTTTTTCTTTTATTGATACACATAAATATCCTCCTTCTTTATTGTACATGTGCATGACCATCGGCCCTGCTATTTTATTTTTAGCATGGGCGGGGAGCGTAAAAAGCAAGCTGGCCAATGTCATAACAGTTTATGGAAGGGTACCGTTTTTTTATTACATACTGCACTTTTACCTGATTCATACAGTAAGCGCCATTTTATCTTTCACAAGAGGACACTCTTTTTCTGACGGAGTTCATGACAGTGGAGGTGGCGGGTTTCTACCCAACTTTATTTTTCCCAACGAAGGATATTCACTGTTGTTTGTGTACGTGATTTGGATTTTGATAGTAGCATCTTTATACCCGCTTTGCAAATGGTTTAGCGAATATAAAAAAACACATAGCCAATGGTGGTTGAGTTACCTATAAACCGGTGGCTATTTTTTTACTTCCTTTATATGGTACTCCTGAATCAATGGAGGATTTTCCGGTGTTAGCGTAAAACTTACCTGCAGGTTAGTGTTTTCGCCTTCCAGTATAAATGCACCTCTTAAATTGTTTTCCGGTATTAGTTCCTTTACCCGAATTATGGGGCCTGCCTTTGTGAAAAGCATTGCTGCTTCTTTTTGCAGGGAGTCAACAGAATAGTCAAGAAAAAAATTCTCTGCAAATATTTTACTCTTCTTTGCATTCTGCCAGCCGGGTAATAAGCGTACTAGTTCTTTTTTTCTTTGTTCGAGAACAGGCGATGCGGGAAGGGTTCTTCTTTTTAAGCCTGCCATTTTTACCAAAGTATCCAGTATAGATAAATTAATATCACTGGTTGATGCATAGGTTAGATTAGCAAAGCAAACCACGCCAACTCCGTAGTCTGTCAATATATTCCAATTGCTTCCAAAGCCAGGCAATCCGCCGGTGTGACTTATAAAAATTTTGTTCTCACAATCAATTGTCCACCGCAAGCCATAACCATAAGCTAAGGCTGTAGCACAATTGCGTTCACTCGCATATTTAAAGTCGGGGTTCAAACTTCTAAAATTAGAAGCGGCATGCATTTCTCTTAATGAACTTCTTTTGATGACAGGGTTTTCCTTTTCATTTGACAATGGCCATGCACCCATGTGTAAAGCCATGTATTTGTTGAAATCTTCAATGGTTGTGAGCAATCCTCCCATAGCTCCATAAGAACCATCGTGAAGCAACGCTTCCTCTTTCCACTCATTATTGATCC
>DAIQPL010000461.1:0-1885 GCA_036787395.1 Flavisolibacter sp. | reverse complement strand
ATACTTCCTTCCTTAATAATAATAAGTTCCTCCATATTGTTTTGGCTATGTGAGGGTCTAGGCACAGTGCCTTTGTATTGAGTAGTGGCGTGTATTTGGAAATATTCAAATTCCGGGGTGGCGCCTACAACCAGTTTACGGCTTTCCCGCTGCTTATCTTTTACAACGGGTAATTCATTCCAGTGGTATACGCCTGAACCAACTGGTTGCAATTGTGCCATAGCATTTATGGATAATGACAATAAAATAAGGGAACGCAAACGTTTCATATGAATGTTTATGAGTTGGAAAGTAAAGATACATTTAGGACTTCTTTCTTTTCACGTTGTTCATACGTGTTGTATAATTTTGAATTTGCAATTGCAGATAATTCATTAATTTATACTTTCAATATTCTATAACCTCTGCTTGCTTAATAAACACCCACTTATCCTGCACCTTGTAAACCAAATCTTTTGCTGATTAAAGAATACCTTGTTATACAAACAAAGCTTATGAGTAAAATGTGTTTTTTTGCTACATCATTTATTTTGGGAGCAATGGTGTTGATTGCGTCTTCGTGCGGACAGAAAAAAACTGTCGACTATTCCACCATGCATGTTTATCAGTTAGGAGAACTTCAAAAAATTATAGATAATGCATATCAAATTGATGTAGTGGGTCAGCCAGCCGTTCAGAAAACGAGCAATGAAACAACGGGTGCAGTCACCGTAACAACCACACAAATTTACAAGGTGTATGTTGCACAAACCTCTGATGATCGTCTTATCCCAAAATCAGAAGTCACAGCATCGGCACGGCGAGTTAACCAGGGGCCTATAATCATTACTTCAGCCTGTGAAATGACATGCACACCTGTTCGCCCGGGAGAAAGCTGTAACATAGCAGGCTGCATGGAAACAAGTAAGTGTGGATGTACACAAGGCAGCTGCGGGAACAATTGCACCACCGATATTATGTGCCATCAGTCATCTTTAACCGGCTTTGGATTTGGCAGAACCATCATCTTCTAAAACTTCTACACATCACCGGTAAAATCAGACCTGGCTTTTGAATATCCTGTAAGAATAAACCACTGGTACTACAGTTATAATTACTACTATGCCGATAAAGAAAATAAAAGCAGTCTTTACCGGTAGAAAAAGACATACCACCGCAATCAATATACCTCCGGCAAACCAAAGTTTGCCTCCCAACTGATGTGTTTTTCTCCAATTGTTATCATCAGCCAATGTCCATGGCAGGCGAAAACCTGCAAAATAATTGGGTTTGATATTTACCATATAGTTTCCAAGAAAAGCAAACAATAATCCTATTAAAGGAACCCAATATTGTTGCACAGAATGAATACCTTTTACCGAGGCAATGATTAGGAAGTTCAAGGCTGTTACAAAAAAAGCAATTCCAAAAGCAAGTTTATGAAAGATAGACGCCTGTCCCCCACTTCTTCTCTTCGGATCTAGTTTTTGAATGTTTCTCAAAAGAAAATACACTCCTATTGATACGAGGATCATAATGGTGGTAGCTAACCATAATTCGGATTTGTCCCCGTAACGGTCAGGTTCCATTTTGAAATTAAAATGCATAGGTACCTGTTGTGGCAGGCTATTCCAGATTACAGCCAGGTAAGCGGCTGGTAATAACATGATGGAGACAGCAAGCAGGTTGTTTACTTCTTTTTTCATACTGTTTATTTTTTCTTTGAACGGAATTGTATGAACCATTTGGCAATTTCATCTACTACCGTTGTATTGAGAGCATAATAAATGAACTGCCCGTGTTTTTCGGCTTCTACTAACCCTGCCTGTTTTAAAAGATCGAGATGGTGCGAGATGCTTGGCTTTGAAATATGGAAACGGTCGGCAATATCACCGGCGGTCATCTC
>DAIQPL010000274.1:0-5709 GCA_036787395.1 Flavisolibacter sp. | reverse complement strand
AAGCTCTTCAGCCGGCATGACGTTGCGAAATACCAGCCACATCAAAATAAAAAGGATTACCTGCCTTAAGGTATTGATGAATGTTCCCTGGATAAAACTGATGCTGCGGATCTTCTTCACCTTGGTCAGTTCGAATCCTAAAATTTTAAAGGTGTTTTTATTTAACCGGTTCACTTCCTGGGTTGTTAGTCCGAGGCTTTTTACAAGCTCAATGTTGCGTAACGACTCTGTGGTTGATCCTGCTAGTGCGGTGGTCTGCTTGACAATCGTTTTCTGGATGATCTTGATTTTTTTGCTAAGAACATTCGTGATGATAACGAGCATGATGATTCCGCCAAAATAAACCAGCGGTAGAGAGGGGTGTATGCTTGCCGCGTACACAGAAATGAATACTACACCGATGATAATACCAAATAACACATTGATACAATAGCTCATGAATTTCTCCGTATCGCTTCGCACTTTCGTCAGAACGCTTAATGTTTCACCACTCCGCTGATCTTCGAATTCCTGGTAGGGCAATTTCATGGCATGCTTCAATCCATCAGTAAAAACATTAGCACCGAATTTTTGTATGATAACATTCAAAAAATAATCCTGAAAATTTTTCGCGATTCGGCTTACCATGGCAACACCTATCGAAGCAAGCAACAACATTAACAAGGAGGAAAGAAAAGTATCCCAGTTGAAAGAGCCACCTGGACTCTTCTGGTGGTCATATGCAAGCTTTACAAGTTTTCCAAAGATGATGGGATCGATCAGGGAAAATCCTGTATTTACTGCCGCCAGGAACAAGGTTAATACTACCAGCCATTTGTATGGTTTCAGGTAGGTGAAAAGTATTTTCATAACGTAATTTAATCTGTAATTCGGGTTCCGGAGTTTTCGGGAATACAAGTTCGTAAAAAGGCATGGGATTTAACTGATTTCTCAAGATACTCAGTCTTTTGGGAAGAATTTTGCATCTTGTTGATGCTCGCCTATTACCTGGGTTGACCGACTTCGCTTATAAGTCAGATAGAAGAACACAGGAAAAAAGAGAAAAATCATCGCCCCATATTGAGTTTCAAAAACAGACTCGTTTAAAGCATAGGCGAGAAGTATTGCCACAACCGCAGATAATTCAGTTTTTCGGACGTCAGCCGCCATTTGTATCAAGCCAGCACAGAGAATTGCGAAAGCCACTAGTCCCGCAACTCCTGTTTGGAGTAATGATTCTAAAAATTGGTTATGAGCGTTATACCCTAAAAATCCCCTATCACCTCTTGCTGATTCTCCTATGTACATATTTGTGGAAATGTATTTTTGATCAAGAAGACGCTGCGCGTCACCAGGACTAACTCCTGTTAACCAAGCGTGATTCTCATTCAAAATTTCACGCACAAATCGCCACTGAAGTAGCCTGAATTGCAAACCATTGAAATACATTCCAGGAGTAAATTTATCCGCGTTTATGATTTCGATCTTACCAGCGATAATTTCGGTGAAACGATTGGTAACCGGGTTTCGGGTAAATAATAGAAGAGCTCCAATGATCACACTGCCAAGTACAAATATGGGGATCGCATAGCGGTTACGATTTGCCTTTTTCAAATTTCGAATGATGTAATAAACAAGGTAAATGCCAAAGAATGCGATAATAAGCTTCGACGAGAGGATAATAAGGAAAACTGTAAAATATAGTGATGCTCCGAGATGGAGATTTGGACTGACGTAATACGCACCTCTCCTGGCTTCTTCAAGGAGGTGCACCAGGGCAATGAACACCAAAATTGAAAATTGTATTGCATGCTGCTCTAATGGAGAAACAAGCCGGTGATAAAAAAAAACAGCGCTTTCATTAGTCTTTAAATAGGTGACCAAGGCTACTAAGAGACAATAAACGGTAACAAAGAACAAAACCGCAACGAAAGCGCGCATCACTTTTTGACGAACACTGTTGTCAAGAAAGTTTCCTTGATAAAGCGCCATCGGGAGGATTGCTATTGAAGTTTTTAATTGAACATGTCTTAGCCCTTCGTAGAAGTCTTTTGTATATAATAGAGCAACGAGTTGGAGTATGTATAGAAAAATGCATCCGATTAAAAAAATATTTAGGAACTGATTCTCCAGTAAGGCGCCTTTTTCAACCTTGTTTTTTATGATTCCGAGTATAAAGATTAATCCTATAGTGACACTGCTAATAAAATTCCAGGAACAAATAATACTTGCAAGAAATAAGATGTAAAGTACATGAAGCAAAAGGGGCAAATATCGAAAGGTAACTTTTACCGGCATTAACGAATTATTGGCTTGTTTCTCTTGTTTCATAGGGCCTCTGAAGTAACTTCCTTTTTATATATATCCATAAGTAGAGAATATACCCTATGGCAAGCCCTGTAAACAATCCCAGTGGTAAGAGAGTGGATTTTTTTGGTAGAATTGGTTTACTCAATTTATTGAATTGTTGCAGTACTTCAACGGCATTAGAAAACTTCAAATCTTCCTGATACTTCAACAGCTTTTCATTGAGTTCTATGATTTCATTATTGATATCGCCTGCATCAATTAAAAAAGATGATGAAGTTTTGCCCTCTGAATTGCTCTTCAATGCAATTTCCACATTTGTTTTAACAGAATCTAACTTTCTAATTTCATCACTGACTTTGTTTATAAGAATTTTTAGGTTTGCCTTTTTTATAGCCACCCGTTCCCTTACATATTCATTATTTTCTAAACCAAAGATAATTGCCTTCTGAAGTTCCTTTAAAATGGAAGTATCTCTAACCTGAACGGTTATTATAAAACCGTATAAATTTCCCTCCGGATTTGCCTTAACGATTTCCTCTGCAGTTATTTTGCTAAGTTTATTGACTACTTCGCTATGGCAGTTCAGTATTTGCGCCACCAAAGCACGCTCGTTGTTTCTCAACAGATCATTCCAACTCGCAATTACCTGAATATGCTCCTGGTTTGTGAGAACGAACGAGCGCAAAACTAATTTCGAAATATATTGGTTTGGAGAAATTACGTAAAGCGTTATTCCGAGAAGAAGGCCAATCGTACCGAAGGGTAGAATTATTTTTGCAGAGTTTCTAATGAAAGAAACAAAGTTTCTGACAATGTCCATTAGATCGAGTTCATCAGTCTTTTTATCAGAATAATGATTGGTCATGAATTGCATTCTGTTTAATAAGTCACTTACAAGCTTTTATTTGTTTCAAACAACACGAATGCAATATAACAAAATATCTACGAGTGTCTGGCAGAAGCAACTATCACTCGGTATTCATTTACATGTTTCACATACCTTTACGCACAAGCGTTGCATTACCAGTCACGTTGTACCTTTTACCAGTTTCATGTCATTCTTTTTATGCAGTCAAATTATAGTAAGCGGTTATTTTCAAACTTTAGTGCTTTGGCGATTGTACAGGGTACGAACTTTTTGCTTCCAATCATTATCATTCCTTATGTGATTGCGAAGATCGGCCCTGATGGCTTTGGGGTCGTATCTGTGGCGCAAGTTGTAATGATGTTTTTTGCAACTATTGCGGATTATGGATTCAATCTGACTGCTACTCGTGAGGCATCGGTGAATAGGGAGAATAGTTACATTCTTTCTAAAATATTTTTCACTGTTCTTGCAACAAAGTTTTTCATTTGTATTCTCTTATTTGGGTTACTGTTGTTCGGGATGTTGTTCATTCCGCTTATTAAAGCAAACGCTGTCTTGTATCTTCTTGCTTTTGTGTCAGTTATTGGCCAGAGTTTTCTCACAAACTGGCTGTTTCAGGGTATTGAAAAAATGAGACTGGTGATGTATATAAGCCTTATTGCGAGAAGTATTTTTATCGCACTTGTCATTGTATTTATTAAGGACAAAGATGACAGTATCTATTTTATTTTTTTCATGGGCGTGGGCAATCTCTTTGCCGGACTGCTTAGCATTATCGTAGCCTTTAAGGTTCTGCGGCTGAGAAGAGTGATTCCTCGATGGCGGGATATCATAAGCGAATTACGTAAGGGCTGGCATATTGCGATGTCGAATCTTTCGGTAAGTATTTACATGTATGCTAATATTCTAATCCTTCGGATATTTACTAACGATGCAATCGTCGGGTATTATAGTGTGGCGGAACGGGTTATCTTCGCGGCCAGGCAGATTTTAAGTGTGTACTTTCAATCGATTTATCCCCAGGTTTGTCAACTTGCAATAAAAAGCAAGGATGAGTTGTCTCATTATTTTCTAAAATATTACAGACCTTTTTTGCTAACGGTGCTAGCAGGTTGCATTTTCCTGTTCATTGCTTCCGAACCTGTAGTCGCACTTTTTTTAAAAGAACGCAACACTGTTTCAGCAGACTATCTGAGGATTTTAAGCATCGTACCGTTTATTGTCTGTCTGAATATACCATCATACCAGGTCCTAATAGCTCATAACGAAAAGAAAACTTTATTGACAATCTTCACTTTGGGTACTATAGTGAATATTGGTTTAAGTTTACTCTTAATACCCATGATGGGAGCTTTAGGGACGACATATACTGTCGTAATCACTGAGTTTCTTATAACAACGAGCTTGATCCTGGCCATGGTAAGAAATCAAAAAATCCGGGTTAGGTTTGTTAACTGAAAGGGCTTTTCAAAGGGCCCTGTATGGGGTCAGACCAAGCCGTAAAACACATTTATGAAATTTTATGACGCTAAAAAAGCAGTTTACTTTACAAATCCAAGAATAGATCTTATCAAGCTGATTCCGAAGAAAGATGATAATCGGATTTTGGAGATCGGGGCGGGTGGGGGAGATACCTTGATTGAAATAAAAAGGCAGAATCTGGCCAGTACGGTCGTGGGGATTGAACTCATGGAGATGCTGAATTCAAATCAAAAGAGTGGTGAAATCGATGAGTTCATTATATGCGATGTCGAACGAACAGAGCTGGAATTTCCTGACGCGTATTTTGATGTAATATTACTAGGTGATGTCATCGAACATTTACTGGATCCCTGGTCATTTTTGAAAAAGACTTCGAGATGTTTGAAACCGGGCGGGTTGTTCATTGCCAGTATTCCCAATATCAGATACTACACCGCAATGATTAGAATCTGTCTGAAGGGCGATTTTGGTTATGATGAGCAAGGATTATTCGATAGAACCCACTTCAGATTTTTTTGCAAGAAGAATATGAGATCGCTTTTCAATACACAATCTTTCCGGTGCCTCAAGATAATGCCACGCGATCAGTTATATCAAATAAGGTCAAAAAGAAAGGTTTTTAACAGGCTAACATTTGGACTTTTTGAAGAGTTTCTGACTCTTCAATATATCATTGTCTCGGAAAAAGTATGACGAAAAAAATAGGAGGTTGCGTTATATTGTATAATCCTGAGTCTAAGGTGTTAAATAATATAGCGACCCTTAAAACGCATATCGATTTTTTTTTGGTCGTAGATAACTCACCAGAACAAAACCTACAACTCGTTAGCGAATTAAAGAATCTGCACAGCAAAATTCTCTATACATGGATGGGTGAAAACAGGGGAATCGCGCACGCGTTAAATATTGCTTGTCAAATGGCAATCCGGGGTAATTGCACGTGGTTACTTACGATGGATCAGGATAGTAGTTTCAAAGAATCCGAACTTTCGAATTTTCTGCTATGCATAGACGAAGTGACAAATATCTTCGATAGCCCGGGAATAATCTGTCCATACCATAATATTAAT
>DAIQPL010000273.1:2024-5735 GCA_036787395.1 Flavisolibacter sp. | reverse complement strand
ACAGCATAGTGACTCAAAGAAACGGGTTGATTTTTGACGATGCGAATAACATCAATTTGGCGTTGGGACAAGCCATTCAAACGCCAGGAGGATATGAACAATGGGCTATCCTGGGTGGTTTTGGACGCTTAAATTATTCATATAAAGACCGGTATTTGCTGGAAGTAAACGGCCGCTATGACGGTTCTTCAAAATTTCCAACTGATCAGCGTTATGGTTTTTTCCCTTCCATATCGGCTGGATGGCGAATATCAAAAGAAGCGTTTTGGAACGTTGTTCCTTCATTGATTTCCGATTTGAAAATAAGGGCTTCTTACGGCTCGTTGGGAAATGGCAATATTGGTTCTTACGTTTACCAGGAGCAGTTTTCAATAGGACAATCGGCTATTATATTAAATGGAGTAAGGCCTTCTTTTACAAGCAGGCCAGGGGTGCTTCCGGCAGGCCTTACGTGGGAAACATCTACTACTAAAAATATCGGGTTAGATTTTGCAATGCTATCCAACCGTTTGCAGTTCTCGGGCGATGCATATGTGCGCGAAACAACGGACATGTTTACCACTGCAGTCACACCGCCTGCTGTTTTTGGTGCTACCGCTCCCAAAGGAAACTATGCTGATTTAAGAACAAAGGGTTGGGAAATGACTTTATCGTGGAGGGATAAATTTAATCTTGCATCCAAACCTTTTAATTATGATGTACGATTAACGCTTGCAGATAATAGAGCCATAATAACTAAATACAATAACCCTGAAAAAAGGCTGACAGATTATTACGAGGGAATGGAGGTCGGAGAAATATGGGGCTATACCACAGAGGGATTTTTTACTTCAGCAGACGATATAGCAAAGCATGCCAATCAAAAATTGTTTTTATCCACTTCATCAGGACAGACATTTGCAGGTGATATTAAGTTACAAGACCTGAATGGTGATAACATTATAAATCCGGGTACTAACACATTGGCTAATCCCGGTGACAGGTCCATCATTGGTAACGCTGCCCCGCGGTATGCCTATGGGATTAGTCTTGGTGCAGAGTGGAACAACATCTTCTTATCCTCCTTTTTCCAGGGTGTTGGAAGACAAGACTGGTGGCCCAGTACAGAAGCTGGCGTTTTCTGGGGACAATATAACAGGCCCTATAATAAATTACCAAGATGGCATTTAGATAATCATTGGACACCTGACAAACCCGATGCCTATTTGCCAAGATATGTTTCGCGTTTGGCCAATCGTACGGGAGGTATACTTAGGGAAGCGCAAACAAGATATCTTCAGAATATAGCTTACCTACGGTTAAAGAACATACAGCTTGGTTACAACTTTCCAAAGAAATTGATCTCAAAAATTAGTGCTAATAATGCAAGGATTTATATTTCTGCAGAAAACATCTGGACCTGGTCTCCACTTTATAAACACACGAAGGATATAGATCCTGAAAATACAGGAGTATCAGACCAGGTATTCAGTCCAAACGGCAATGCCGGAGATGGCTACAATTACCCTATGATGAAAGGTGTAACCTTTGGTTTATCTGTAACATTTTAACACCATTAATAATTTATACAAATGAAACAATATTTATGGATGTTTTTGGTCGTTGTTCTTTTTGCAAACTGTAAAAAGCTGGAACAACTTCCGCAATCTACAATTTCGAGAGATGCCGTGTTCCGTAGTGAAAAAGGACTGGAGCTATACGCCAATTCTTTTTATAGCATACTGCCGACAGCAAACAATATACACACTGCAGACAATGTATCTGACTACGGAGCCAGGAGAGATGCACCTCGTTTTATAAGACCCGGTGCATACGGACCTAACCTGAGTGATAATACATCGGCTTCTGCTTATGACCTGGTGGCGCTGGGAATGATGCAGGATAATGACTGGAACTGGGGATGGAGATCTTTAAGAAATGTTAACTACTTTATTGCCAACAATACGGATGAACGTGTGCCTTCTGACGTGAGGAAACATTACACCGGTTTAGCAAGGTTTTTCAGGGCTTTCTTTTACTTTGAAAAAGTGAAAAGATATGGCGACGTTCCCTGGATTAATAAACCGTTGGACGTCGCAGATCCTGAACTGACCCAGGGACGCGATTCCCGTGTACTTGTAATGGACTCTGTTTTGGCAGATATTGATTATGCTACTCAAAATATCAAAACTACAAGTGACGGTTCCAGAAGTTTAATCACCAAATGGGTGGCTTACGCTTTCAAGGCAAGGGTATGTTTATTTGAAGGAACTTTTAGAAAGTATCATACAAATCTTAATCTTGGAGGCACAGCTAATACATGGCTCACACAAGCGGCAACGGCAGCCAAAGAAATAATGGACAAGTCAGGTTTTAAACTTTATGAAGGTGCAGGCCCTGCTCTTTCTTACCGCAAAGTCTTTACCAGTGTTGCACCAATACCTGAAGAAGTTATGCTTGCGGCGATATCAGATCCTGCATTAGCCGTACTTCATGCCGCTAATTGGTACTATACAAGTGCTACCACCGGGGTAAGGTTGAATTTCATCCGAACGTTTATTAATACTTACCTGAACATAGACGGAACTCCGTTTACCAATAAGCCCGGGTACCAGACCATGGAGTTCAAGGATGAAGTAAAAGGAAGAGATAGAAGATTGGAACAAACTATTCGTATGGGTGATTATAAAAGAATTAGTGGAACTGCTACTGTTGCCGCCCCACCAGTTTTTTCTTACACCTATACAGGTTATATGCCTATTAAATGGAGTCTCGACGATACATACTATGACACAAGAGATTTAAATAATAATGCAGTTTCCATATTCCGTTATGCGGAAGTGTTGCTAAATTATGCAGAAGCAAAAGCTGAACTGGGCACACTGACAGATGCTGACTGGACAATTACTATCGGTGCACTAAGAAAAAGGGCAGGCATAACCGGAGGATTAACAACAAAACCCACCGTTGCTGATCCTTACCTGATGACAAAGTATTTTCCGGGTATCTCTGACCCTGTCATCTTAGAAATACGAAGGGAGAGAGGTATTGAATTAACCTTAGAAGGATTCAGGTTTTATGACGTTATCCGTTGGAAAAGGGGCGACCTGATGCAAATGGAATGGAATGGTATCTATGTTCCGGCACTTGATGTGCCTCTTGATCTTAATGGAGATGGCGTTTTAGATGTTGCTTTTTACAAAACGTTACCTGCTAACAGGCCAACCGGCGTAACATACATAAATGTATCCGCCACTGTCAGTGGATCACCCAATTCTCAACGATTATCAAATGACACGTATGGCGAAGTTACCTGGCTGAATAATATTCCCCGGAAGTGGGAAGATAAAAACTATTATTACCCGATACCCGAGCCCGATAGGACAGCTAACCCCAATCTTACTCAAAACCCCGGATGGTAGATTTAAAAAATTTATTGTTCAATGTAACCGATTTCTCTCATCACAGCACTCGGACCGAAAGGTCCGGGTGCTCTTTTTAATTACTAGTTAAGACTAAAACTGCCGTCCGGTTAAGTTGTCTGCAGGTCATAAAAAAATTCTAAGAAAATAATCTTTCATAAAGCTGAATGATGGAATATTGCATCCGTATCGTCAGAGAGAATGCAAATTTTTTACAATTAAATTACTCCATGAAGAAAACCGTTTTTACATTTTTGCTTTTAGTCACCACCTTCTTTACGTTTGCGCAACAAAAAGCTGTGAGTATTTT
>DAIQPL010000273.1:0-1924 GCA_036787395.1 Flavisolibacter sp. | reverse complement strand
CCGCAGGTAAAATGTCGCCACGTAATTTACTGTCAAGCACAATCACCGACGAATTAAAATTGGCCACCAACTTCAGGTCGAAGGTTATAAGTATAGCTATTAAAGACAGGGGTAGTATTTTGCCGGCAGGGCATGCGGCCAATGCTGCCTACTGGCTTGACAATTCAACCGGAAAGTGGATAAGCAGCACCTATTATATAAAGGAACTTCCGGCATGGGTAAAACAATTCAATGATAAAAACCTTGCAGAAAAATATTTGAAGCAGGACTGGAATACCTTGTATGATATAAAAACTTACGTTCAAAGTTCTACGGACAATAACCGCTACGAAGGAAAGTGGGAAGGCATGACAGCTTCAACTTTTCCAGTAAAGACCTCAGAAATGATCAGCAGAAACCTGGACATTATCCGGTCTACACCATATGGAAATACACTTACCCTGGAAATGGCCAAGGCCGCGATTGAGAATGAGCAATTAGGCAGCAATGAAGTCACAGACTTTTTAGCAGTTAGTTTTTCTTCTCCTGATTATATAGGCCACAAATTTGGTGTGAATGCCATAGAAGTAGAAGATACCTACCTGCGTTTGGACCTCGATCTTGCAAACCTGTTTAGCTACCTCGATACAAAGATTGGCAAGGGAAATTATACCACTTTTCTCACGGCTGATCACGGTGCTGCAAATAATCCTAACTTTTTAATTGACAATAAAATTCCGGCGGGCTTTTGGGTCAGCGGGGCCATTCAAAGAGAATTGAATGAGTGGCTCGAGAAAAAACATAGTTCCAAAAACCTGGTGTTAAGTTTTAGCAATTCACAGGTACACCTCAATAATAAATTGGTTGCCGAAAACAAACTAAATGAAGAAGCAATACGAAAGGACATCGTGAGGTTTTTAAAAGATAAACCTAACGTAGCGTTTGTTGCCGATATTGAAAAGTTGGAAGAAGCGCATCTTCCAGGTGATTTAAAAGAAAGGATAATTAACGGGTATAATGTAAAGCGTTCGGGCCCCATAACCTTTATTCTTGACCCGGGATGGTATTCTGGGTCAGCCAATGGAACTGGTACAACGCATGGATCCTGGAATGGTTACGATGCCCATATACCATTGGTTTGGATGGGATGGGGTATTAAGCATGGCAGTACCAATAAGGTTACTAACATGACAGACATTGCAGCAACATTAGCGGGACTGCTTCATATTCAAATGCCAAACGGTTGTATTGGAAAAGCTATTGAAGAAGTATATAACAAACAATAGGACTACTGCTATTTCGAATTCATAAAAGAAATTTCACTTAGTGAGATGGTATGTTCAATGCGCTGGTTATCTTTCACGTCCCAGATTTCCATTTTAAGACCAGGATCTTTTTTGCTCCAGTCGATAGTAAGCATACCAAAATGGTTTTCCATAACAGGGCCTTCAATTCGATTATCGTTTGGTGTGGCAAAAAGCCAGGTGGAGGTAATGCCACTGGCGGTAACATCAAAAATCGGATATTGACCTTTTGTTTCCAGCTTCGATATTTCAGCATAGTGTACATCGCCTGTAATAAAAAGCACACCATCAGCTTTTGTTTTTTTGATCAGTTCCAGCATTCGCTTTTGTTCGTGTGGAAAGTTAGCCCAGGCTTCATAGCCGTTGAACGAAATACCAAACTGCGAGCCTGAACCAATGATGCGGACGTCTGCCGGCTTTTTCAATTCCTCTTCCAGCCACTTCCACTGCGTATCGCCCAGCATGGTTGAATCTTCAATTTCATGGGGATAATAGTCAAGCGGATAAAAATATTTTTCATTGCGGCTTAACTCGCCACGGTATAAACGGAGGTCGCTGCGAAAGGTGCGGTTGTCTAATAGAATTAGTTGCAGTTTCCTGCCATTACCTTCAAACATATACGAAGTGTAAATGCCATCATG
>DAIQPL010000272.1:0-5744 GCA_036787395.1 Flavisolibacter sp. | reverse complement strand
GTCCTTATTCAAACCAATTTTAAAATCAGAAGAATAAGGATGTCGCTTGCCTGTCATAGCCATATCTTCTATGCGGTGCAATGAATATTTTACCGGTCTCCTTAAAACATGTGTTGCCAAAGCACACATGGCGGCCCATGCATTCGCCTGGTCCTCTTTACCACCAAAGGCCCCACCTAACCGAATTACTTCCACTTCAAGCTGGTGCATAAGCAATCCTGTTACCTTGCAGGAAGCTTGCTGTGTGGCCCTTGGACTTTGGGTAGATGAATAAATCTTAATTCCATTACTTTCCTTCGGAATAGCGTAGGCACCCTGCGTTTCAATATATAAATGTTCTTGTCCGTTGGTTTCAGCAACACCTTCGAAAACATAAGCACAATCTTGCCAGGCTTTGTCTACATCGCCTAAAATAAAAGTGCGTGGTGGAACAATCAATTCGCCTTTTTCCTGAGCCACTCTTGGATCAGTGATAACCGGCAATGGATCAATATCCACTTTTATTTTCTTAACAGCAGATCGTGCTGCTTCATCTGTCTCCGCTACTACAAAAGCAATTGGCATTCCGCAAAAATGAACATGCTCATCGGCGAACAGCGGCTCATCGGGAATGATACCACCAATCTGATTGATGCCAGTAATGTCTTTATAAGTGAAGATCTGAACTACGCCAGGGATTCGCACTGCATCTTCCACGTCCAGGTTCGTGATAACACCATGTGCCATTGGGGAACCAAAAGCAGCACCGAACAAAGTGCCCTGCAATAAAGGGATGTCATCCAGGTAAATCGATTCGCCCCTGATATGCGTCCTGGAATCAATGTTTTTCATACTATAAGTTTATGGCAAGCGGACTCGTTTGTCGCTTCCTTTCATTATACGTGAACTAACTTTTCCACTGATAATTGCGGAAAAAGTGTAAGGAAATGCGCTTTTATCAATTGTGCCAACAACAATCGTTTGTATTCTTCTGTTCCCCGTGCATCACTAATTGGACTGATTTCTTCCTGTGCAATTTCGATTGCTTCCGTCACTATTTCTTCTGATAACCATTTCCCTTCTAAAAACTTTGCCGTTCCCTCCAGTAACATTGGTATCGCCGCAACTCCGCCTGCTGATAAATGTACTTTATCAAAACGGCCGTCCCGTACGATGACATGCAATGCTGAATTCACACTGGCAATATCGAGGTGCGTTCGCTTACTCACCTTTTCAAAATGAAAATGGCTGCCTGGAGCAGGTAATTCAAACCAGATTTGTTCAATCCATTCTTCAGCGCTTTTATCAAGCGTCTTATAGCCTTTGTACAATTTTTTTAAAGGCAGTTCTCTTCTTTTTTTTCCGTGTGTTAAAACTATCGTGGCATTTAAAGCCAGGAAAAAAATCGTTAAATCGCCAATAGGAGAAGCGTTCACAAAATTCCCCCCAATAGTTGCCATATTACGGATGGGTGTGGAAGAAATTAATTTGATATAGCGGTTCAGTAATGGGAAATGCTGTTGTATAAGTTCAGATTCCTGTATATCGGTTACCGTTGCCGCGGCTCCAATTATGCAGCGTGTGCCTTCTTTGTTAATTCCTTTTATCGAGGGTTGATTAGAAAAAAAACGAAGGGCAGCGGCCTGCATTTCTTCGTGCTTTTGAACATACAAATCCGTACCTCCGCCAATAAATTGAACGGTTTCTTTTTTTAAAATACCATCTGTTTTCATATAAATTTTTCGCAAGCGTTCCCTGATTCCTGAAAAATATGATGGCAGGATTTGGTGGTGACTCACATAGTCTAGCGGATCCGCGGTTCCTTTCTCTTTCATGCATTCAGCAACTTTAGCTGCGGCCCGTTCAATGGATTTGTAACCTGTACACCGGCAAATATTTCCATCTATGGACGCCAATGCATTCTGATATGTTGGTTCTTTTTTGCTAAGACAAAAACCTGCCAGGGAAACCACAAAGCCAGGCGTACAAAAACCGCACTGTGTAGCTGAAGCATTTTGCATTGCTTCCTGGATAGGGTTTATATCTTCCAGGTTAAGCCCCTCGATGGTAACAACATGTTTGCCGTGAATATTTCCAAGTGGTGTGAGGCAGGAAGTAAAGGATTGGTAAATAACTTCTTCGTTTTTCAGTTCGCCCACTAAAACCACGCACGCCCCGCAGTCACCTTCGCGACAACCAATTTTTGTGCCTGTAAGATTTTTATAATAGCGTACAAAATCAAGCAGCGTTAACCCGTGTGCCAGATCTGTGCTGATTTCTGTATTATTGAGAATAAATCGGATCAAAAAATAGTAGAATTTTGATGTACTTAAAGATAAGGAAATAAAGGGTGTAGCGGGAGGGCGTAATTCTATTGCGGACTGACACAATTGGAAGCCTTTAAAAGCTTTTCAGAATATTTAAAAATATAAAATAAAAAAGATTTTGCTGTACGACAACCATGGAAGGATCATCAATTACCTGCGGCTGGCTGTAACAGATCGTTGCAATCTTCGTTGTTATTATTGCATGCCTTCAACCGGTTTGGACTGGTTACCTGCAAAGGAGCTTATGACCTTTGAAGAGATGTTGTCAATTTGCTCACTGCTGGCTTGTATGGGTATTGATAAGATCCGTATCACCGGTGGAGAGCCGTTTATTCGAAAAGACATTATGCAGTTCCTTGATTCTTTAGTGCGAATACCCGGAATACAAAAAGTGGCTGTTACTACCAACGGCGTATTGACGAATTCATTTATTCCGGAATTAAAAAAAATAGGTATTAACAGTTTTAATCTTAGTCTGGATAGTTTAGACAGGAAACGTTTTATTTCTATCACGGGTCGTGATGAGTTAGATGCAGTCCTCCATACCTTAGAAACCTTATTGCAGCATGATATGGATATTAAAATAAATGCAGTGGTAATGGAAGGGAAAAATACGGAAGATATTCTTCAGCTGGTAACGCTTACCAGGACCTTGCCTGTAACTGTACGCTTCATTGAAGAAATGCCTTTTAACGGGGATAGTCATAATTTTTCAGGAGTTAAGTGGAATTATGTTCGAATTCTTGAGACGATTAAAAACCATTTTCCGGCGATGCAAAAGATCCCTGATCCTTCTTCTTCAACATCTTTCAATTATGCAATACCTGGACACAAAGGAAATGTGGGTGTTATTGCTGCTTATACCCGTTCTTTTTGTGGCTCATGTAATCGCATCCGAATAACACCAAGGGGCATGTTAAAAACATGTTTGTATGATAGTGGTGTATTCAATATCAAAGACATGATTCGAAAAGGCTGCAGCAGGCATACTATTGAATCTGCCTTGCATAACGCGTTGGGCAAAAGGGTTAGAAACGGGTGGGAAGCACAAAAGCTAAGTTCTGATCCTTTACTTCATCAATCAATGGCAGCAATTGGAGGATAATATGGATAGGGTTATTATAAAAACGGAAATGATACCTGTACAAAAAGCAGAAGAGATCGTTTTACAACATGTAATTGATTTTGGAAGCGAAGACGTTCCTTTTGGACAAAGTCTCGGCAGGGTTTTAGCGAGGGATCTGAAAGCTGACCGCGATCTCCCCCCATACGACCGTGTTACTGTAGATGGTATTGCTATAAACTATGACGCTTATGAAAAAGGCATCACCAGCTTTCTCATAAAAGCAGTACAGGCAGCAGGCCATACACCGGTTGCAGTAACAGCACCAGATGAATGTATCGAGATTATGACCGGGAGTGCACTACCTGCCGGCACAGACACAATTGTTCGCTATGAAGACATTTCAATAAGTAACAAATATGCGTTTGTTATGGGCGGGGAAATTAACAAAGGACAAAACATTCATTTTAAAGGAAAAGATAAAAAAAAGGGCGAAATAGTGGTGAGTGCACCCCAGCTCATTACCCCGGCGGTCTTGGCTGTAGCCGCATCTGTTGGCGCTAAAGAACTCACTGTAAAAGCACTTCCACGAACTGTTGTGATTTCTACAGGAGATGAATTGGTGGATATGGATCGGGATCCTGGCCCCTACCAGGTTCGTAAATCAAATACATACACCATAAGTGCTACAATAAAAACTTATAAAATTGAAGCGGACGTTTTACATGTGAGGGATGACCGGGAAATAATGAAACGTACGTTAGAAAATTGTTTGAAACAATATGATGTACTGCTTCTTACCGGAAGTGTTTCCATGGGGAAGTTTGATTACCTGCCAGAGGTGCTGAAAGAGTTAGGTGCAACAAAATTATTTCATAAAGTACAGCAAAGGCCTGGTAAGCCGATGTGGTTTGGAACCTATCAGACCACAACAACAGTATTTGCTTTTCCTGGTAATCCTGTTTCTGTTTTTTTGTGCCTGCATCGCTATTTTTTACCCTGGTTAGAAGCTTGTATTGGATTTAAGAAAGAAGAACAATATGCGATCCTGAGTGAAGACCTTGAATTCGCGCCTTTGCTGACCTATTTTATGCAGGCCTGTATAAAATGCAGTAAGGAAGGAAAATTAGTGGCAACGCCTATAAAAGGCAATGGATCGGGGGATTTTGCACACCTGGCGGAAGCAAATGCTTTTGTGGAATTACCGGAAAATAAAACCAAATTTTACAGGGGCGAAGTTTATAAAATATGGCCATTTAAAAATGTTTTAAAATGATCTGTCATGAAAGATTTCAGCCATTTAGATGAACAAGGAGTTGTGACAATGGTTAATGTAAGCCACAAAGAGGTGACGGCAAGAATGGCTACAGCAAGAAGCATTGTTCATTTGCCTGGTGAAGTAATAGATAAATTGGTTAGTCATGCATTTCAAACCAATAAGGGATCTGTTTTCCAGACAGCCATCATTGCCGGAATCATGGCCGCTAAAAAGACTGGCGAATTAATTCCTTTATGCCATCCACTTGGTTTGGAAAACTGTAACATAAAAATTCAGTTGAATGAAGCCAAAGAGGTGGTCATAGAATGCACTGCCACTATCACCGCAAAAACGGGGGTAGAAATGGAAGCTTTAGTCGGAGCTACAGTTGCGGCTCTGACAGTCTATGATATGTGCAAAGCATTGAGCCATGATATTGTGATTAAAGAAACCAGACTTATTGAAAAAACGGGGGGTAAACATGAATTCAGGAGAGGATAAGAAAACTATAAACGGCGTGGTATTAGCAGGTGGCAAAAGCACCAGAATGGGCCAGGACAAAGGCTTGATAAAATGGTATGGAAAAGAACAACGGTATTATATGGCGGACCTGTTGAAAGACTATTGCTCAAAAGTTTTTATTTCGTGCCGGCCGGACCAGGTACATGAAATAGACCCAAACTATAAAACTATTGAAGACAGGTATGAAGGGTCAGGGCCGTTAGGTGCTATTCTTTCTGCTTTTGATTTTGATCCTCATCAAGCATGGTTGGTTGTTGCCTGTGACCTGATTTTATTGGATAAGTTAACAATAGAGTATCTCCTTGAACATAGAAATGAATCTGTGCTGGCTACGAGTTTTGAAAGCCCTCATGACAGACTGCCCGAACCCTTAGTTACAATTTGGGAACCTGCAGCCTACTCCACATTACGGTCCTATTTATCTAAGGGAAGTTGCCCAAGAAAAGTTTTATTAAACAGTGAAATAAAAATTCTAAAACCGCCCAATCCGACTGCATTAACAAATGCAAATACGCCCCAGGATGCTGAGCAAGTCAAAAGAGTACTCTACCAAAAACGAGTCAGTTATGAGTAACTCGTTGCGATATCGTTGCCA
>DAIQPL010000056.1:0-17873 GCA_036787395.1 Flavisolibacter sp. | reverse complement strand
TCTACGACGATGCTAAGAATAGCTGGATCACCAAAGTGCCACCGGGTTTCAGCAGCACTTCTGACATTTTTGTAACCGGTGCTATCGTTACTTCTTCAACGGGTTTTGCCAAGAAGAACAATGCCAACACAGTTGTAAAAGGCATCTTCTATAGTAATAAGAATTTTAGTGACCAATGGTCTTATGGAATAGCAGCTTACCAGCCGCCTTCCGATAAGCCATTTACTTACAATTCGGTGAAGGATTCCGGGCAGATAACCTCAATAAATGGAAGTTACCGGGCAGGCACACCTACTACGCAGTTGGCCTATTTAGTTAATGGTGGCAGCGGAGGCGGAGGTAACAATTATACAGGAAGCTCAAGCCCTGTAGATAATTATACAGCTTGCATGGTAGTCTCAACGACCCAGTCTGTTGCCAGAATGGAAAGAAATATGACAGAAAAAGTTGACGAAGTAAGATTTGAGGGAAGTTTAAGACTGATTCCGAATCCGGCGGCAAACGATGCAACTATCTATTTCAAACCGGCTTATTCCGGTCACTCCAACGTGGCATTATTTACTATTGATGGTAGGATGATTTCAGTATTGTACAATGGCACGGTTGAAAAAGGCAAAGTGTACCAAAAGAAAATTGATTTAAGCAAGGTGGCTTCAGGAATTTATTTGATCCAGGTTAACAATGGTAACAGAACGGAAATGAAAAAACTAGTTGTATCAAAATAGTCAAAGTGGATTGAAATAGGTATAACAACAAGATCCTTTATCGAAAACACGTGGTTATGAAATGGAAACTTCTGATTTTGTGTATAGGCTTTATTTCCATATGGATCAAAGGAATTTCTCAGCCTATCCCGTCTGAGGAAGCAACTGTAAAAGATACCCTTTTGGTCAATTCCCTGCTTCAACAGAGCAGGGAACATTTCAACGATGATCCTGATAAAGCGCTTGCTTTAGCTATCCAGGCAAAAGAACTCGCCGAGAAGAATTCTTTTGAAAATGGTGTCGGTTATGCCTTAAAGAACATAGGTATCTGTTACTTCAATCAAAGCAAATATTTGGAGGCTTTGGATTTTTGGAACCAGGCAATAAAAGTGTTTGAATCCATTAATGACAAAGTAGGCGTTTCCAACATGCTGGCAAATATTGGATCTGTTCACTACAACCAGGGAGATAATGAAAAAGCACTCGAATATTTTTTGAACTCCTTAAAGTTTGCCGAGGAGTCCGGCAACAAACTTCGCATCCAAACTGCTTTAATCAATATAGGTGCAGTTTATTCCCGTAAAAAAGAAACGTACGACAAAGCACTTCATTATTATTTAATGGCCCTGCCAATTTCAGAGGAATTAAATGATAAAGGAGGAATTGGAACTGCTTCAGTAAACATAGGTGAAATTTATTCTGCTAAAGGCCAGGATTCATTGGCACTTCTTTATTTGAATAAATCCCTCAAGGCACGTGAAAACATGGAAAGTGTGCCTTATTCCTATAATAAAATTGGAGAAGTGTATCAAAAGCAGGGGCGTTTTGATATGGCCTTAAACTATCACAACCAGGCCCTAACTATCGCCGAAAAATTAAATGGTCAACTCTACATTGTTCAATCCCTGCTGGAATTGGCAAAAACTTATCATAAGATGGA
Organism: Flavisolibacter sp.; assembly: GCA_036787395.1. Taxonomy (GTDB): domain Bacteria; phylum Bacteroidota; class Bacteroidia; order Chitinophagales; family Chitinophagaceae; genus Flavisolibacter. The sequence goes on along the minus strand of DAIQPL010000056.1, from coordinate 16,229 downwards.
GGATAACAAGATAGCCTTATCTTATTATAAAAGAGCGGAAGAACTAGGAGTTGAGATCAATGCAAAAAACGAACTAAAGGAAATTTACCAGGGCATGTCAACTTCATATGCCCTAACAAAAGATTATGGAAACGCTTTTCAATATCAAAGTTTATATGCCAATATAAAAGACACTTTATATAATATTGAAACTGATAAAAAATTAGGCAGCCTCCAGTTTGATTTTGACCTTCAAAAGAAGCAGGGTGAAATTAACCTTTTAACCAAAGACAAAACCCTAAAGGAAGTAGAGTTAAAACGCCAGAAGCTGGCCAAGAATGCACTTTCAGTTGGCCTTGTACTTGTTTTTGTAATTGCGTTTATTATTTTCCGGAACTATAGGGCAAAAGTGAAGATCAATAAGATACTGGACCACCAAAAAGATCAGATAGAACATTTGTTGTTAAACATTTTGCCAATGGAAGTGGCAAGAGAATTAAAAGATAATGGTCGGGCCACTCCAAGAGACTATGAGTCTGTTTCTGTTTTGTTTACCGATTTCAAAGGATTTACTACTATAGCCGATAAAATGTCTCCTGCAGAACTTGTTGATGAGCTCAACATCTGTTTTATGGCTTTTGATGATATCATCGAAAAGAATAACCTTGAAAAAATTAAAACAATTGGTGATTCCTATATGTGTGCCGGCGGTATTCCCACTCCCGATAACCAGCACCCATATAACATTGTAAAGGCAGGTTTGGAGATTCAGCAATATGTGATTCAAAACAATCAAAGACGGGCAGAAAAAGGATTGTTACCATGGGATGTAAGGGTTGGGATACATGCAGGACCCATTGTAGCAGGTGTTGTTGGAAAGAAAAAATATGCCTATGATATTTGGGGAAGTACGGTGAATATTGCCAGTAGGATGGAAAGTAATGGAGAACCAGGCCAGGTAAATATTTCTTCTGCGATTTATGAACTCATTAAAGACAAATATACCTGTAGATACCGCGGTAAAATATATGCAAAGAACGTAGGCGAGATCGATATGTATTTTATAGATCACGAAGTGGAAGCTATTAATAATATAAGCGTTGAAAAGGAAAGTGAAAACAGCCTTCAGGAAACTATTCCGGAACAGGAAGAAAAAAAGTTTAACATTGATACGCTTTACGGCTAATCAGATCAGGTTATCACTACGATATTTAATCAAAGATTATTTCATTAACCAACGGGTTTATTAATTTAGTGATTATAGAAAATGTTGGGCTAAAGAGGCCAAAAAGACTTTGGGGAATAATTCATTAAAACGTATTCACGCCAAAACAACAGCCAAAAACTAAATGCTGATTGAATTTGAGATAGTAAAGGAAAAAGTTCTGAAAATGCTCACTTTGCACAGTAATCCGGTGCTTGCTTATCATAGCGTTTACCATACAATGGATGTGTTGTGCAATGCTGAAAGAATAGCTTCGGAAGAGGGCCTGACAGATGGGAAAAAATTACTCCTTTTAAAACTGGCAGCGCTTTATCACGACACAGGGTTTTTATTTGTATACAAAGGACATGAAGAAAAGAGTTGCGAGATAGCAAGAAAAGATCTCGCTAATTCTGCTATTACGCCTGAGGAAATGAATACTATCTGTTCAATGATAATGGCAACCAGGGTCCCCCAATCGCCCAAAAATCACCTTGAAGAAATACTTTGTGATGCCGACCTGGATTATTTGGGCAGGGATGATTTTGAACTTATCAGTGATAATTTAAGAAAGGAGTACTTTGACCTTGGTTTTATTAAAACTGAAGAAGAGTGGACGCAGGTACAGATTAAGTTTATCGGGTCGCACGAATATTTTACAAAGGCATCTCGTATAAAACGTAATATTAAAAAATGTAAGCACCTTAAACGATTAAGAGCGCAGGTGGATGTAAACATTACTAACAAAGAGCTATGAAGCCAACAAGCATCGTGTTGCGTGTTCTGAATGTGAGGGCTAATGAATGGAAGTTGGTTAGAACATTATTTTTATTTGAATTTTTTCAGGGTGCCGGCATCGCCTTTTTCTTTACATCGGCTTTTGCCATGTTTCTTGGCAAATTTCATATTTCAGAACTGCCAAAAGTATTGATCTATTCTTCTTTTCTGCTATGGACGGTTGGTTACATCTATTCAAAGCTGGAAGCCAAACTTAAGATTACTGTTCTGGCCAAAGGGATGACGGTATTTATGGCTGTGAGCATACTTATTTTCAGATTTGCCGTTGAATCTATGCCGTCCGGATTTCTGTTTTTAATGCTGGCATGGTTCAATGTATTATACCTGCTAAATAACCTTGAATTTTGGGGTATTACCTCGCTACTTTTTGATGTGCGCCAAAGTAAAAGACTATTTGGACTGATTAGTGCTGGCGACATTCCTGCCAAGTTTATAGGCTATACGCTGGCCTTGCTCCTGGTAAGCTATATAGGCACAGCTAACCTGTTATGGATTGGCTTTGGCTGTATGATGGCATCTCTGCCCAGCATACACAAGATTGAAGTGTTGGGTTATCTACACAAGCATAATAACAGCCACAAAGATGTAAAGCACACACAAACTGTTAGCCACTTGTTTAAAAACTTTTCCGCCAATGTACTAATACGGCGTATTGCTATTATTACTGTAATTGCATCTGCCACTTTTATCATCGTTAATTTCTCCTTTTATGCAAAGGTGAAAGAGGCCGTACATAGTGATGTTGGATTGGCACAGTTTATCGCTTTTTTCTTTGCTACCGTTCGTGTCGTTGCCTTATTTGTAAAGATGATTATTACCGGCAGAATTATCAATAAATTGGGGATAATAAAATCACTGCTTGTAACTCCCATACTGATGATTGTGTTAGTAGCATCGGTCCTGGTTTCAGATAGTTTAGTGCAGCCACAAAGTCTATCCTTATATCTTTTTGGAGCGATGGCTATTTTTGTTGACATTCTTCGTACTTCTATCAATACACCGGTGTTCCTGACCCTGATGCAGCCCCTTGGTACACATGAAAGGCTGCGTGCACATACTATTGCCAAAGGTATTATGGATCCCTTCGCCTCCTTATTAACGGGCATCCTTCTGCTGGTAATCTTAAGATTTGAACATGATACCCATTTGGCAAGCCTTAACTATATTTTATTTTTATTGGGGATATTATGGATCATTGGTATTTATCGTGTTCATCAGCAATATTTAAAGGCACTTTTAAAAACAATCAGTAACCGCTTTTTTAACAATAGTGAGTTTTCAGTAAACGATTCCTCAACGCTGCATTGGATACAAGAAAAATTGAGTAGCGGAACAGAAGCAGAAGCTTGCAACATCTTAAAAATGCTTGCCTCACAGCCAACTATCCTTGGTGACGAAATTTTAATATCTGCCTTAGACCATCCCTCTTCTGCCATTAAAACACAGGCCATTCAACTAATTGAACAACGAAACGTGTTTCAGTCTGCAGATAAACTAAAAGAAATTTTGCAGTCGGCGTCGGACCCTTTTTTAAAAGCAGAAACAATAAAAGCACTCTGTAGACTTGATATGCAGGAACAGGACATTGTGCCATTTATTAACGACCCTAGCAATAACATTCAGCGGGCGGCTATTGCAGGCATTCTAAAATATGGAAATGCAGAAAGTAAACAGCAAGCCAGGGATTATTTGTCAGGAATGATCTTTTCGGGGGAAAGTGATGTTAGAAAAACAGCAGCACTAATTTTGCAGGACCTGCCTGATAAGTTGTATAAGAATGAGGTGTTACAATTAATTAGTGATCCGGACAAAGAAGTAATGAACGAAGCCTTCATTGCTGCAGGGAAGATAGGAGATGAGGAGTTATTAGAGATTGTATTAAACCGGTTCACTTCCAATGAAAAGGTTGTTATTGAAGCTTTTTATTTAGCCGGGGAAAAGTCCTTGCCACTTCTTGAGGCATTTATATTGGATAACAGGTTTAATCACCGTCAAACTGAGCGATTGATCCGACTTATCGGGAGAATAGGCGGCAAAAAATCACACAACGTTCTGCTCCTCCTGATGGACCAACTGCCCGGCTACCCGCATGTTATTATAAAAACCTTTTACCAGAGTAGTTACACCGGCAATATGGAGCAAAGAGTTTTTTTTGAAGAGCAAGCCCGTAAGTGTTTAAGTTATTGCGCCAGCATATTATATATGCAACAGCTGCTGATACCGTACCAGCCAAGGTACCAATTACTTTTGAATTCTCTTGAATTGGAATTGGAGAATTTGAGAGATACCTTGCTCTATATCTTTGCTTTATTATACGATAAAGATAAAATTAAAGACGTAAGATCTGCTTTTAACTCAGGCGAAAAAGACGCCATAGCGAACGCGATGGAAGTCATTGAAATGACGGTACGAAAAGACACAGCTTATCATTTTAATTTAATTTTTGAAGTATCGGAGATTGACCATAAAACCCATGCCTTAAGAAAGTTGTATCCCAGTAGTTTTTTTACTACTATTGAAAATATTCTGAGCTCAATCCTGGGAACAGAAGACTTTAAATATAATTACTGGACAAAAGCGTGTTCCATTTATACGTCAAAAAAACAACACCATATTATAAACAGTAATCTTATCAGCAGGTATACTGAAGCTGAGCACCCGTTATTAAGTGAGTTGGCCAGATATGCTGTATGAGATTTTAAATCTGAAATATGCAAACACCTAAAAACGAACACCTGCTATTGATTGAGAAGGTACTATTGTTAAAATCACTCAGCATTTTCTCAGATACACCTGAAAACGTTTTAGCCGACCTGGCTCCTTTACTACAGGAAATGGAGTTGGAAGAAGACGCGGTTATTTTCGAAGAGGGCGATAGGGGAGATAGTATGTATATTATTTACCAGGGCGAAATCCAGATATATAAATCAAACACTACGCTTGCTATTTTAAAAGATAAAGAAGTGTTCGGGGAGCTTTCGTTGATAGATGCTGAAAGCAGGAGTGCTTCTGCCAAAGCCTATACGGATTGCTTTCTTTTTAAAATCGACCAGGAACCTTTTTTTGAACTACTCGATTCCCGCCCTGAGATAGCGAAAGGCTTTTTGAAAATGCTTTGTAAAAGGCTGCGTATACTAAATGAGAAGTTTGACAAGCAAAAATCGTGATCAGGTAAGCACCGGCTTAGTGATTTTTTTACCACTACAATTAAATGGCTTATGCATATAAGCATAAAACAAAAGCAGGCGCTTCATCCCTTTAATGTTCTCATCTTTATTTTATCGGTATATGTTATTGTGGCTCTTTTGGTCGATGCTTTCACAAGGCTTTCACCTGAAACATCAAAACTGCTTCGTGACATTGATCATGCCATATGTGTGGTCTTTTTTATTGATTTTCTAATACGCTTCTTTTCTGCAAAGAGTAAAGTAAAGTACATGCGTTGGGGATGGATAGATCTTATCTCGAGCATTCCTGTTTTTGAATTCTTCCTGGCCGCCCGCCTTTTTCGGGTGGTGCAACTTCTAAGAGTGCTACGAGCCTTCCGCTCGATGAGTATGATAACAAATTATTATTTCAACAATAAAGTGAAAGGTGCTTTTACATCTGTTGGGATCATCGCCGTTCTTATGGTGATCTTTTCTGCTATCGGAATTCTGAATGTAGAGAAAGATGTACCACACGGAAACATAAAAACAGCTGAAGATGCTTTATGGTGGGCTTATGTAACTGTTACTACCGTTGGGTATGGAGATAAATATCCTGTAACCACAGAAGGCAGGTTTATTGCTGTTGCATTAATTACAGTGGGTGTAGGGCTCTTTGGTACTTTTACTGCTTATGTAGCTTCCTGGTTTGTAGAAAAGCGGGAAGAAGAAGAACAGGAGAAAGAAAAATTGCAGGAACAAAAGAAAGAAAACGAACAAAAGAAAGAACACGATCACGAAACTAAACAGCTTCATAAGTGAGCTAATTGGTCAGCTTACAAAAAGCTACCTTCCTATAAAGCCAAACAAACAGGAATCACACCTGGTATCGTGCAGGCCGGCGGTATAAAGCGATTTCAAAAAAAACATAATAAATCAGCATAACCAACCACCACTGAGATTGAAAGTGTACTACAATAGCTATGTGAAAAAGTATAAAGCTTTTTACAGTTGATAAAATAGGGTAGAGCGCAGCTTTTTCGTTTTTGCGTTTTGTAAAATGCCCGTAAAGCTGGCCTTTAAGTAGGATTATTGAAGCCGATCCCCCTGCAATAATCTCGTAAATATTTTTATCTCCGTGCCACCAGAATAAAGTCAGAGATGCAATGGCAAATAAATCTCCCGCAATTATTGTTTTATCCCATCCAAACACAACAGGAAACGTTTTATAACCGGTTGCTTTATCTGCCCCGGTGTCTTTCAGGTAACCAATTAAAACAAAACTTGCATAAGAAAAAAAAGTTAAGGCGATATAAGAGGAAAAATGTGAAGGAAATCCTTTTACATGCTCTACTGTAAAATAACCCATCATAGGTAACAGTGCAACAATCCATGCGTTATGAAAAGGTCCTGCAACCCAGAAATGTTTCTTAACATAAGAGTAAGAAGCTAGACCTATAACGGACAACACACATAATAAGAAACTGTCAAAGCTGACAAAATAAAGTATCAGTCCACTGAAGCATAATCCTGTGATACTTACGATTAATACTGAGGATATGCTTATAACACCCCTGGATAAAGGACGGTAGGGAGCAGATAATTTGTCGGTATCTGTTTGAAAACAATCGGTCAGTGCCTGGCCGAATCCATAACCTAGAAAAAATGGAATAAAGGCCAGCATCTTCCACAAAGAAGTCCCTGCATTTGTACCCATAGCCATTCCTGAAAGACCAGCTATTCCGGAAACGTATAACAAGTAAGGCCGCATTTGAACAAAGTAGGCTTTCCAGAATCCGAACACAGAGAAAGGAAGTATAGAACTATAACTAAGTTTCATATTAACTCCTTATTATTTTAATTGCTCCTGGAACCAGGGTTATGGCTATATCTTTTGCTTTTGCTGTTTCTCCATCGCATTCAAAAATGACAGGCTCTTTTGCAATAAGTTTAAAATCGTTTGTAAAAGTGGAGATTGTTTTTTCGCCGTTCTCAAACCTGCCTTTGCTTAATTGAAATAGAGTTGATAAAAGTTCTTTTCTGTTCATTGCATGACAAATGTTTAGTCCCAATCTTCCATCGTCTGGCTGAAGTTTTTGATTATAGTGAAAGCTCCCAGATACAAACGGAGATTTTAAAATATTGATGTTTGAAATGGACGCATCTACATGTTCTTTTTTAAAAGAAACAAGGCACGAAGTATTTTTATGCATTAAAATGGTTTGTACAGCAGTGTGTAATATAGCGGCGGCAGTATTATATTTTTTTAAAAATTTCAGCACCTTCCCGGGGTTGTTGAAGTTCCAATTAGCCTCAGCCGTTACACCTATACTAGCGTTCACAATAAAATATTGTTCTCTGAATTCATTTTGCTCATTAAGGTAAGTGATGTGTCCAACGTCGTGGTGTAGAAAGCCACTACAATAATTGACACGAAGGGGAATGTTCTTTAGTTTGCTTCCAAACGGCTTTAAAAAATCATTGCTCGAACCAAGTCCTATAGCACCAATGGTACAAGTTTTTGAAAGGCTTTCTCTTGATTTCAAAATGCTGTTGACAAGATAATGTACGCTTCCATCACCCCCGGCCGAGATAATATAATTGTTATGGCACTTCCCTAATAAAGGAAACATCAGGTTTTCCAACGACTGCCCTTTTTCTAAAGCGACTATAGTAGGTGTATGGGGTAATATTTGCAATAGCTGGCTTTTAATGGACAGCCAGCGCTTCCAGCCCTTGCCCTGGTGACAATACGGATTTACAAGTATAATAACCTGCTCACTCATAACACCGTTTCAGTTTTTTGTTTATTGGTTTTGCTTCCGCAATATGTTTTGAAAATGACATCCCATAAAGGTGATGACACGCCAAAGTTTTTTGAATCATCGTTATAGTGATGAAGATTATGTTGCCTCCAAAGTAGCCGTAAAAAGGACTTGGGTGGTTTGTAAGTGTGGATTGCAAAGTGTATAAAGAGGTAAGCACAATAACCGGTTAAAAAGCCTGGCAAGACAGCAAGCACGTACAAACCAAAGAGTCCATAAAAAAGCAGTGTCGTAAAGACAATGGCTGTAATGGCTATGAGGGGTTTCATCATTATTGTGGTGGCTTCATTTGGCTTTGCGTGGTGGTTTCCATGAATTGCATATTGCACTTTATTTTTCACGGGACCTTTAGGTTCCATATGAAAGAAAAAGCGATGAAATAAATACTCTACAAACGTGAATAATAAAAGCCCCGCTATCCACAATAACACGGTTTTTATAATGCTATAATTAATAAAACTTAGCGTTAGCAGTATTAAAGAATAGATGGCAAACAACAGAAGCGATATATAAAGTGGACGTGAGCTCATAACAAATTAATTTACTAAAGAAGGGCTTCTCTTTATACGTTCTCTTTTTTGTTTGCTATTAAAGAAGTATCGGATCATCACTGGCGTTAATAGCAACTCCGAGAAAAGACCTGTCATCACAATGAGACTGACTAAAAAACCGTGCATAAAAACATCGCCGAAAGAAGAATGCATCAAAACAGCAAAGCCACCTAACAGAATTAAAGAAGTAATAATCAGTGCTCTTCCTGTATGCAATATTGTTTTTTGTAAAGCTGCTTCCGTTGAAAGACCTTTTCTTTTTTCTAATTGAAAACGGTTTATGAAATGGAGGGTGTCATCTACCGCTATCACGTACCCAATAGCAAATATGGCAGTAGTGGCTCCTCTCAATTCAATTCCTGCAAAACCCATAATACCGCCTATTATAAGGATGGGAATAATATTGGCAATAAACGTTATGAGCACCAATGAAAATGATTGGTAGGTAAGTCCAATAATGATGGAAACTATTAAGATTTCAAGAAGAAAGCTGCCGGTCATATTATCAATCCGAAGCTGGTGGCCAATATCAGTTATATAATCGATGCCTGTAACACTAAACTTCACACCCGAAGTGTCAATATTCTGGTCAATCCATTGGTTCATGCTGACGTAAAATTTTTCTATCGTTTTGCGGCCTTTGTCTCTAACCCTCCCATACAAGCGGCCTAACGTAATAGTGCTATCAATTAGTTTTACAGGAAGCACTGTATTACTGGAGAAGACGACACTTTGAAGATGATCATATTCCTCTTTCGATTGTGGAAGCTTCCATCCTGCATTTTTTTTGCTTGTGCTATAGAACCATTTTGCAAGAGTTGCTGGTGAAACGATCTGGGTGATATCGCCTTGTGTGTGCAGGTATTCCTCCAATTTATCAATATTCTCAACTGTATTTTTGTCCAGGATAGTATGGTTGTTTTTTGCCTGGATGATTAACTCGAAAGTTCTTCCTCCACCCAACGCTGTGTCAAAAAAATTATAGTCAGTTCGCAGGCGGTTGTGTTGGGGCAGGCTGGTCAATACATAGTTGTTAGTATTGATAAAAGAAATACCTATTGCTGAAACACCCGTAATCATCAGGAAGAAAAAGACAATTAGTTTGGGATAAGTTTTTGTGAAAATGCACACCTTCTTTAGCATCCGTTCCCACCCGGGTGATTCAATGGGCTGGCTAAATGCCCGTGCCAGTTTAAAACGCAGTAGTAAGGAGGGGAGAAGAAAAATAGAATTGAGCCAGGCAATCATTAATCCAACAGCAGCATCAACTCCAAAAGACTGCATGGCTTTCATACTCATTGTCAAAAGTGTAAGAAAACCAACAGCCGTAGTAAAGGAATTAATAAATGTAGTGACTCCTATCTCTTTCAGCGTTTTACTCATCGCCGCAATGCTGTTACGGGATAAAGATTCAAAAGCAAACTTGCTGCTGATATGGATCACATCGGAAACCCCTACAATCAATATGATGGTCGGAAACAAGTTGGACATGATGGTTAAAGGCCGGTTAAACAATGCCATATACCCATATAGCATAAGGAGCGAGACACCCATGCAAATAACAGGAACGATAACGGCAGCAAATGAGCGATGCAAAAAAAACAATATTAAGATCACGAAGGCAAGGGTGAAAACTAAAGAAGTCTTTAGTTCCTGGCTGATGAGGCTCTTAAATTGCGACTCCATATATTTCCTTCCCAGGAAATGAATTTTGTTTAGCGATAAGTGTTTAGTTGCCCTATCTATCTTTTTTAATAAAGAATCTGTTTGTGAAAGCGTGAGATTGTCTTTAAGCTGCAGAAGCATCCTGGTGTGCCTGGCGTCCCGTGTAATGAAATGTTGTGTTATTTCAAAATCCTTGTATAATAAAGCACTGTCTTTACTAAATCTTTCCGGATGATTTGCTTGTAAGTAAGGACGGTTCGCAAAATAGCCGGGAAAGGTTTCGGAATATTTTTTCAAACTAAGTACAGATAGAGAGCTATGCACTTCCTTCATTGAATCGATGAGCGCTTGCAGTGTTTTTAATTTATTTAAAAATTCTGTATTAAAAATGGTAGGGTCATTAGATAGCGCTATAACAAGGGAGTTTTCAGAAGAGCCCATCTTTTGACAAAAGGATTCATAGTCTACAAAAGAAGGTTCGCCTTGCGGGAAAAATTGTTTAAAGCTCGTTTCCGTTTTGAGTTTTGGAAATAAAAAAAAGCTTCCTATCCCTAAACTAAAGGTGAGCAGCAGTATAAGCCCATTGTATTTATAAATGAATCTTCCTATCATAAATTGCATTAGAGGCAGCGGACATCAATTGTTAGTTCATCTCTTTCCCTCAAAGGGAAATCACTCAGAATATAGTATCCATAAGTATTGATAGATTGTTTTTTCAACAGGTTATAAATGCAATCGTTCCTGCGGCAGCACACCAATAGATAGGTTTTGCCGTCTTTTTCCAATTGTTCTAATAACTGGTTTATATGGCAAATATTTCTTTCGTTGTGGTTGTAGAGTGTAACACATTCGAGGATATCATTTTCGCGGGGTAAATAATCTTTTAACCGGGGTCGGAACTTTTTCATAAAACGAATTCCCTGGCTGATCAAAAAACCAATCTTGTGAATCTTTAGCCTGTACATTTGATAGGTATGAAAATAACCGAGTCCATTACCAAATGAGGTATAATAGGAAGCGTCCAGACCTTGCTCATCAAAAAGGGTAACATTAAATAACTGTTTATCCGCACTTTTTATAAGTGGTTTTTTTATTCGTGCTGTGCATGGAATTGTGAGATATACAAAGTGGTAAAGCCAGATATTAGATACAGCTTTTGATGCCAGCCGGATAACAGGAACGTTGGATAATTTTAAGGTTGTAAAATTTCTTTTCAATCCCTTCACCCTGAAGAATTGTTTGTATAAGAATTTAGCCATCATTCTTCCAAGGCCTTTATTGCGATAGTCGGGATGTACTTTTACATCATAGGCAAAGCCAGCATCAAACTGCTCCTTGTTTATAATAATTGAGGTTTGTGCAGCAATGGAAGTAGCAACAGGTTCACCGCTATTATTTATACCAAGGCAGGCATAAAAATTTTTAAAGACTTTTGAACGGTCCAGGAAGTGCCCTTTCATTATAGTAAGCTGTACTCCCTTTCCCTGTACGATGGATTCTTCCAATTGATGGATGGCTTCATCATAAGCAGCATTATATGGTATAAGGTTAACAGGCATGAATGGTGGTCTGTTTGCTTTGGGTTCCTTCTCTTAATGGTTTTTTACAACGTATAGAAACTACCTGGTACATAGATGTTGATTCTTTGTCGTCATGTACTTCAATCGTTCCATATTGTGGTAACAGGTTTTTAAGTTGTTGTGTACTTAACCGGTTTCTTAAAAAACTTCTTGCAACAATGACATTTTCTCCAAGGTTAAGGTGTCCTAACAAAGCATTCAGGTAATCGTGGTCTTCAAAACTTAATATATCTGAGAGGGAATAAAATGTTGGTTCCGCTAAATGAATCTGTTGAGATATAAACTGAAACAAATCGTTAACACAATAGTCAATGGTAAGTTCATTGGTGCATATTTTTTTACGGATTTTTTCTAAAACTGATTTTTGAAGCGATGGCGGCAAATCGTTCTCCGACATATGGCGCAAGTGACCTTTGAAAATCAGGTGCATCATAAAACAACTTCCTGCTTTTCCATTCCTGATTACTTTATTAAGTGCCATTGGTATGTACCCAACAGAACTTCCTTTACCCGTAAATGCAGTGTCCTTGTTTCCCCATACTTTATAAATCCACTTTTTTCCGAAGAGAGAACTGATCATTTTCCATCGCAGTGAAGGAAAAGAGTCTGTAACAGCGGAATGAAATATATTTTGAAATGCTTTGCCAAGAAATAAGTTGATTACAGGTCTTATGCTTGAAAGGAATTTTTCAAAATGTCCGGCATAAAGAATTCCCTTTTCAATAATAAGTTTTTGAGTATCCCAGTAACCAACGCCTTCCTCTGTCAGTTTTTGTCTTATTAATTTATAACATGTAAGCCGGAATTGTTTGGAAGCTTCATAATGACCAATAAACTGCAGGTATTCTTCAACACTTAGGGAGCATAATGCTGCTATTTTTAATTGCAATAAAAACATTGCTTCTTTATTGGAATCTACAACCGTTATTTTGTTACAGGATTCATGATCCAATAGGGAAATCACTCTTTCCCCGCTACCTGCAATAGCTACGGCATGGCGACAACCCGAGTTTTGCAGCAACTGCCTTTCGATAGTATTGTCTTCATTAACATGTGAGTAGAACAGCATATTAAAATGTATAAGCGTTAGAATCATTCCACACCTCTTCTACGGCTTCAGCCAGCTTATTTATATCTTCTTTTGTATGGGTCGCCATAAGACTTATCCTGAACCTTTGCCGTGATATGGGTACTGCCGGATATTCAATGGGGTTGATAAAAATATTTTTTTCGTGAAACAACCACGATGCTTTCCTGATATTCATTCCTTCCGGAAGTTTCAAAGCAATGATGGCTGCTTCTGGCGTAGCACAAAAGCCAAATGGTTCTAGTTTTTTGATAGCATATTGTGCATTATTTAATAGTTGTAAACGAAGCCAGGGTTCTTGTTCCATTACATCTAAGCCTCCTAACACCGCAGCAACCACGGTGGGTGGTATAGAAGCGGAAAAAACATAAGGCCTTGCATGAAAGCGCAGGTAATTGATCATATCTCCTGAACCTATAAGAAAACCACCACAGGTAGCAAAAACTTTACTGAACGTTCCCATTGTAATGTCAACGTCATTGCTGCAATTTAAAAGCGAAGCAGTACCTCTGCCACCTTCTCCTAATACCCCGGTGCCATGTGCATCGTCAACGATCAGGATGGCTTTATATTTTTTGCATATTGCTGCAATGAGATCAAGACGGGCAATATTGCCGTCCATTGAATAAACGCCTTCCACACAAACAAAGGCAGAACCTGAACAGTCGCTATGCATGGCAAGCTTTGCCTCAAGTGCCAGTAAATTATTATGAGGAAACATCACTGCCCTGGCTTTGGTTGATTTAATGCCGTCATAAAAAGAGGCATGACTTAACTCGTCGTAAATAATAACATCATTTGCTTGTGCTAATGCAGTAACTGCTCCAAGGTTCGCCATAAACCCTGAGGAGAAAAGCAAGGCGGCTTCCTTTCCTTTAAGCGCTGCTAATCGCTCTTCTGTTTCTTCAATTAATTTGATATAACCATTTAAAAGAGGCGGACCGCCAATGCCACACCCATAATTATCTATGGCTTTTTTAACAGAGGCTACTACATGCGGGTGAGTGGCAAGACCCAGGTAATTGTTGGAAGCAAACATTAGCATCTTTCGAAGTTTGCCTGTCGGCTTCTCTTTAATGGTTACTTCCCTGTCTGCTGCAGATACAATCGTGCGCATGTAAGTAAGTTCATTGGTTAGAATCGCTTTTTTAAAAAAAGCAAGACGTGCCTCAAGCTTTTGATTTCTTGTGGCAACCTGAACCGTTTTTAAGTTGTTTTGGCTAAGCATATAAAATTTATTGTTGAGACCAAAGTTTGTGTTGCCTGGTGAGGTTTTCAAAGTAGCATTGGATGTCTCCGTTTGACTCTGTAAAAAGGTTGGCAATTACAGAAGGTGAACATTCTATTTCCATTTCTTCGGAAGAAAATTGAACAGAATGTCCTTCTGTTATTTCACCAACTAAAATTGGTTTCCACTCCCAATCAGTGCAGGCCTGTTCAAACCGGTTTCTCATTGCAGGCGGTATGGAAAACAACAATTCATATTCACCATGAGGCCCTGCAAGAAACATCCATGCAGGGAGCCCCGAATACTGGTATACGTTCAAGGTGGTTTTATCCAGTAGTCTTTGCAAGGGGGTCGTAATTTTAATTCCTACCCTGTTAATAGTTGACAGTACAGATAAAGCCGGAAAGAAGCCGTCGCTGGTATCTATACAAGCGGTAGCATATTTTTTTATAAAGGTGCTTTCAGTAAGCCGGGCAACGGGTTGGTAATTTACGTTGACGCTTGAGTTGAAAAACCGGAAATAAGCATATGCGTTTCCAATACCGAGTTTACCGGTTGCATACAAAAGCTCGCCGGGTAGTAGCGGTTTACGTAACAAAGGCCTGGTATGTGTTATAGTACCAATGCCGGTGGTACTGACAGAAAAAACGGAATCTAAATTCGTATCGCCTCCCAAAACATTAACACCATAACAAGAACAGGCCGTATTGATGCCTTTCTTAAAAGCACCCAGCCATTTTTTGTTTGTATTTTTTGTGAGCTGTAATGATAAGAGCAGGCCTAAAGGTTGGGCTGCTACAGCAGCGAGGTCGCTTAGTGTGGCTGTGACCGACATCCAACCAATGAGGAACGGATCTTCATACAATTTTTCACTGATCTCTTCATGAAGACCATCTGTTTTTACCACCAGGTAGTCTATATTCTTGTTTTTAAGATCAATGATTTCAGCATCGGCCTCCATCAATTGGTTTAACTGGCTGGGGTGACGGGAAAAATTGCCCGCCACTTCGTTTATCATTTTTAT
The DNA here is from genome assembly GCA_036787395.1 of Flavisolibacter sp. Classification (GTDB taxonomy): domain Bacteria; phylum Bacteroidota; class Bacteroidia; order Chitinophagales; family Chitinophagaceae; genus Flavisolibacter. The sequence continues at coordinate 1,142 of DAIQPL010000056.1, read as the reverse complement.
TTCGAGATCTGCAATTTTATTTTCCATGTTATCAAAAGGTTTATATAGGCTTTGCAATAAGCAGCGTATATAGTGGCTGCAAAAACAAATCTACCTGTCGTAAACCCTTTTAGATAATTGAATTTTGAGGATGTTTCTACCGGAATTGCAGAAATTACTAATTGTTGATGTACCTGCAGTATCAGCATTGATACATATGACGACTGATGGCAATACTATACATGTAAAAAGGCAATCCTTCCGAATTGCCTTTCATTTAGTGACGTTATGATTTTTGAATTCAGGTTTTAATCTTTAACATCGGCTGTTTTTTCCAATACGTTAATGATCGCCATACCCACTCAAACGGCCCAAATTTGAAATAGTTCAACCAAATGGCAGAGAAGATGATTTGAAAAATCCAGACCGCACCTACCACATAGTACAACTGGTGAAACTTAAGGTTATTATAGTTACTTAACCCATACCCATAAAAGAAAAGCGTACAAATAATGCTTTGCATGAGGTAGTTGGTAAATGCCATCTGGCCTACATTAGAAAGTCCTTTCATTAACCAGGGCACCACCCGGCTTCGGAAAACAAGCAAAAGCAGGCTTGCGTGTCCAAGGCAAAGAAAGAACCGCCTGAAATCATATAAGATGAAGTGCGGCGTACTGTAAGTATCGATATAAGAAGTGAAATTAATGGTCGCTCCTGTTTCTCCTTTATCAAAAAATATCCATCCAAGCGGTATACCTACACCATAGCCAAGAAGCATGCACATAAGATAGGTTGAAGTGGAAAGTTTATTAGAAAAAAAGCCAATAGCAAAAAGTCCCATTCCAATAAACATCATAGAAATCATATCCCACATACCGTGGTACATCCACCAGGTTTCAGCGTTCGAATTTCTTGGAATAAAATAGCTGAAGATAGTAGTATACCCGGAATGCATTTTTGTAACGTTTTCCTTTATCCGGTCAGGATCAGGCTTTTGATTTTTTTCAATTTCAATCCATTCTGCTTTTGCTGCTTTTTGTTCATCCGTCAATTTTTTGGACGCTTTTTCTGCAGCCACAGCTTCTATATATGCTATCCTTTTCCCCCTTGTTTCATTATACCACTGCATGGTTTTGAAAATTCCTATTCCAACACAAACAAAT
>DAIQPL010000271.1:0-5749 GCA_036787395.1 Flavisolibacter sp. | reverse complement strand
TTGTGTCTGACAATTTATGATTATTCTATTAATGCTGAGAAGCACTGAATCATTAATCAGAAAAAGAACCAAAAACTAATTTTTAAAATTAATTATCGTAATTCGATAATTAGTATATATTTGCCGTAAATAAAGAAAAATGAAAACCGTTCGGCTTATTGCTAACTTTTTATATTACCTCACAAAGTTTCTGAGTATCCTGTTCCTTATCGTAGCAGTGTATGCTGCAGTCGTGGTTATACTTTGGATAAACAGCAAAGGGAGTTGGGTACCCATACATGTATCCGACGGCCTGTTTACGATCTATTATCCTTTTACAAAAACACCTTTTTTGTTAGGAGACTACACTTCCTCTTACCTAATTACAAGCCTGTTAACTGTTGCTCTTTACGGCGTGTTTATGTGGCTTTTAAGTGGTGTATTCAACGCCTTCCGGCAGGAAAGAATTTTTACGAAAAGAGGCGTGATGCAGCTATCCCGTTTCTATATCACTAATCTTACAATTCCTGTACTATGCCTGTTGTTATTGGCTGTGTTTGGCAAGGAAGTGAGTGATGTGATTGTTGTTATTTTTTTACACATAATGATTGGTGTCTTTGCTTTTTTTATGGCAGCCATCTTTAAACAAGGCCTGGTATTGCAGGAAGAACAAGACTTAACCCTATAATATGCCCATCATCATCAATTTAGACGTAATGCTTGCCAGGCGAAAAATGCGATCCAATGAACTTGCAGAACGCATTGGGCTTACCACGGTTAATTTATCCATTTTAAAAACAGGAAAAATAAAAGCTATACGATTATCAACCCTCGAAGCCATTTGCAAAGCACTCGACTGTCAGCCCGGGGATATATTGGAGTATAAAGAGAAATAATTCAAAAATCATAAAACCTATTCAGTTGACCGGTTCTTAAATGGCCGAAAGCCATTTTATTGCCTCAACTTATTTGAAAACGACGCGCCGTGTTTTTAAACAGGACAGCTATTGCCTGGAGTAAACAAACTTAATAACATAAAAAAAACTACCATGAAAAAACAATTTCATTCTGTCTTCCTTTCTTTTTTTCTGACCTTCTTCTTTGCAAAGAATGCACACGCCCAACTGCAAGACAGTTCAAGAGTAACAGGCGTTGAGATAAAAACCTTTCATTCCAAAATCCTTGACGAAGACCGCAGGATTTATATACAGACTCCTGCAGGAATGAAGCCTTATGAAGCCTATCCTGTCCTCTATTTGCTCGATGGAGAAGCGCTAACCGTTATGGCAGGCGGACAAGTGCAATATCTTTCCGAATCTTATAAGATCATTCCTTCCCTGGTCATAGTTGGAATAGAAAACACGGACCGAACAAGAGACCTCACTCCTACTCATTCTATTATTGGGCCTGATGGAAAACCCGACACCACTGCAAGAGCATTTGGAAAAACAAGTGGTGGCGGTGAAAAGTTTTTGCAATTTATGAAGGAGGAACTCATGCCCTACATTGAAAGCAATTATCCAACGGCTCCCTATAAGATCTTATTGGGTCATTCTTTAGGTGGTTTGATGGCGGTGTATTGCATGATCAATCACCCAGACTTTTTCAATGCCTATATCGCCATTAGTCCCTCTATTCAATGGGATAATGAAATGATTCTAAAAAGCGCGACTGCAAAATTAGATAGCAAAACCTCATTGAATAAAATTCTGTTCTTTAGCGACGCCAGTGAAGGTGGCCAGTTCCATCAAAACCAATTGACGTTTGATTCTCTACTAAAGCAAAAAAATGTTCCCCGCTTGAAATATAAGTATACCTGGTACCCTGAAGAAACCCATATTTCCGAACCGGTAAAAGCTTTCTATGATGGTATCCGCTTTGTTTATCCGCAGTGGCACCTGCCTTACAACAGTTCTGCATTCAGACAAACTTTAAGTAGTGAAGCAGTAAAAAAACATTATGAAGAATTATCTGCAACCTATGGTTACAAGGTTATTCCCCTGCACGATGAAATCAACCAGATCAGCAGGTTTCTCCGCAACGATCCGAAACGAATAAAAGATGCTATTGATCTTTTGCAAATGAATGCAGCCAATTATCCTGCTTCTTCCGTTATACAGGACTTATTAGGCGATACTTATTTAAAAACCAGCGATACAACAATGGCGCTGGCTAGCTATCAAAAAGCATTTGCGTTAGATCCTGCCAACAATAAGCTCAAACAAAAAATAGAAAAGATGAAATAATACCAGGCTCACAACACAATGTTCTGGCTATTTCATTTGCATCTTTTACATTTTAAACAAACTGTTATGTCCATTAATAAACATAAACAAAGAAGAAGAATTTACTTTATTCTCCTTCCCTTGCTGCTCCTCTTTTTTATCCTGGCTTATTACCAATTATTTTATAAAGCAAAAGAAGTCCATGGTGGCATTGCTAAACTCGAGAGAACATTTACCGGGCATAGCAATATTGTGTGGGTGGTCAGGTTTAGTCCTGACGGAGCCTTACTAGCCAGTGCCAGCGTAGATAGTACCGTCAAGATCTGGAAAAGAAGTAATGGCGAAATCATCCAGGTACTGAAACATCCTGAAGGAGTTACTTACCTGGAGTTTAGTCCGGATGGCGATTATATAGCTACCACCAGCTATGATAAAAAAGTGCGTATCTGGAAATGGAGGAATGCCGCTATTGTGAAAGAGTTTTCAGGCCATACTCATACACCGTGGTCTGTAGATTTTAGTTCAAATGGAAAAATATTGGCCAGCAGTGGTGAAGATGCTACCATAAGATTATGGGATATTGAAAATGGTCATCTTATTAAAACATTGAAAGATCATAAGCGAACAGTTTGGGATGTAAAATTCAGCCCCGACGGCAGCAAGATGGCGAGCGCCAGCTATGATAACACGGTAAAGATCTGGAATGTCAATAACGGGGTTTTGATACGTACTATAGCAGGACATTCCGAAGCTGTGGTAGCATTGGCTTTTAGCCCCGACGGCCAACAATTGGCTTCTACCAGCGATGATAAAACCTGTAAATTATGGAATGTCAATACAGGCTCATTAGTCCGCACATTTGGAGAGGTGCCGGAACATATTCAGGCAGTTGCTTTTAGTCCCGATAATAAAAGACTGCTGACAAGTGGCAGAGACAAACCAATGATCGGCGAATTTTTACAAAACTTTCTTGGCGATTCAAAATATAATAAAGGCGTTTCCGTACGGCTTTGGAACCTGCAAACAGGTGAATTGCTTCAAACCTTTTCATCACACGCCAATGATGCAAATGATGTAGCGTACAGCCCTGATGGAAACTATTTTACAAGTGCCAGCGCCGACAAAACCGTTCAGATATGGCAGTTGATCAAATAAGCTTGTCAAACAAAAATGTAAAAATTCAAAGCGGACAATTAATTTTATTGCAAATCAAAAACGGACATGCAGCAAAAACAGTATGGCATTTTTTCGCTTCCTGTGATCATAGGTGCTTTAGGTTTTTTTGTTGATATATATGATTTGCTGCTTTTTAATATTGTTCGCAGGGCAAGTTTTAAAGACCTGGGGGTTAGCGAAGCAGCTATGAAAGATGTCGGGGAAAGTGTACTGAGCTGGCAAATGATTGGCCTGACGATAGGTGGCATTCTTTGGGGAATTATGGGTGATAAGAAAGGAAGAAAAAATGTTTTGTTCGGGTCGATCCTGATTTACTCGCTGGCAACTATTGCCAATGGTTTTGTTACCAGTGTTGACCAATACACATTACTGCGTTTCATAGCAGGTCTTGGTTTAGCTGGTGAATTGGGAGCAAGCATCACCTTAACGAGCGAACTATTACCAAAGGAAAAACGTGGAATTGGCGCTGCCATTATCGCTACCAGTGGTGTAATGGGTACCATCACTGCTTATTTTGTTTATAATCTTAGCGGTGAAAATTGGCGGCTTTGTTATTTTATAGGTGGTGGAATGGGCCTCGCCTTGTTATTTTTAAGAATAAGAGTTCTGGAAAGCGGTATGTATGACAGTGCCAAAAGCACGAAAGTGCAGATGGGTAATTTCTTTATGTTTTTAAATAATCGTGAACGGTTTTTTCGCTATTTAAGAAGCATCACAATTGGTTTGCCTGTCTGGTATGTAATAGGTGTGCTTATCAGTTTTTCAGATGAATTTGCGAAACGGTTTGGCATAGCAGATTTTGATCAGCCCAAGGCCTTGATGCTTCAATATGTGGCGCTGGCTTTTGGTGATTTGGGTGCCGGACTTTTCAGTAACTATATCAAAAGCCGTAAAAAAACTTTGTTCATTTACTATAGCATTCTTAGTGTTTTTATCTTTTTATTTTTTGTTCTGAAAGGAGGAGGTAATGCTTTCAATATGTATCTTCTTTGTATGGGATTGGGCTTCGGATCGGGCATTTCTGTTTTATACATTACGATGAGTGCAGAACAGTTTGGTACTAACCTTAGGGCTACTGCTGCTATTTCTATTCCCAACCTTGTAAGAGGTTTCCTTCCACTTATTCTTATTCTATTCAAATTTTTACGTAGCGAAAAAGCTTTCGATAATTATATTACAGCTGCATGGATCACCGGAGTAGTAATAATTGCAACAGGGTTTATATCGGTATTATATACAAAGGAAACTTTTGCAAAAGAGTTGGATTATGTTGAAACTTAACAGCTGCTAGATTCAAAAATTTCTTTTAGCCTATTAAGGATCTAAATGACGGTCACAATTTTTCCTTTCGTTTTACCTGATTCAATTTGGTGGTGCGCTTCCGCTATGTCGGAAAGATGGAATTTTTGGGAAACAAAAGACCTAATCTTTCCATTGGCCAATAATTCAGCAATCGCTTGCTGATCCTTACCATTAGAAACAACTGAATAATGATGCCAATGAACGCCTTTTGACTTTGCGTTTTCAGTCATGTCTTTTCCGCCGGAGGGCAACGTAACAACCGTTCCTCCTTTTTTTGTTACAGCCAGCAACGGATCAACGTTATCTCCCATTGCATCTATTACAAGATCAATATTGTCTACGGCTTGTTCTATTTTTTGTGTGGCGTAGTCGATATGCTCATCGGCTCCCAGCTGCATTACAAAATCTTTATTTGCTGCCGACGAAACGCCAATTATGTAGGCGCCTAAATATTTGGCTATCTGCACAGCATAGTGGCCCACACCGCCTGCTGCAGCCGTAATAAGCACCCCGTCTCCTGCTTTTATGTTAACATGAGTAACCAGAATTTGCCAGGCCGTTAAGGCTGCAAGGGTGGCGGCTGCCGCTTCTTCATGTGATACATTTTCCGGCTTCAAGGCAAGGTGAGAAGCTGGCGCAGCTACATATTCTGCATATGCTTTGCCGTGGCCGGGGAAGTTGATCATGCCAAAAACTTCATCACCAATTTTGAACCCAGAGACCGAAGAACCTGTTTCCACTACAACGCCAGAAACATCCCAACCTAAGATCAACGGGTCTTCATCTTTCAAACTCGGCCCAAGACTCTTTCCTTTGCGGGTTTTTATATCAACAGGATTTATGCTAATAGCTTTTACCTGTATTAGTACTTCATCATTTTTAGCTACAGGCAAGGGCAATTCTTTTTCAATAAGATTGTCTGTATTGCCAAATTCTTTTAAAATAATTGCTTTCATTTTTTGTTTTTGCTAAACTTCTTTGCTGTACATGAGCTGGTCTGAAAATTGGTTTTTGCATCTTTGCCCGAAATTACGATAAGCATGGAAGTGAAAGCTGCAATCTTTGAC
>DAIQPL010000270.1:0-5757 GCA_036787395.1 Flavisolibacter sp. | reverse complement strand
GGAAACTTTGAAAGCCGCCAGTTCAAAATAAATCTTACTTACCGATTTGGAAGCAATACGGTTAAGGCAGCCCGCCAAAGAAAAGATGCCTCAGAAGAAGAAAAAAGACGCACAGAAGGTGGTGGTGGAATTGGAGTAGGCAATTAATCAATAACTACTTTTCAAAAGGAGGGAGAAATGCCCTCCTTTGTTTTATTTTTTCTTTTATCCTGAGGTAAAATTAATCCGTAATTGTTTGAATTAATTCACATGAAAATTGCAAAACGATATTCTTTCTGGAAAGTATTTTGGGTAGTCTTTGGTGTATACATCTTCTTCAGCCTGCTGGCCATTCTTTTTGTGTCCTTAACTCCGGAAAACGAGCATGTAAATTCCCTGCTTAAATGGCAAACCTTATTAAAAACAGTGCTTAGCTTCCTGTTTGCGAGCTTCTTTTTTTATTTCACAGTCAATTACTATTATAGCCTTATTCAACAAAAGAAGAAGTTGGTTCCCTATATACGGTTTTCGTCTATAGCGGTATTGGTTTGCTTTTCGTATAGCATAAGCTCCCACTTTTTATTTCCTACAAAAGAAGCTGAAAAATATTCAACTATTCCCATTTTGCTTTTAGGAATGGCTATCAATACATTCTTCCTCATTGGCCTTAGTTTATTAATTGCATATTTAACCCATTTGCGTGATGAGCAAAAGCAAAGCAAGGTATTGAGAGAACAAAAGATGAAGTTGGAAATAGAAAAGTCCCAGGCCAATTTTAATTTTCTGAAAGCGCAGATCAATCCCCACTTCCTTCATAATACGCTCAATTTTTTATACGCTAAATCGCTCCCCTACTCCCCTGAATTATCGGAAGGAATTTTAACCCTGAGTGACATAATGCGTTATGCCCTTAGTGAGGGCAACGCCAAAGATGGCAAGGCACCACTTAAAGATGAAATAGAGCATGTACGAAATGTAATTAAGATTAACCAGCTTAGGTTCAGCAATAATCTGAATGTGCAATTTGACGTAGAAGGTGTTATAAACGGCGCCACTATCATTCCTTTCATTTTGATAACCTTAGTAGAAAATGCTTTCAAACACGGCGACCTTAGAAGCAATGAATATCCTATCAACATCAAATTAAAAGTAGAAGGCGGCCACCTTTGTTTTTATTGCCGTAACAAAAAGAAAACAGGTCCTAAAGAACTTTCTACCGGCATTGGGTTAGACAATATCAAAAAACGTCTGGACCTTGCTTATGGAAATGATTACCGTTTCGTGATAAAAGATGAAGCAGCTGTTTACACCACTGAACTAACTATTACAAAGCTATGATCAACTGCATTATTGTAGACGACGAGCAACATGCGATAGATATACTGGTGCATTATGTAAACCAGACGCCACACCTGAACCTTGCGGGCACTACCACCAATCCGATTGAAGCCCTGCAAATGGTTTCTTCTCAAAAAATAGATCTTGTATTCCTCGACATACAAATGCCCGAGCTTTCCGGGATGGATTTTATTAAGGCAATCAATGGAAAAACAAAAGTGATTTTAACAACCGCCTACAGTGAATTTGCTCTACAGAGTTATGAGCTGGATGTAATAGACTACCTATTAAAACCAGTGAGGCTGCCAAGATTTTTAAGTGCTGTGCAAAAAGCGGTAAAAGAAATTACAGAATTTGAATCAGCGTCCCCCCTCCAAACAGAAGGCGGTGATTATATTTTTGTAAAGACAGAATCTAAAGGAAAGCTGCTCAAGATAAATCTTGATGATATCGATTACATCGAGGGCATGAAAAATTATGTGGCCTTTTACCGGGCCGGACAAAAAACGTTGGTGTACACCAGCATGAAAGAAATAGAGGAACGGTTACCACATAAACAATTTATAAGGGTACACAAATCCTTTATTATTCCCATCGCCAGGATCACTGGCATTGAAGGCAACCTGCTTCGCCTTCAAAATATATCAGCAGAAATAATGATTGGTGATAGTTATAAAGCAGATCTTATGGAAATCATCCGCAATAAAATGATACAGTAACTAGCGTCCATTCCCATTGTCTTTTTGTACTTCTCCAAAATAATAATGGCAAACGGGGCAAAAAATTTCGATAGCCTCGGGTAAGGACGCATAGCCTTTTTCCGTTTCATATCCCGGCCCTCTCCATCCACATTCTTCGCATTCTAATATTTCTTTTTCCAGTCTTACAAAATCAAATTGCCGCATGCTGAAGCACTATCAACAATCATGCACTATATGCCTGAGCAATGAACGCCAATATTTTATTTTTGCGCCCTTGGTTACTCAACCGCTATCGTTGTAAAATTGGAGGATAAAACGAGGCATAATATTTTCAGAAAAAAATTAGAATTGTATAACATGAGCCAGGCATTTGTCCGGGAAAATGATGAACAATGGTTGCACGAAGTGCAGCCGACACTCAATGCACTGATCGTGTACCTCACAAGAGAAAACAATGGTATAAGGGTATACGAGCAAAAAAACTTTGTCAATAAAGAAGGAAACGAAGTGCATGTAATGAGTAATGGCTTTTCTTATGCAAAGGATAAAGATGGCAAATGGTATATTGTCTGGTAACTCTTTGATGAAACGGTCACCTTCCTCATCAGTTGATACGGTTTGTATCGCATCCCATTCCCCTTTTACTTGATCTTTTATAGTAAATGAAATAGGTTTATCTACTTCCTCATTTTTAATTTAAATTAAATAGGATGAACCTTCGCTTATTAGCCATCATTGGCATTATCGGCGCTCCGTTTTTAATGATCGATACGCTTCATAACGGTTTGAATCCTGATGTGCATTCCAGTCTTTCCGGTGTGTTTAACCTTATTTACATCTCCGCGTGGATGTGCTCAATAGTAGCATTGAAAAAGTTGGGGGCCTTAGGAACTTCCAAATGGGCAAAAGCCCTTTATAGCATTCAAATGGTGTTTTTATTTATGGCCAATGTCTGGAATTTGTATGAAACTATTCAGCCGGGTGCTAATACTTTCCTCTACAAACTTCTTGATCCTTTCTGGCCTTTCAGTAACCTGTGTATGCTTGCTACCGGCATTACAATAGCTGTTAGAGGAAACCTCCGGGGATGGAAACGTTTTGTCCCGCTGGTGGTTGGTTTATGGTTACCTATCGCCCTGGTTGCGATGCTTATTTATACCAGGACACCGGCTGTGTTACTATTCGTCACTATTTATTCAGCGCTTGCCTGGACAACATTAGGAATAGCTATCTACTTAGCTACACAGGAATTTGAACAAAAAGAGTCTTATCTCCAGTTTGGTAGTGCTGCTATACAGCACTCAAAATGAATGAACAGCAGAGCCAAAAACTTTTTATTCTTCCTTCCTGGCTTTCGGTACACTTGATGTATCGGCCGCAGCCACTATTATTGGCAATTTAACCACTGCAGCTGCTTCAGGTTCTTTTGTTACAGTTGTTTTTTTATCTGTTACCGCTTTAATGTCTGAGCCTTTCTTTACCGCCTTTTGTTCCCTGGTAGAAGTTGTTGCCTTACTGGAAGTTGTTTGTGCCGCTGCATACGTGGTGAGAGCAATTACAAATACAACGGAGAGAATACACTTTTTCATAGCAAGCGTTTAAATGAAGAAAAGAACTACACTTAAATGCCGCAAATTTGAAGCCATACAGGCTTCTTATCTCCATGGAATCCGATTTTGCTTAGAAAATTTCATACGGCATTTTTAACCAATGACTACTTATTCCATATGTTGTTCTGTTCCTCTGCATCCATAAAAATTCCGCCGTCCAGATGAATGGATTGGACCGCCTTTTTAACAGATAGCTTTACCGTTGCAGTCTTTTGGTTTGCCTGCCATACCAAAGGTGATTGGTGCATTCGTTCCGTACTTCCATCAGCATAATTTATCACTACATCAAACGGCGCTGCCATGCCTCCAATATTTTGTACAACAATAGAATATCCTGTTGCTGTTTTCGTTACGTTTTTAATAGCTAAGTCTATATAATGACTCGAGAAAAACCAATTGTTCCAAAACCAATCAAGGTTCTTACCTGAGGTATAGTTAAATGTGTTGAAGAAGTCCCATGGCAGGGGATGTTTGCCATGCCATCGGTTCATGTACTCATGCAGGCATTTTTTAAAAAGCGCATCGCCCAATATTTCTTTTACAGCAAGGTAGCCAAGAGAAGGTTTACCATATTGGTTGTTGCCTACTCCACCGCCGTTGAGATTTGGTCCCGGTGTAATAATAGGCAGGTCTTCATCCGGCGAAGGATCGCTTATCCAGCCTGCTACCCTGAATTGTTTATAAAAATTATCTGCCTTTTCATTCCCCATCAGGTCGCGGTTAAACAGCAATTCGAAAGTGGTAGCCCAGCCCTCGTCCATAAAACCATAAAGGGTTTCATTAATTCCCATATAAAAAGGCATATAGGTATGAGCCAGCTCATGCATGGCTACAAACCGGGAGAAGATAGTGTCCGCGTAGCTTTCATCATTAGCCATCATAGGATATTCCATGCCGGCATAACCTTGAAACACAGTGGTTTTTTCATAAGGATAAGAAACTCCCGGCCATTTAAAGGAAAGCCATTCCAAAGCTTGTTTGCCAAAATGTACCATGTAATGAAAATCGGCAGCCGTATCGTTATATGCGGCCTGTACTGAAGCACGGCGACGGGCGGAAGCATCTACTATTATGCTTGAAGCATCCCAAACAAAATGATCACTTAATCCCAATGCCATATCAGGCACATTAGCTGCTTTAAATTGCCAGGTGTTCATATCGTTTTGCGCAGTTACGTTTTTTGATTGCAGGTCCTGTGGCGTTATTACGTGAATTATATCGTCACTGGATAAGGATTGTTTGAACTTGTTTGCAACATTCGATTGTAACACTGCACCCGGATTTAATAAAGTACCGGTTGCCCATACTATATAATTCTTCGGTACTTGTACATAAAGCGTATAATCATTGAAGTCGTTATAAAATTCCAACGCATCATTGAAAGTAGTAAGATCCCAACCCTGGTAATCATCGTAAACGGCAACACGGGGATAAAAATAGGCAAGGTAGAAAGTGGTAGAATCAATCATGCCCTCTCGTCCACTTTGCAGAGAAAGATCATAGTGCCACTTGATTTCCAATTGCACTGAATCCCCGCCTTTCAAAGGTTGCTGAAGGCGAACGGGGACCGTTGTAAAATAACCAGGATTATTACCCCACGGTTGTGTTCTTCCATTTACTACAAAAGAATCAATATGCACACCGGTGGTAAGATATTCTTCACCTGTTCCACCTAACCTGGGTGCGCCCGGCTTATGAATATTGAGTATGAGTTTGAAAACAAGGTTATTTAGTGTATCCGGACTGTTATTGACATAAGTAATTTGTTCAACACCGTGAATGGTACGACCGGGAGGATTCGCTGTAATAGAAATGATATACCGGGCACGATTCTGCCAGTACATCTTGCCAGGTTTACCATCAGGTGAACGGCTTCCATTTCTGAAAGCTTGTTGTATGTTCCTGGGCATGTAAAGGTTTTGTGCCTGTGATACTATTGTTGTACTGCCCAGCAGCAAGAATAAAAGAAAGCGAATCATAATTCCGGTTTATTAAGAAAGATAAAGTTTAAACCTACTCATCACTGTTACTTTAGGATAACCGCCGTCCATCAATGCACTTCCATGCTAATCCATTTTCTTTCAAAAGCTAACTGTACAATTATCTTACCTGTGCTGGCATGGTTTTCA
>DAIQPL010000055.1:0-17914 GCA_036787395.1 Flavisolibacter sp. | reverse complement strand
AGCGTATAAGCTGTCTTTTCTACCGGTTAAAAAAATCCATTTACGAGTGTCCACTTTCAATGAATCGGCATAATGCTTCAAAGTGGCGGCAGAATCCCGCTCAGGATCGGATGTATGTGACAGAAGTAAAAAATTGGGTTCAGTCTTATATTTTTCATATACAGGCTTCAGGTTATTATTCATTTTTGGACAAACCGTTTTGCAGGTTGTAAAAAAGAAATTTACTGCAACCACTTTTCCTGCAATGTCTTTTTCTGTAGTACTATTTCCATCCTGGTTGGTAAAAGCAAAAGGTGTCACGGTGCCAATGGGCGGAATTTTGGGTTTGATAAAACCAGGTATGGCATAAGATAGAAATGCAAAAAACCCCACCACAATGGCGGTGAAAAAAAAGATATAAAAAATCTGTTTTTTAGACATGCGTTTGTTATTACCGCAAAGGTAGCCTTGGTTTAGTACGTTTACTTAGGATTAACAGCATTTTGACCGCCAGTTTTTAGATGCTTGAGTAAGCCGATGTGGGCTTGCTTATCTTTATTGCTTAAGTTCAGTTTATGAAGAGAAGGTTGGTTTTCTTTTTTATATTGATTGTAGGCCATGCGGTAAGCTATGGTCAAGCTAAAGATGAAATGGAAATCCGCAAGCTGTTAGCTACGCAAACTAAATGCTGGAACAAAGGCGATGTTGAAGGCTTTATGCAAACCTATTGGAAAAGTGATTCTCTACTGTTTATTGGTAAAAACGGCCTTAAACTGGGATGGCAGGAAGCTTTGAACAATTACAAAAAAGGGTATCCAGACACAACAGCAATGGGCCAGCTTTCATTTGACATCTTGCGGGTAAAAAAATTGTCTGGCGAATATTATTACCTGGTAGGAAAATGGATGTTGAAAAGAACGATCGGTGATTTGTCAGGCTATTATGATTTGTTGTTGCACAGGATTAAGGGCAAGTGGTATATTGTGGCCGATCATAGTTCATGAGTCATTTTGATTTGCTGCTCCATACCCTGTAGTAGTAATAAATAAGTGCCATGAAGCTGACCAATGCAATCAGGTAAAAAACAATATTGTACCACCTGATTCCTTCCCTCACTATACCCAGATCAAAAAATAATCCGGTAGTAGCTATACTTAAAAGCCACATCATACCCACAGAAAAAGAGTTGATGATCTTTCTGAAATAGCGTTTTACTTCGGGGTCCATTCCATGATCGTATTCATCCATCCTGATTAAGGTACTAATAAACCCCTGAATGCGACTGAGTCGCCATTAAAAACATTGAAGTCAACCTTGGATAAAATGCCATTCACCCTTCCCTGCTCACTATGTTGCCAAAAGCTCCATTCTCTTTTAATACGTGGCTGGTGGGGTTGCAGGTAATGGGCCACCCAAAGCGGGTAATCATCAAAGTGACCCTTTAAATATTTTTGGTAAAAATCTACATTGGTATAAATGACAGGCCTGATGGAATAATATTCTTCTACTACATCCAGCCATTCTTTTACTTCTTTTTGTACCTGTGCTGAAGAGGCACCAAAAGTTTGTTCTACATCCAAAACGGGTGGAAGGTCACCGCTTTCAAGAATTACTTTGTCAATAAAATTGCGGGCCTGTACTTTGCCATCCTTTGTAGCAATGAAAAAATGATAAGCTCCACGGATTATACCCGCTTCTTTTGATTTTTTCCAATTACGTTTGAAATAGCTATCATACTTACTATTGCCTTCGGTGGCCTTTATAAATGCAAAGCCCAATTTTATATGCTGCACCTGCATATCCTTTACTGCTTCCCAGGAAATCCTTTGCTGGTATTTGGAAACATCAATGCCGTGAATTTCATATTCATAAGGAATAGGGATTCCAAACTCCGGGTAGGTGATAAATTTTAGCTCTTCCGTTTTCCACCACAAATACGAGAGATAAAAAATAAAGCAGCCCGCAGTTAGAACAGTGATCAACATAAATAGAGAAAGAAAACGTTTCCTTGATTTTTTGCTGCTTGCCACCCTGCAATGATAGGACAAGAGCATAAAATTTTAAAGTTAAGATTGGGAGATAGTGTAGGTTCTCAGACAATAATCAATGGTTTGTTTGATCGCTGTTACACGAGGAAACACCTTAAAAACTAACTTTGGAAAGCACAGCACTATAAACAACATTTACCTACCGATATCCTGCTTGCTCTTTCATATTTCACTATTAACTTGCATCAATGCCGCGGTTCAACTGGAATGATAGTATTAATTTCCTAAGCAAACTCACTCCTCGCCGTGTTTTCAATGGTTTTAAAGTCCTGAGCAGTTACCATCTTAGCAAATGGACAAAGAAAGCTATCCAATGGGGCTACCCTATTTCTATCTCGTTTGAACCTACCACATCTTGCAACCTTCGCTGCCCCGAATGCCCGAGCGGCCTAAGGGCCTTTTCAA
This sequence comes from Flavisolibacter sp., assembly GCA_036787395.1. Classification (GTDB taxonomy): domain Bacteria; phylum Bacteroidota; class Bacteroidia; order Chitinophagales; family Chitinophagaceae; genus Flavisolibacter. Next base: position 15,482 of record DAIQPL010000055.1, on the reverse strand, counting down.
GACCAACGGGAATGTTGAAAAAAGATTTTTTCAGTGAAACCATCGACCAGTTATATAAGGACCTTACCTACCTTGTTTTTTATTTCCAGGGAGAACCTTATCTCAACCCAGATTTCCTGGAAATGGTAAAATATGCTTCATCGAAAAAGATATATACAGCAACCTCCACAAACGCACATTACTTAACGGAGAAGAATGCGAAAAGGACGATAGAAAGCGGGTTGGATCGCCTGATTATTTCCATTGATGGTACTACGCAGGAAACTTACCAGCAATACCGCGTTGGCGGCAACTTGCAAAAAGTATTAGAAGGCACAGCAAATATTGTGAAGTGGAAAAAAGAATTGAAAAGCAAAACGCCTTTTATCATCTTTCAATTTTTAGTAGTTCGCCATAATGAGCATCAAATTGAAGAAGTACAAAAACTAGCAAAAGAAATTGGCGTGGATGAAGTAAGGTTAAAAACAGCACAGGTTTATGATTTTGAAAATGATCCGAACAAGTTAATTCCAACCATAGAAAAATACAGCCGCTATAAAAAAGATAAGAAGGGCAAGATGGCTTTCAAAGGTAACAATGCCAATCACTGTTGGCGGCTATGGCACGATCCTGTAATTACCTGGGATGGAGCAGTTGTGCCTTGCTGCTTTGACAAAGATGCTCAACACAAATTAGGAGACCTCAAAGAACAAAGCTTTAAAGAATTATGGAAGAACAAAAACTACCAGTATTTCAGAAGCGAGGTACTCCAAAGTCGTACAAATATTGATATTTGTTCCAATTGCTCCGAAGGAGTGAAAGTGTGGGGATAGCCAGAGCAGTTTCATAGAATTTACATGGGTCTTGTAAATCCATAGATTTGGCCTTAATTCGTTTATTAGTGGGCATAGAAAAAGATATACATCAAAATAAATTCACCAGTGCCAGGCAAAAGGCTATGATCAACCTTTTGTATACTTATGGCTGGGTCATTGAGCAAATCAAGAGCTTTTTAGCCACAGAAGATATTACCCATCAACAGTTTAATATTCTTCGCATTCTCAGGGGCAGTCATCCAAAACCACTTTCCACCTTGCAGATAAGGGAAAGGATGCTGGATAAAATGAGCGATACAAGCCGCATTGTAGACAGGCTTTTGATAAAGGGCCTGGTTAAAAAAATTACTTGTCCTGCTGATAAGCGATTGGTAGATGTTACCATTACAGAAAAAGGACAAAAACTTCTTAAAAAAATAGATACACAAGCAGACTATATAGCGGAGATTATGGGCAACCTTTCCGAAAAAGAAGCAGAAAGCCTTACAGTTTTGTTGGACAAGCTTCGTAAAGCTGAATGAAGAAAGGCCAATTCGTAAATCATTTGAATTCAGTCGTCTACAAAATATAAGCTTTTAACTACAGCTCATCTATTTTAAACTTTCCTTCTGGTTTTTTCCTTTTTAATTTTTTAGTTTCACCTCATCATTATACTGGACCATGAAGACTGTTGTAGCCGCCATCACCTTTATACTTATAAGTTTGTTCTCTTTTGTGCAAGCTCAGCAGCCGCAATACGAGTTCCGCGGCGTGTGGATAGCCACAGTTGACAATATTGACTGGCCGCACAAGGGCCAATTCAATGTAGATAGCCAAAAAGCAGATTTTATTCGCCAGTTAGACCTGCATGTTAGAAATGGAATGAACGCGGTAGTGGTACAGGTACGCCCGGCGACAGATGCTTTTTATCCTTCTCCATTCGAGCCATGGAGTCAATGGCTTACAGGCAAACAGGGAAGGCCGCCGGTTCCTTTTTATGACCCGCTCCAATTTATGATTGAAGAATCACATAAACGCGGCCTTGAGTTCCATGCCTGGTTAAATCCTTATCGAGCTAACTACTCTATTGGGAAGTCTTCAATTGCAGAAAATCACATAACAAGGCTTCATCCTGAGTGGTTTTTAAATTATGGAGGTACTACCTATTTTGATCCGGGCAATAAAGAAGGACAACAATGGGTTCTCAACGTGATCAGGGATATCGTTACCAGGTATGACGTTGATGCTATTCATATGGATGACTATTTCTATCCTTATCGTATAAAGGGAAGAGAATTTCCTGACGCAGCTTCTTATGAAAAAGATCCCCGCGGCATGGATAAAGAAGATTGGAGACGAAGCAATGTAGATACCATCATATATCAATTGTCAAGTGTTGTTAAAGAAGTTAAGCCTTGGGTAAAGTTTGGTATTTCGCCTTTTGGTGTATGGCGCAACCAGGATAAAGACTCTATGGGTAGTCCTACAAAAGCCGGAGTAACCAATTACGATGATCTGTATGCTGATATTTTATTGTGGCTGGAAAACGGATGGATTGATTATGTAGCACCTCAATTGTACTGGGAACGCGGCCATAAGGTAGTTGCCTTTGAGACTTTAATTGAGTGGTGGAGTAAACATACTTACGGCAGACACATGTATATTGGCCAGGGAATTTACCGCTCTCTTGAAACCAGTCCTACCAGCAGAGCCTGGAGAAATCCAGAAGAATTGCCCAATCAAATAAAGCTTTTAAGAACTTATCCTACTATACAAGGAAGTGTTTATTTCAGTAGCACAACCTTCGATTCTAATCCTAACGGATGGGTAGACTCTTTGCGTAACAATTATTACAGGGCACCGGCTTTAATTCCACCTATGGAATGGTTGCCCCCGAATCCACATAAAGCAAACGCAGCTTTGCCCATAGTGTCCTTCCTTCCACCTTCGTCAAGTCAAACGCTGATGGATGTAAGAAAGAGGCAATAGAATATACATACGAAACTTAATCACGCTCGTTTATTCGCTCCTCTTTGAGAAGGTTTTAAAACTTTATGTAACTCACATCATCTAGTTTAAAGGAGGGCGAATCGTAGCCTTTAATTGCTATTCATTCTTATAATAAAACCACTGCCCTGTTATCTTTGCCAATTCAAACCGTCGAAGACCTAATTGTATCTTCGGAAGTTGGTAACCAAAAACTATAAAACAATAAACTTTAAACTTTTTCTATGCCTGGTTTCGAATTGTGGAGCGACGCCGAAAGAAAAGAAGTAAATGATGTATTGGAAACCGGAATTCTTATGCGCTATGGATTTGATGTTCAAAGAAAAGGAGTGTGGAAAGCAAAGGAATTAGAGCAGGAGATCTGCAAAAGGTTTGGAAGCAAGCATGCACACTTATTATCAAGTGGCACAGCTGCACTTACAACGGCCATGGCCGCGCTGGGAATTGGTTCAGGCGACGAAGTGATCATGCCATCTTTTACGTTTGTAGCTTCTTTTGAAGCCGTGTTAAGCGTAGGGGCCATACCGGTGTTAGTTGATGTAGATGAAACCCTGACATTAGACCCGGCTGCCGTTCGTAAAGCCATTACACAAAAAACAAAATGTGTAATGCCCGTGCATATGTGTGGAAGCATGGCTGATATGAATGCACTAGTGGCAATTTGTAAAGAGCATAGCCTTCTTTTATTGGAAGACGCTTGCCAAAGCATTGGGGCTACTTACAAAGGAAAGAGCCTGGGAACTATTGGTGATGCCGGAACTTTTTCATTCGACTTTGTAAAAACCATGACCTGTGGCGAAGGCGGTGTGGTATTGACCAACAATGAAGAAGTATTTATAAAATGCGAGGGATATACGGACCATGGCCATGATCATAAAGGCGTAGACCGTGGTGCGGACCTTCATCCTTTCCTGGGCTATAATTTCAGAATATCTGAGCTGCACGCAGCGGTGGGCCTTGCACAGGTAAAAAGAGTAGATGAGTTTTTGGCAATTCAAAAAAAGAATTATACAGCACTTAAAAATATTTTGTCGCAGGTTCCGGAGATTTCATTTCGTTCTATACCTGACGCGGACGGTGATAGCTGCACATTCATCTCGTGGTTTCTTCCGACTGAAGAGATCACAAGAAACGTTGTTAATGAATTAAAAGCCCTGGGGATAGCGCCTGGTAATTTTTACTGGTATGATAACAACTGGCACTACATCAAAAAGTGGGACCACCTGAAGAATGCTACGTCCTTAAACCGGTTGCATGAAGATCAAAAAACAGCGCTGCAAAAATTAACCCTGCAGGATTTTTCAGCAAGCGATGCCGTGATGAGCCGTTGTATTTCTACAGCTATTAGTTTACTGTGGAACCCGCAGCAGATCATGGAAAAAGGAGAGAAGATAGTAGCTGTAGTAAAAGAAGCATTGCAAAAAAACTTGAAACAGGCTTGAACGTTTTAAGATCTTAAAACAAGCAGTGCTGCGGCTTTATCCTCTTCACATATTCCATGGAATTCGGGACGATGAACTGAGTGACACAACAAACGATGATAGAAGTAGTAGTTGGCTAATACATTATTATTATTTCTTCCGGATCATGCTCCCAGGCTTTTGCTCAAGGTAGTCAACGTAGTCCTTGGAGCCAAGCCTGATAAACAGCGGTAGAGCAGTGAGTTTTTGAACCTGCACCTCCTTCTTACAAAAGTAGGATAGGTGTTGATTGTAGAAATTTTGCGGCAAAACCTTTAATGAGATTTTTTTTTCAGATGTATCAACGGTTCCTCTCAAATGTAATTGGGCTGCGCCTTTTAAAGAATTTAACAGGACCCCAATTAAGAAAACAACGACCATTCTTGCCATGGATTGCTATTTGCAGTAAATTTACGGCTTGATTTTTGTGAACCCGGCAAATTTTTTTGCCACAGACGAAACCTGATAATGAGCTTAAGCCAAAGTTTACAACAGAAACTCCTACAAAAGTTATCGCCACAACAAATTCAGTTAATGAAATTGTTGCAGGTGCCCACTGCTATACTTGATGAACGTATAAAAGAAGAACTGGAAGAGAATCCGGCCCTTGAATTATCCGATGATGCACACGACGACAGTTTTGAAGAATCAAAGGACGAATTTGCAGACAATGCAGAAAGTGATTTTGAAGAATCAAGCAATGAGGAGCAATATGAAAATATAGATATTTCAGACTATGTGCACGAAGGTGATGATGATATAGCCGACTATAAAATGAGGGATGAGAATTATGGCGAGCAGGAAGAAAAGACTACGATGCCCTATAAAGTGGAAACCAGTTTTTATGAAATACTGGAAGCTCAATTGGGTATGCTGAACCTGGACGACAGAGGTTTTAAAATTACGGAGCAAATCATCGGCAGTATTGATGAAGACGGGTACCTGAGACGTGAAACGGCTGCCATTGTTGATGACCTGGCTTTTCGGCAGAATATAGATACGACAGATGAAGAAGTGGAAGGTTTGATCAAACGTATTCAGCAGTTTGACCCCCCCGGCGTAGCGGCAAGAAACCTGCAAGAATGTTTGCTTCTTCAATTGCTTCGTCATAGAGAAGAAGGTAAGAATGTAGATTTGGCAATCATGGCTTTGACCAAGTATTTTGATGAATTCACTAAAAAGCATTACGAAAAAATACAACGTGGTTTAAACCTGAGTGATGACGACCTCCGGGAGGTAATGATTCAAATCACTAAATTAAATCCAAAGCCGGGTGGTAACATTGGGGAAGTAAACAAAGCGGAAAGTTATGTGGTTCCCGACTTCTTCATTATGAACAATGCCAGCAAGCTGGAGCTTACGCTCAATTCTAAGAACGCTCCTGAATTACGCATTAGCGAAGGTTACCGCGATATGTTGAAGGAATATGACCGCGGCTCAAAAAAGGACCGTCGCCAAAAAGAAGCTGTTCTTTTTATCAAGCAAAAGATAGATGCAGCTAAATGGTTTATAGATGCCATCAAACAAAGGCAACACACCTTGTTAAGCACTATGACGGCTATTATGAATCATCAGCATGAATTCTTTTTAACAGGCGATGAAACAACCTTAAGGCCTATGATATTGAAAGATATTGCAGAGAAAACCGGCCTGGATATCTCTACTGTAAGCCGGGTTGCCAACAGCAAATTTGTTCAAACAGAATTTGGAACCTATCGCCTTAAATTCTTCTTTAGTGAATCGCTGACAACAGATACCGGCGAAGAAGTTTCAACAAGAGAGGTGAAGAAAATTTTAAGCGACCTGATAGAAAACGAGAATAAGAAAAAGCCACTTAGCGATGAACGCCTTACGGAACTCTTGCAGGAAAAGGGCTATAACATTGCCCGCCGTACAGTGGCTAAATACCGGGAACAACTAAATATTCCGGTGGCAAGGTTGAGAAAGGAATTATGATGCAGCAGCTTATGAAGTGATTACGTCTTTCTATCAAAAAGGAGCATATAATATACGTGCCATTGAGCATTCAGCTATAAGAAATATGTTTGCACCATGATTGCCACTGAATCGGGTGAAGGAAGAATCTCGTTTCACCCAGTATTGCGAATTGCTGCTAAAGTTGTTTCCTATATTTTTCATCCACTATTTATCCCGGTTTATATAGGCTGGTTCTTTATTTATGTGCTTCGGCTTTTTCCTCAGATTACAGAATGGGATAAAACAAAATTGCTCATCAGCTTTACTGTAAATTATACCGTCCTGCCTTTGGTTACTTTACTTCTTGCTAAAGGACTGGGCTTTATTCAATCGGTGTATTTAAAAACACAAAAAGACCGTATCATTCCTTATGTAGCTACGGGAGTTTTTTATTTCTGGGTGTGGTATGTTTTCAAGAACCAATCCTTTCCTAAAGAGATCATCATGTTTAGCCTTGCTGTGTTTCTCGCTTCAAGTTTGGGATTGATTGTTAATAATTACATCAAGGTAAGCATGCATGCCATCTCGGCCGGCGTCGTTATCACCCTGTTTATTTTATTGGGTTTTATCTCAAATGATAATTTTGGTTTTTACATTTCGCTTGCTTTGCTCATAGCAGGAGTTGTGTGTACGGCCCGCCTGGTAAACTCAGACCACTATCCCATTGAAGTATATGCAGGGTTATTTATTGGTATTCTTTGTCAAATACTAGCCTACTTTTTTGTGAGATAGGTTGTCTGGGGATTAACTACACATAACCTTTATTTAAGGAGCTTATGGAATTTTTCAAGCTCTGCCACTTCTACCGGAGAAAGGGGTTCATCGTGGCTCCATTTTATTTTAAAGTATAGAACTCTTTTGTGCTGGGGGTACTTGGCCAGGATATCGTCAATCATTTTTCCCAGGTTTTCATTTTTAGTGTATAAAGGGGTAGCAGGAGGTTTTTCTGACTTATAACGGTTAGGACGTTTTAAAATTTCTGCTTGAAGAGTAGCCAGCTTGTTAGCAGGTATAGATTGCACCCGAGAAACTTTCTGGTACAAACCTTCCAGTTGTTTTTTACTTAGCCCTCCACGTTCCTGGTACTGTCGCCATAAGCTTTTAATAAACTCGGAAGCCGGGTAAGCTTCAATGCCTGCATTCAGTATATCAAGTATAATATCTACATCCGGCTTTTTCCTGTTCATAATCTTCGGTGTGAAAGCCTGAATGTAAGAAATTGAAATTACAAAGAAGCAAAGGCTTTACCAGAATGCAGAAGTGCTTTACCTGGAATAACAAAAACTACTAACCGTGTTTGTAAAAGTATAGCAATTGAACAGCAGTTAAAAAAGTAATATCATAATTAAGGTGTTCTCTTACTTAAACTGGCTTGCTCTTCTCTCCAATCTCTTTTATCCAGTAGCAAAGGGATGGTACTCACAACACATAAGCCGGCGAAAATACATAACCCCAGGATCAAACCGTGTTGCGGCTCGCCATACACTACCTGCTGGCCGTTCTCCGTAGTTGTTATCTTTTCACCTGTTGATCTGTAAATAGCATACGCTATTGTAAGTAGTGCTATTATCCATAAAATAAGAATTGTTGTTCGTTTGTTCATAACCGGTATTTTGAGTTGAAAGAGCTTCAAATTTGATACCACAAGACCGGCTCAACCACTAATACAAAATGGTAAGACCCATGGATAGTTTGCTTATTTCAAATAAGCAAAACAACTACCATGGAAGTTTTAAAGACTGATGTACTGCTGGAGATGATCGATCGTTTCCTGTTGCATAAGGATGGTTTCTTTTACCACGTCGCTCATTGAAATGATGCCTTTTAATTCACTCCCGGAAAATACAGGCAGGTAGCGGATATTATTGCCCGTCATTAATTGCATACAATGGTCTACTGTGTCCTTTATGGAAACCCTTGGAAGATCGGTGCTCATGATTTCTTCGACCGTTGTATCGGTTGAACTTTTTCCTTTAAGGATAATCTTCCGGGAATAATCTCTTTCAGTGACGATGCCATGGTACTGGCCGTCTGTACCGGTTACCACTACAGAACCGATGTTTTTTTCAGCCATTATTTCTAACGCGTCCAATACAGTAGTACCGGCAGGAATGGAAATAGCGAAAGCCCCTTTACGGGAAAGGATTTGACCTACAGTATTCATAGCAAGACTTATTTACTGTAATTTACAAAAATATGTGCCTCAAAAAACGATTTCTTACAGCTTTTGCCCGATGTAATTGTTACAAACTCCCAGTCAATGTAGTTAGTCCGCCAATTAATTGGTTTCTAACCTGATAATAGTATCCACTTCTTCAAGTACAATTCCTTCCAGGTATACAAACACGCCTTCTTCCTGCTGTTTTATTTTCAGTGGCTTGCTTCCATTCATTAAGGTGGCGCTTACCACCTTATGGCTGAGCGAGGGTATAAAAAGATAGGGCAGTGCCGGCTTCACTAATATGTGTGCAAATAAACTTTTCTCCTTGCCTGTAAGAACGCCCCATGGCTGTGGCGGAATAATATTACCTCTTGTACCATAAATACTTTCTCCGTATTGTTTCAACCAGGCGCCTGCTGCTGCTAACGTATCTCTAAATTCCTGTTGAATAACGCCGCTTGGCAGAGGTCCTACATTCAGTAATAAATTAGCGTTCCGACCGGCCGTATTCACTAAATAATGTACTACCTGTTTTACCGATTTATAGTTCCTGTCCGTAATGTTAAAGCCCCACGATCCGTTAATGGTTTCGCAGGTTTCAAGGGGCATATGCTCTGCTGCTTCCTGGAAGCTTAATCCTGACCTGTTTTCGCCTGGAAGGTCCTTCTCAAACATTTGAAAGTCTTCTCCTGCAAAAGGAGTTAAATGATGATTATTCCCAATTAAGCACTGTGGTTGCAACCGGTGAATAAGACCATAAATGTCGTCGTACTTCCAATCGATTCTCGACCTTCTGTCGCTTGCTCCTTCAGGCAATGTTTGGTCCCAGTGACCATCGAACCAGATACCTGAAATGGTGCCATAATTAGTAAGGAGTTCAGTTAACTGGGTTTTCATAAATTGGAGATAATGGCTATAATCGCTTTTAGCCGTGCGGCCTGTTCCTTTGCCTGTTCTACCCGTTTCATAGGGATAGTCGTTACGATACCAATCCAACAAGGAATAATACAAAACCAATTTTATGCCCTGGCTCTGACATTCGTCGGCAAGCATTTTCAGGACATCTTTCCCGTAAGGCGTGTTGGTGATCTTCCAATCCGAGGCTTTAGTATCCCAGTTACTGAACCCATCATGATGGCGGGTGATGAAGGTGATATATTTCATGCCGGCATTTTTGGCCACACTCACCCATTCCCTGGCATTAAAAGCAATTGGATTAAAGAACTGTTGTAAACGCCGGTAGTCATTTACGTTAATGTTCCGGTTATTCATTACCCATTCACCTGCACCAAGTACACTGGACGCACCCCAATGAATAAAAAGGCCATATTTCATATCCTGGAACTGTTTGCGCATTTCCAGGTTCTCTTTAGAGGGTGTATACTGTTGGGCTGAGGAAAATAAAACAGGAAAAAATAAAATGACAGAGGTGAGCAGCTTTTTCATAGGCAAAATTTACTACGTTTTATACTCACAACAATCATAGTAGCAGAACTCAAGAAGTATAGCCATGCTTCAATGAACTCTTTGGTGCCGGGCTAGTTTGAAGTGATGTAATGTCTATTTGAATAAGGTACTATTGTTGATAGGATACTACTTAGGAAGAAAAAATTTTCAATGACACAAACCGCTCATATGATCCAGGATTTTCCGGTTTCCTTTTTTCTCAAGGATGGCACTTCAGTAATAGTAAAACAATTTGAACCCGGTTGCTATGGGTTCCATTTAACCAGGTTAAATAGTGAAAAACACAATTTTATATGGAAGGAAAAAGAAAATGTTATTGAAGAAAGTTATGAAACCCGATTTGATACATGGCAGAACGAAGCCGTTGACATATTCAGGAACATGCTAAGTTAATTTTTCTGAGCATCGAATAAATGAACCAAAACAACGGTTATAATTTTTGTTATCCAAAACCTTAAAGTGCAACTCGGTTCCCTGTTTTAGCGCATTCATAAATAGCTTCTACAATCCTTATGTCACGAAGCCCTTCTTCGCCTGGTACCTGCATTGGGGCGCCCTGAATAATAGCTAAGGCATCATCATCCATTTGTTTAGCTTGTTGCCATGGCACATTGTAGGAATGATTGATCTCTCCGAGGGGACTTTTTCCCTTTACGCCTGCATAGCTTTGGTATGGTGCAATTTCTATTTCACCTTTTTCAGAACTGATGTTTAGATAATTAATATTTTCTCCAAAGCTGGTTTTGATGTGAGCTAACACGCCACCAGGAAACTCAAGAGTTGCAACAGTAGTTTCATCCAAACCGTTTTTATAAATTTCAGGACGAGTAGTGGAAGTTTGCGCGAATACAACTGCTATAGGCTCAGCACCCATTCCCATTCGTGCTCCCTGAATAGAATATACCCCCATATCATAAAGCACCCCACCACCCATTTCTTTTTTTTGTTTCCAGTGGCTTGTGCGGTCATCACGATAACCGGCTCCACAACTCACCTTCTGCACCTGGCCCAATAATTTTTGATTTACAATGCGTCTCCACTCCTGTGTATTGGGTTCGTGCTGAAGGCGGTAACCAATAGCAAGCGACTTCTTGTTTTTACGGCATGCATCAATCATTTCCTGGCATTCTTTTGCTGTTATAGCCATAGGTTTTTCACACCATACTTGCTTACCCGCATTGGCAGCCCGCACTACATATTCCCTGTGCATAGAAGGTGGGAGTACTACATACACTACATCTATATCGGTATTGTTGGCAATGCTATCAAAGTTGTTGTAGTTATAAATATTCTTGTCCGGTATGTTGTATTGTTTCTTCCAGGCCTCTGCCTTTGATGGCGTACCCGTTACTATACCTGCCAGGTAACAATGCGTAGTTTGTTGTAAGGCCGGCGCTAATAAATCTGTACTGTAATAACCAAGACCAACCAGGGCCACACCTAAACGGTCTTTTTTTGTACGGCAGGCAGATAATAAGCCGGTTGGTGATAAAATAATTCCGGCGCCTCCAAGTGCTAATGCTTTAAGAACAGCTCTGCGGGAAGTAGTTAACGATCTCTTTTCAGACCCGTGATGGTTAATACTATTTTTCATGTAGATTATTTACAACAATAAAATTGTTTTAACTGTTTCATTAGACAAAGGTTGGGTACCGATAAAAAGTGAACAACAGGTTCTAGACCGTAATAAATTTTAATCAGGCAGGGGTTTTACTAATACTTCTTTAAAATAGACTTTGCTTTTTGGATCATGGCCCTGCAAGGCAAATGTTCCACTGGAAAGATGTTTATATTTCCTGTCCGGTAGACTGTCGATTCCTTCGGGCTCGGTATATTCCACCACTGTCTTATCATTTATTTTGACGGTTACTTTTTTCCCCTGAACAATAATGTGTTCTATATACCATTCGCCATCCTTAACATATGTCTCTTTTACATCCTGCACGGCATATAGGCTTCCCGTTCTTCTCCAATCAGTGTGGGAGTTATTTACCTGTACTTCATAACCCTTCGAAGGCCAATTATTGTCCTGGAATTGCGTATGGAAAAAAATTCCTGAATTAGAGCCCGGTGTTGTCATTACCCGGGTTTTTAATTCGAAGTTTTTAAAGTTATGGTTCATTACTGCACCATCATAAAAAAGGTGGGCCCTGGGACCATGCACAATAATCATCCCACTATCAACAGTAAAAGTCGAAGCGTTTTCACCAACCTTCCAGCTATTTAAAGACTTTCCATCAAATAGCGGAATCCATTCTTTCCCGGGAGTTATATTTTTAGTATTGGAGCAGGACAAAACGAGAAAGAGAAAGAAGCAATTGAACAAAAACTTATTCATAAGCAAAGCATTTGTATTTAAATATAATTAATTAAGGAATTGCGAAAAAAAACTTCTACAATGCCAGGTTGGATTGAAAGGCAATCATATTTTACATGTAGTAAGGAAGGCTGCGAATAACGCCTGTAGCAGAAGGCATACTCGTGTGATTTATCTTAACATTTTTTGTTGCGTATCTCTTTAACATAAACTTACAGAGCGCCAATTAATCAATAACAATCATTTGCTTTCTCACCAATAGAACGAAAAAACCAACGTTCCCCATTCATATGAAAAAGCAAATTTTACTTTTTACTTCAATCTTCATTACTATGTTGGCAATGGCACAATCAAAACCTTCTTTTGGTATACGTGCAGGACTTTCTTCTTCCAGTATGCAAGGTGATGCAGTGAACAGTCTTGAAAACATTCTTGATTTTACAAACGGTGCTATTACAACCGGAGGCCGCAAAGGTTTTTTTGCAGGTGGTTATGTTACTATTCCTTTGGCTGGGAAAATATCATTGGAGCCTGCGGTTTACTATACTCAAAAAGGCTATGCATTAAATGGCTCAGTTAACTTGAAGGGAGTTGAATTCCTGGGTGCCAATGCAAAAGCAGAACTGAATTCAACCTATATTGATATACCCCTGGTATTGAAAGCTAAGCTCGGAGGATTACAATTTTTTGCAGGCCCGCAGCTTTCTTATCTTGCCAAGGCTGATCTGCACACTACAGCAGGTGCATTAGGTTTTAATATTGTGAATAGTAAAACAGATGCTACAGCCCAGTTCAACAGGTGGGACGCGGCTATTACCGGTGGAATTGGATATCAGCTTACCAATGGCATCAACATTATGGCTGCTTACGACCATGGACTATCTAAGGTAGATGCCAATAAAAACCTGAATTCTTACAACCGTTCTTTTAAAGTTGGTATTGGATTTAGCTTTTAAGTACGCCCTCATAAATTTATCAACCGTCTCAATCACTGAGACGGTTCTTTTTTATTTTACTTTTTTCACAAGTAACTTTCCGAAAAATTGTCCGTATCAAGATCGTAATCTTATCAAAAGAATTAATAAATACTAATGCATACGTATCACTTCCATTGTAGTACGAAGTTTAACGACGTAGTTGTTGGCAGTTTAAAATGATTCTTTCCCATACACTTCCTTTTTCATTTTGGCGGGAGTAATTTACAGGAACAATTATCTCCTTAAACGTCATCCTATGAAACACCTTTCACACCTTTATCAGAACAATTTTATTGTGGCCCTCATCTGTGACGGTATCGCACTATTGGTTTGTGCAATCACAGTCATTTTTACAATTACTATTATTACAGTAGCTATCACAGTATAGAAAAAAATTTGACATACAATAGGCTCCAGTAAGAGACGGCATGTTTTTTTCTGCTTTATGTTTGCGAAGCTTTCTGGTGAGGCAATTGCGCAGGCTTCCACTTATACAGCATGAAAAAAATCTTTCTTCTACTGGTACTTCATTTCTTTTTTATTTATGCTTTTACGCAAAAGAAAATTGTTGTTCTTGGTTCATCTACAGCCGCTGGCACAGGCGCGTCTGTTTATGATTCCTCATGGGTGGCAAGACTTCAATCTGAATACAGGAAAAATATAACTGCAGGCGATCTGGACACAGTGGTTACTAACCTGGCGGTGGGTGGATTTGTAAGTTACCAGATAATGCCCTCTTCCTATAGTTCACCCGCTGGCAAACCTGCTCCGGATGTAGAGCATAATGTAACAAAAGCACTGGGTTTCTCTCCTGATATTATCATTATTAACCTGCCTACCAATGATGTTGGAAGTGGTTATTCCGAAACAGAATTCATGACTAACCTGCGCTTTTTAAATCAACATATTGCCTCTGCAGGCGTTAAAGCGTATATCACCACCACCCAACCAAGAAGCCAATACGATTTTGCAATGAGGAGAGTGCTTAGAAACCTGGTTGATTCAATTACTAACACGTTTGGAATAAATGCAATTAACTTTTGGGATGACCTGGCAACAAACGACGGCCAGTTTAATCTGAGGCCAGAAGTAAACTCGGGAGATGGTGTGCATGTTAATAACCTTGGGCACCGGCTACTCTTCGAAAGAGTAAAAGCAAAAAACCTGTTCAATAATATCGTAACTGCAATTGCCGGAGTAGGCAGTAACACCGACCTCTTTATTTCAAGGTTTTATAAAAGCAACTCAAATATATCAGCAGAAATTTTTACCAATCGTAACAGGCTGGTAACCGTTACCATATTTGAAACATCAGGAAGGATGATTTTTCAGAAACAACATTCCTTACGTAGTCCGTCAACTGAACTAAAAGTTCCGGTTTCAACTTTGCCTGCAGGTTTGTATTATTTTATGGTTAATACAGGAACCCAATATGAAGTAATAAAATTTAGTACAATTCGATAGCACCGCTTAGTTTTCTCTGTAGATAATTACAATGAATTAGGATGACAGCTTCTAGATCTTTTTTACATTAATGGCGCTTGGACCTTTATGTCCCATTTCCACCTCAAAATTTACCGTATCATTTTCTGTTATTCGTTCTGTCAATTGATTGATATGAACAAAAACACTTTCACCTGTTTGCTTATCCTTGATAAATCCAAAACCTTTTGATTCATTGAAAAAGGCAACAACACCTGTGCGTATGGCCTCTTCTTCTTGCCTGGCTTCCTGCTTCGGCACACCTATCTGCATATCCTCAGACTTAAAGCTTTTCTTTTTACGCGGATCGGGAGGTGTAGTGGAAAGATTTCCGTTTTCATCCAGATAAGCCATCATCTCATCAAGACTTTTGCCTTTTTTGGCATTAGCCTTACGTTCTTCCATTTTTTCTGCTTTTTCCTGTTTATCTTTTGCTCTTTTCTTTTCTTTTTCCTTCTTACCAAAGGTTTCACCCGATCTCGCCATAGATTTTCTTTTTTTTGAAGGCTAAAGGTCGGCTTTTTTTCCGGTAAAACCAGCAGGAAATCTTACACATTATGGGTTACCGATGAACTTAGGAAAAAAATAACTTCTTATGCTGATGGCTATTTTCAGGACGCCTTAGGAATGCATTTTATTCCCAGCTGAAACTTTGAATCGAGGTTGATGTGAAAATCTTTTTTCGTAAATAATTCCTTAACAGTGGCATCCTCTAATAAAATAGAGGCCAGGTCCTTTGCAGGTAGCGATGCGCTGATAATGTTATTGACCCTGCCTTCTGTAATATCGATAAAAAAGGTAAACCCTGTTTTTTTCTTCACAACGCCTTTTTGAAAATCA
>DAIQPL010000003.1:0-41947 GCA_036787395.1 Flavisolibacter sp. | reverse complement strand
ATACCAACATGCTAGGGAAAACTCTTTTAGGCGTGGTAGCGGGATAGCAGTAAATTAGTAGGTGAAATCGGACGATTTTTACTAACCATTTAAATTCTAATCATTATGGCAAAAGCTTCAAAGAAAGCGGCTACTAAAACAAAAAAGGCAGCACCTAAGAAAGCGGCTGCAAAAAAGGGGGCAAAAAAAGCAGCTCCTAAAAAAGCAGCAAAGAAAGCAGCACCTAAAAAAGCGGCAAAGAAAGCAGCTCCCAAAAAGTCAGCAAGAAAGCCCAATGCAGCCTTTATGGCTCCTCTTACACTAAGCAATACGCTGGCAGAGGTCATTGGCAATAAACCCCTTCCAAGAACAGAGATTGTAAGAAAGATGTGGGACTATATTAAAAAGAATAACCTGCAGGATAAAAACAACCGCAGGATGATCAATGCAGATGGAAAGCTAAAACCCATCTTTGGTAAAGACCAGATCTCCATGTTTGAACTGGCTAAAGTGGTCAATAAACATGTAAAATAATGCAAACAGCAACACCGCATTGACTCAATCCGGTGTTGCTTACTAATACTTCTTCCTGCTTACATTAAACCGTGTTTTTACAATAGCTCCTCTTGTAAAATCAAACAGATAATTATTGGTTGCGTCGAATTTTCTTACGTTCATCATTTCGCTTGCTCCGTTAGTAACCATCTTTTTGCTCACTTTTTGAAATTAAATAGAAACGTATTCTCTACCGGAGTCAACAATAGCTTTTTCCGGCATCGCTCTAGGAATAACATCAAGCCCGTATTATAACAATAGCAAAATCGAATTACAGAACGGGTCATCTTGTTTAACGATGCTTGCCTTGCCTCTAAATCCCTGAGAAACGGTTAAAAAACAGAAAATATAAAATTCGATTTTCCGGAAACGTTTTCGGTAACGATTGCGTAAAAAAAGGCGTCAATTCTCCTTGCTATACCCCAATATATAAGTAGACTTGTATTGAAAGCATTTTCAATCGTTTTAGAAGCAGTCGTTTATTTAGGGCTATACGGCTTTGGCTGTGTAGCCTTTTTAAAATTTGATGGAGTGTGTTATATGAATAAGAGTCTTCTCTCCGTGGCTTTGTTTACCTTGGCTACAATGTCTCTGCTGGCACAAAACAAAAAACCTGTAGTGCAGAACACGTCTTTTAAAAAAGACAGTTTCAACATAATAAAGTATGGTGCCCGTGCAGATGGAATTTCGCTTAATACAAAAAGTATCAACAATGCCATTGACGCCTGCAGTAAAAAAGGCGGCGGCATTGTAGTAGTGCCTGCTGGTATGTGGCTTACCGGGCCTGTTGTTTTAAAAACGAACGTCAATCTTCATTTACAACGCAACGCTGTCCTGCAGTTCACAAAGGATTTCAATCAATACCCGTTAGTAGAAGGCAACTGGGAAGGCATTCCTCAAATGCGCAACCAGTCACCTGTCTCAGCCATGAATGCTACAAATATCGCTATCACAGGTTATGGAATTATTGATGGCGGTGGTGAAGCCTGGCGAATGGTGAAAAAAGATAAGCTTACTGAAACCCAATGGAAAAAACTGGTATCCTCAGGAGGAATGTTAAGCGAAGACAAAAAAACCTGGTATCCCTCAGAAAAGTCTTTCAAAGGTGCTGCCTTAAAAAATCCCGGGCAAATTGAAGTTGGCAAAACAGACGAATTTTACCAAAGTATAAAAGACTTCCTTCGTCCCAATTTGTTGGTACTGACCAGGTGCAATAAAATATTGTTGGAAGGTATCACTTTTCAAAATTCTCCCGCCTGGTGTTTGCATCCCCTGATGAGCGAAAATATTGTTGTTCGTAATGTGAGCGTCAAAAATCCCTGGTATGCGCAAAACGGTGATGGAATTGATTTGGAAAGCTGTAAAAATGTTCTCATCGAAAATAGCACGTTTGATGTTGGCGATGATGGTATCTGCATAAAATCGGGACGGGATGCCGAAGGGAGAAAAAGAGGCATGCCTACACAGGATGTTGTTGTCCGCAACTGCACTGTTTACGCTGCACATGGTGGCTTTGTTATTGGAAGCGAAATGAGTGGCGGCGCAAAAAATATTTGGGTAGACGATTGCACCTTCATTGGAACAGATATTGGTTTGCGATTTAAAACAACAAGAGGAAGAGGAGGTGTTGTAGAGAATATTTATGTGAATAATATCACTATGAAAGACATTGTTGGTGAGGCCATTTTATTTGACATGTATTATGCAGCGCAGGATCCCGTTCCGCTGGCGGGTGAAAAAAGAGAGCCACCTAAAGTAGAAACAAAACCTGTTACAGAGGAAACCCCGCAGTTCAAAAATATTTACATTAGTAATGTAGTTGCCAGTGGCGCAGAGAAAGCCATTTTCGTACGGGGCTTACCGGAAATGAACGTCAGGAATATAGTTATGCAAAACCTGGTGATTCAGGCCAGGCAAGGTTTGGATATGACAGAGGGCACTGATATTACTCTAAAAAATGTACAGGTGCTAACAAAAGAAACAAACCCTGTTTTAAATATTCATAACAGCCAACGAATAAAACTGGAAAACATCAGCTATATCAATAATGCGGAATTGCTGCTGAATGTAAGCGGAGAAAAGAGCAAGGACATTAATGTGAATGGAACTGATGTAACCAAAGCAAAAAAAGGAATTGAGTTCAGTTATGGGGCAGCACAAACAGCCGTGAAGATGCAATAACCAGTTCCAACCGAATTCTCGATTTCAGTCAAAGTTGGTATTGTTCAATAGAATTATAGAAGTACACGAGTGCGACGCAACAACAACCGATAGACGAACTAAAAGCTGACTACATAAAACAAAATGAAGAAACTATTAACGATAATTTTTTTGCTTGCCGCTACACATTTGTCGGCTCAAAAATGGTCGCAGCAGGTTGCCACCACGGCCATGAACCTATGGAAAGATTCCTTTGTTCTTGAAGGCGACAAAGCTGCTAAATGGCGATATGACCAGGGTGTTATTCTAGAAGGTATTGAAGGTATCTGGAATGCAACTGGTGAAGGGAAATGGTACAATTATATTCAAAAGAGCATTGATTTTTATGTGCAGGAGGACGGAACCATCAAAGGATACAGACCCGATGAATATAATATTGACCATGTGAATAACGGTAAGCTGCTTTTGCTTTTATACCGCGTAACGGGTAAAGACAAATATAAAAAAGCGGCTGACCTTTTGCGTGACCAGTTAAGAACACATCCACGTACCTCGGAGGGAGGTTTCTGGCATAAGAAAGTCTATCCCTTTCAAATGTGGCTGGATGGTTTGTATATGGGGCAACCTTTTTATGCTGAATACGCAATGCTCTTTCATGAAGACACTGCCTTTAATGATATTGCCCGCCAGTTTATTTTGATGGAGCGTCATGCAAGAGATTCCAAAACAGGTTTGTTATATCATGGATGGGATGAATCAAAACAACAGAAATGGGCTGACAAAAAAACCGGTCTTTCACCCAACGTATGGGGAAGGGCTTTGGGCTGGTATGGAATGGCTATGGTTGATGCGTTGGATTATTTTCCCGAAAACCATCCAGGCAAAGATTCTATCATAAAAATTTTAGGCCGCTTTGCAAAAGCTGTTACGCAAGTTCAGGATCAAAAAACAGGCTTGTGGTACGATGTTCCCAATAAACCTACCGAACAAAAAAATTATTTTGAAGCGTCTGCTTCATCTATGTTGGTATACACCTTAGCAAAAGGAGTACGCAAAGGTTATTTGCCTTCTTCCTATTTAGCCAATGCAAAAAAGGGTTATGATGGAATTTTAAAACAGTTCATCAGAACCGAGAATGGGCAGGTGAACCTGCATGGTACAGTAAGCGTTTCAGGTTTAGGTGGCAATCCTTATCGCGACGGAAGTTTCGCTTATTATATGAGCGAGCCGGTGATTGTAAATGATCCAAAAGGCATGGGTGCTTTTATTAACGCAGCAGTAGAAATGGAAATGGTGCCAACCCTGTCTGAGGGTAAAGGCAAAACCGTTTTACTGGATTATTATTTCAACAACGAGTGGAAAAAAGATGTTACCGGGAAACAGGTGCGATTTCATTATACCTGGGATGATAAAAGCAATAGCGGGTTTTCAATGTTGGGTGATATTTTTAACAGGCATGGCGTCCAAACAAAATACCTGGAAGCCTCACCTACAGCAAAAAATTTAAAAGACGCCAACATTTATATCATTGTTGATCCTGACACAGAAAAGGAAACAGCAAAACCCAACTTTATGAATGCTGCTGCTGCAGATGTTATTGCAGCCTGGGTTAAGTCAGGCGGAGTACTGGTATTAATGGCAAACGATTCCTCTAATGCTGAATTAAGAAACTTCAATGTCCTTGCTTCAAAGTTTGGTGTGCGGTTTAATATCGATCTCTTTAACCCTGTTATCAACAATCAATACGAGCAAGGAGCAATACCCGTGTCAGCAAAAAACCCTGTATTTAAAACCGCCAGCAAAGTATTCATCAAAGAACTAGCGACCCTGGAGTTAAGTAGTCCTGCTACTGCCATTCTTACAAAAGAAGGAAAGAATGTGGCGGCAACAATCAAATATGGTAAAGGCACTGTGTTTATTATTGGTGATCCGTGGTTATATAATGAATATGTTGATGGGCGCCGGCCGTCTTTTGAATTTGATAATTATAAAGCGGCAGAAGACCTGGTGCGGTGGACGATTGTCCAATCAAATAAAAAATAATGAGGAAAGGGCTATCCATATTTTTTGTTTTTATTGGTCTCCTGAATGGCTTGCATTCTTTCGCCAAAAAAAAGATTGTTGTAGACATTAATGGTAAAGGAGATTTTAGATCCATCCAGGAAGCGATCAATAGTTTACCTGATTCATCGGCGAAGCCACGCACTATTTATATTTTGCCTGGTGTTTACAGGGAAAAATTATTTGTTTCAAAACACAACATCATTTTTGAGGGAAAGGACCGTGATAAAACAATTATCACGCAGGATATTGCCCGCGATGAATGGCGCTGCGATCACCCCGATGACTGGGGCGTAGCCACAATGAACCTGAATGGCAATGACATTACTTTAAAGAATCTTACGATTGCCAACGATTATGGTTTTAACTATAAAGAACCAAGAGTTGTTGCCTGCGCTGCAGATACAGAGACCCACAAAAAAACAATTACAAAAGACGGTCACCAAATGGCACTGCGTTCCATGAAAAGCACACGCCTCAAAGCCATTAATTGCCACTTTCGTGCATGGGCTGGTGATACGGTAAGTCCATGGAACACTGTGGACGGCATGTTTTACTTTAAGGACTGTGTGATGGAAGGTGGGGTGGATTTTTATTGCCCACGCGGATGGGCATGGGCTGAGAATTGTACTTTCTATGCCAATACCGGACCTGCCAGCATCTGGCATGACGGAACCGGTAATGCCGATTTTAAAACCGTATTAAAAAATTGCCGCTTTGACGGCTTCAGCGGTTTTAACCTGGGAAGGTACCATCGCGATGCACAGTTCTTCCTCGTTAGTTGCCAGTTTTCAAAGAACATGGCAGATAAAGACATTTATCTGGTGCCAACTGACAATACCATTTTGTGGGGTAGAAGAATTTACTATGCAGACTGCCATAAAGAAGGTGGCGATTACACCTGGTTTTTTAATAACCTGGCAACAGCGCCTGGTTCGCCAAAGGCAGGCGATATAACAGTTGATTGGTTATTCAAAGGAAAGTGGAATCCACAAAGCAAATCGAAAAAGAATGGGCAATTGGCGGTTGCCAATTAAGCACTGGTAAAAAACTCCTTTAAATATAAATATAGGGGAGCCAATAAATTAAGATTTGATGTTGGACCTCTCACGTTTCACGTTGATGCCAGCTTAATAATAAAATTTGATTATGATTTTGTCTCGTTATACTTTAAAAAACATTATCAGTGATTCTGTAGTTGTTCCGGACGAATCACTGTTTGAACTGCCTGAAAAAGTGTTGCAGTTTGGTACAGGTGTTCTGTTACGTGGCCTGCCAGATTATTTTATAGACAAGGCCAATCGTAAAGGAATATTTAACGGTCGCATTGTGGTAGTAAAGTCTACTTCACAAGGCGATTCGTCCTCCTTTGATAAGCAGGATGGTTTGTATACCTTATGTGTAAGAGGTTTGGAAAATGGGCAGAAAGTGGAAGAGAATCTTATTAACGCTTCCATCAGCCGTGTGTTAAGCGCTGCCGAAGAATGGGAGCAGGTGTTGGAATGTGCCCACAACCGGCAAATGCAGGTTATCATTTCCAATACAACTGAAGTGGGTATTCAATTAGTGAATGATGATGTGCGTCATCATCCCCCAAAGTCTTTTCCAGGAAAGTTGTTAGCTTTTTTATACGAACGCTTTAAAGCATTTAATGGAAGTGCACACAGCGGCATGGTGATTGTTCCAACGGAACTGATTCCGGATAATGGTAAAAAGCTTGAGTCCATTGTGTTGGAACTGGCACACCTGAACAGTTTGGAAGAGGAATTTATTGAGTGGATTGAAAACCACAATTGCTTTTGCAATTCCCTCGTGGATCGTATAGTTCCCGGCAAGCCAGATGAAGAACTCCAGTCATCAATTGAAAGTAGTCTGGGTTATTCTGATAGTTTGCTAACGATGTCCGAACTATATCGTTTATGGGCGATTGAAGGGACCGAACAGGTAAAAAATATTCTTTCATTTGCTCAGGTGGAAGAAGGTATGGTTATTGAACCCAACATTGACATTTATCGTGAACTTAAATTGCGCCTGCTGAATGGCACACATACTTTAAGTTGTGGACTTGCTTTTTTAGCGGGTTGCGAAACGGTGAAGCAGGCGATGGATGATGACGCCGTATCGTCTTTCATTGCGGATTTAATGCAAAATGAATTAGCACCATCTATCCCTTACGACGTTAGCTTGCCTGTAGCTCAGAATTTTGGCAAAAAAGTACTCGATCGTTTTCGTAACCCCCACATCAAGCATCTGTGGATCAACATTACTATGCAGTATAGTTCTAAGATGAAGCTGCGTTGTATTCCCATTCTGATAAAACATTACCAGCAGAGCGAAACAGTTCCGGAATTGTTTGCCCTTGGATTTGCAGGATTTCTATACTTCATGAAAGCCGTCAACAAAAAAGAGGGTAGATATTATGGCGAACTTAACGGTGAACCTTACCTGGTGCAGGACGAGCAGGCAG
Organism: Flavisolibacter sp.; assembly: GCA_036787395.1. Taxonomy (GTDB): domain Bacteria; phylum Bacteroidota; class Bacteroidia; order Chitinophagales; family Chitinophagaceae; genus Flavisolibacter. The sequence goes on along the minus strand of DAIQPL010000003.1, from coordinate 34,725 downwards.
AAGTGTTTTATAAGCGGTGGGCGGGATTGACTACAGTAGCTTTGGTGAAAGAAGTGCTAAGTGATGCGGCTTTTTGGGGTGAAGACTTATATGTACTACCGGGATTTGCGCAAGCAGTTACAGATAAACTAAATTTGATGTTGAGTAACGGGGCGAGAGAACTTGTAGAGACCGTTCATACAAAAAAAGTATTTGTTGCATGAAACAAGGCGTATTGAAGGTTCATACGGATGATAATGTAATTGTGGCGCTGCACGATATTGCCAGGGGTGAAGCTGTGTCTTATAATGGAACAACGTACAGCATTGTTGATGACATTCCTGCCAAGCACAAGTTTTTTGTAAAGGATATGAACCACGGCGACGAAGTGATCATGTACGGTGTGTTGGTAGGTAAAGCCCAATATTTTATTCCACAAGGGGCTCTAATGACAACCTCTAATGTAAAGCATGCAGCGGATCCCTATAATTACCGCGGATCTTCGTATCAATGGAAAGCGCCTGATGTTTCTAAATTTCAGAACCGAACTTTCAACGGCTATCACAGGAGCGACGGAAGAGTTGGCACTGCTAATTACTGGTTATTTATCCCAACTGTTTTTTGTGAGAACCGGAATCTAGATGTCATTCGCGAAGTCTTGCATAATGAATTGGGGTATGCTGTTACAGACAAGTATAAACAATATGCACATCACCTGGTTGAAGCTTTCAAAAAAGGGGAGCAAATTGAGACCATTGACCTGGCACCGGCCGGGAATAATCACAGCAGGGTTTTTAAAAATGTAGATGGAATTAAATTCTTAAATCACCAGGGCGGTTGTGGTGGCATTCGTCAGGACGCTGCTATTTTAAGTAAGCTATTAGTCGCTTATGCCGATCATCCTAATGTAAGTGGAATCACCGTTTTAAGTTTGGGTTGTCAGAACCTGCAGGTGAATGATTTTCTCAGCGATCTGAAACAACGCAACCCACAATTTAATAAGCCTCTTTATATTTTCGAGCAACAGCAATCAAAGAGTGAAGAACAAATGATTGCAGAAGCCATTAAAAAAACTTTCGAAGGTCTTGTTGAAATAAATAAACTGGAAAGAAAACCGGCTAAACTTGATAAACTTACTGTGGGCGTAAAGTGTGGCGGAAGCGACGGCTTTAGTGGTATTTCAGCTAATCCCGCCGTAGGCTATTGCTCCGATTTGTTAGTAGCATTAGGAGCTAAAGTTTTATTAGCAGAATTTCCAGAACTCTGCGGGGTAGAGCAGGAATTGATTGACCGTTCTGTGAATGAGCCTACAGCCCGTAAATTCATGCAGCTGATGAAAAGCTATGAAGAAATTGTAACAAGAGTAGGTTCGGGTTTTCACATGAACCCTTCCCCAGGAAATATAAAAGATGGATTGATCACAGACGCTATTAAAAGTGCAGGTGCGGCTAAAAAGGGTGGAACATCACCGGTTGTTGATGTGCTGGACTACACCGAGCCTGTAACAAAGCCGGGACTGAATTTGGTATGCACACCCGGTAACGATGTAGAAGCTACAACTGGAAAGGCCGCTTCAGGAGCCACATTAATTCTGTTTACAACAGGCTTGGGAACACCAACCGGCAATCCTGTTTGTCCAACAATTAAAGTAGCTACCAATTCAAAGCTGGCTAAAAGAATGCGTGACATTATTGACATCGATACAGGGCCAATTATTGAGGGCGAAAAAACAATTGAACAAATGGGCGAAGAGATCCTGGAATATTGCATTAAGGCAGCAAGTGGTGAAGTAACACCCAAGGCTGTTCAATTGAACCAGGATGATTTCATTCCATGGAAGCGTGGGGTATCTCTCTAATTGTCCCATCAGGACAATTGATTGGTAGCATAGAAAGAATGAAGGGAGCGTTCCCTCGGAACGCCTGAAAAATTAAATAGGTTCTTTGAAAATATATTGTTCATCAAAATCAATTGCAAAAGCCGTAAGTAATCGTTTGTATTCACTAAGGAAGGTTTCTTTTTTGTGATGTTCTTCCTGGGTTTGAATATAACGAATCACATCAGGAAGGTGACTCTTCGAATAGGAGAAAGCACCATATCCTTCCTGCCAGGCAAAAGAAAGAGAGAGTTTTTCGTGCTTTATCCATTTCGTACTTTCTGATTTTACATTTTGTATAAGTGAGGAAATAGATTGGTCGGGCCGAAGACCAATAAGAATATGAATGTGGTCGGCCACGCTATTAATCTGGAGCATTTTGTGATGATTGTTTTGAAAAATACCCGTTATATATTGGTGCAGCCTGCTTCTCCATAGATCGTGGATCAGGGCTTCACGATATTTTACAGCAAAAACAAATTGAATATGCAATTGCGTATAGGTATTAGCCATGAACAATATTTTAATACATAGAGATCAACAGACGTTCCCAAGGAACGTAATAACAACTAAAACCATTCTACCGATCATATGTCCTTACAGGACATAAAAAGGTAGACCATATTTCGGATTATGAAAAAATTTCTGGACGACAATTTTTTACTGCAAACCAAAACCGCCCAGCGGCTGTATCATGAGTTTGCCAAAGACATGCCCATTATCGATTATCATTGTCATCTTCCACCAGACCAGATTGCCAATGATATTAATTTTGAAAATCTTACACAGGTTTGGTTGTATGGCGATCATTATAAGTGGAGAGCGATGCGTACAAACGGTGTACCCGAAGGTTATTGCACAGGCAACAAACCGGATTTTGAAAAATTTAAAAAATGGGCTGAAACAGTTCCTTACACGTTGCGAAATCCTTTATATCATTGGGCACACCTGGAATTGCAGCGGTATTTTGATGTGTATGAAATATTGAATGGAGAAACTGCAGAAAAGATATATAATGAGTGTACAGAAAAACTGAGAACGCCTGAATATTCTGTACGCAACCTGTTACGCGGCATGCATGTAAAAGTGGTTTGTACCACAGATGATCCCATTGATTCTTTGGAGTATCACCAAAAAATAAAAGACGATGGTTTTGACATTCGTATTCTTCCTGCCTATCGTCCGGATAAGGCGATGAATGTAGATGATGCAACAGCGTTTAATGCCTATTTATCAAACTTAGAAACGGTCAGCAATGTCAACATTGCCTCTTATGCCGATTACCTGGATGCACTAAAAAACCGCCACGACTTTTTCGCTTCTATGGATTGCTCTGTATCCGACCACGGACTGGAGCAGATTTACGCAGAAGACTACACACAAGCAGAAGTTGAAAATATTTTTACAAAAATTCGTTCCGGCAAAGAGTTATCCCTGGAAGATAGGTTGAAATTCAGATCAGCAATGCTGGAAACATTTTCTATATGGGATTGGGAAAAAGGATGGGTGCAGCAATACCACCTTGGCGCACTGCGTAACAACAACTCCCGGATGTTGAAACAGCTAGGTCCGGATACGGGTTGGGATAGCATGGGTGACTTTTCGCAGGGAAGAGCTTTGTCTAAATTCTTAGACCGCCTCGATACAAATAATCAGTTGGCAAAAACTATTTTATATAACCTAAATCCTGCCGACAATGACCTGATGGCTACCATGGTTGGTAACTTTAATGATGGATCTGTAGCAGGTAAAATACAATACGGTTCCGGCTGGTGGTTCCTCGACCAAAAGGATGGCATGATCAAACAGATCAATGCACTTTCCAACATGGGGTTATTAAGCCGGTTTGTTGGTATGCTTACCGATTCCCGCAGCTTCCTTTCCTATCCGCGTCATGAATATTTCCGTCGCATTTTATGCAACCTGTTTGGTGAAGAGATTGAAAATGGAGAACTGCCAAATGACATCCAGTGGACGGGAAAGGTTGTCCAGGATATTTCCTATTACAACGCCAGCAATTATTTTAACTGGAAAGAAGTTGAACAGCCTACACAATTACAAACGTTATAATCTATAATCAACAGTATGAGTTTTTTAAACGAGTTGGAAAATATTTTTGTTACAGAAGAACAAGTTCCGGAAAAACATCGCCTCTCTTTACCTATCGATCAACGTGAATTTCTTTCAAACGGAGAAATGCTTCATTGGGATGGACCGGTACACCAGGTGTATTCGCCCATTTGTATCCGAACAGAAAAAGGACTGGAAAGAAAGTTAATTGGATCCTATCCTGTATGTACGGAAAAAGAAGCCCTGGAAGCGCTGGACGCGGCTGTAGCAGCCTACGATAATGGCCGTGGCGAATGGCCTACCATGTCAGTAGCTGAAAGAATTAACTGCATTGAAAATTTCACACACAAAATGCTACAGCAAAAAGACATTGTGGTAAAACTGATCATGTGGGAAATTGGAAAATCATATGCCGATTCTATAAAAGAATTTGACCGTACCGTTGAATATATCTATGCCACCATCGATGCACTAAAAGATTTGGATCGTCAATCATCCCGTTTTGAAAGCGAACAGGGAATCATTGCACAAATCCGCCGTTCGCCATTGGGTGTGGTATTATGTATGGGGCCATTTAATTATCCCCTGAACGAAACGTTTACCACCTTGATTCCAGCTATCATTATGGGCAATACTTTATTATTCAAACCGCCAAAACATGGTACGTTATTGCACTATCCATTGCTGCAGGCCTTCCAGGAATCATTTCCAAAAGGTGTGGTGAATACAATCTACGGAAGAGGTCATACCATTGTACCTGCGTTAATGCAATCCGGAAAAATAAATGTGCTTACGTTGATCGGTTCCAGCAAAGTTGCCAATGAATTAAAAAAACTGCATCCTAAAGTAAACCGCCTGAGGGCTATACTTGGATTGGATGCAAAGAATGCAGCGATCATCACTGAAAATGCAGACCTGAAACTGGCGGTACAGGAAACGGTATTAGGTTCACTCTCGTTCAACGGACAACGTTGCACGGCATTAAAGATCATATTTGTTCATAAGAATATTGCAGAGAAGTTTGTGCAAAGCTTAACCGAAGCCGTAGGCAAATTAAAGTTTGGTATGCCATGGACAGAGGGTGTTACCCTAACACCTCTACCGGAGCCGCACAAGCCCGGTTATCTGAGAGAATGTATCGACGATGCCATCGCCAATGGCGCCAAGGTTGTCAACGAAAATGGTGGTGAAACAGTTGAGTCGTTTGTTTATCCTGCTGTTATTTTTCCCGTTAATAAAAACATGAAATTGTATCGCGAAGAACAATTTGGACCTGTTATACCCGTAGTAGCGTACGAAGATATAGATGAACCAATAGAATATATTATTGAGTCAACGCATGGTCAGCAAGTAAGTATCTTTAGCAACGATTCTGAAGAAGTCGCAACTACTATCGATCCCCTTGTAAACCAGGTAAGCCGTGTAAATATTAATTGCCAATGCCAGCGTGGACCGGATGTGTTTCCATTCACTGGCCGCAAGGATAGTGCAGAAGGTACACTTTCAGTTGTAGACGCCTTGCGTTCGTTTTCTATACGCTCTTTGGTAGCTACCAAACTGAATGAAACCAATAAGCAGTTGCTGAACGAAATTGTACACGGGCACCAGTCAAACTTTTTAAGTACTAAATATATTTTTTAAGAAACAGCTACATCAAAAATTTAAATACTTAACTAAACAAAAGGAATTACCATGTCGAAGAAAGTTGTAACACTTGGAGAAATTATGTTGCGCTTATCAACACCGGATTATAAAAGATTTGTACAGGCCGATAGCTTTGATGTGACCTATGGTGGCGGCGAAGCCAATGTGGCTGCGGCTTTGTGTAACTATGGCCTGAACGGAACTTTTGTAACAAAGGTTCCTAATAATGCCATTGGGCAATCAGCTATTAACCACCTGCGCCGTTATGGTGTAGATACACAGTTTATAGCAAGAGGTGGCGACCGGTTGGGTATTTATTTCCTGGAGACAGGTGCTTCCATGAGAGCTTCGCAGGTTATTTATGATCGTGCCGGTGCTTCCATTGCCGATGTTGATGCTTCTGAATTTGATTTCGATAAAATTTTAGAAGGCGCTGATTGGTTTCATACTACAGGCATTACGCCGGCTTTGAGTGATAAAGCTGCTGCCCTGACAGAAGCTGCGCTGAAAGCGGCCAAAGCAAAAGGTATTACTACAAGCATTGATTTGAATTACCGAAAAAAATTGTGGACAAAGGAAAAAGCAAGAGAGGTGATGAGCCGTCTTTGTCAATATGTAGATGTGTGTATAGGTAATGAAGAAGATGCCGATACAACCCTAGGCTTTAAAGCAAAAGATACCGACGTTACCAAAGGTGAGTTAAACCTCGAAGGTTTTAAAGACGTGTTCAGGCAAATGAAAGAAAAGTTTGGATTTAAATACATTGCTTCTTCTCTGCGTGAGAGCCATAGTGCCAGTGATAATGGATGGAGTGCTCTTGTGTATGACGGCAATGATTTTTATCATACCAGGCAATATGAAGTTCGCATTATTGACCGCGTGGGCAGCGGCGATTCCTTTGCAAGTGGATTTATTTATGGGCTGGTTACCGGAATGCCCATGAAAGATGCGGCTGAATTTGGTGTGGCTGCTTCAGCCATAAAACATACCATACCGGGTGATTTAAACCATGCTACATTAAGTGAAGTAAAAGACCTGATGAAGGGTGATGCATCCGGTCGTGTTCAGCGATGATTTTAAAAGATTTGTCTCAGAGGCGAATCTTTATTTTTTTGTAAGCGTAAGTAAATTGCAACTTTAAATATGGTTTTAGATAGTTTAATAAACGCTGATAAATATGCCAGACTTCATAAAAGTTTTTCCAAAGCTTTTGAATTTATCGCGAGCCAAAATTTAGAAACAATAGAGCCGGGCAAATATCCTATTGATGGCACCGACCTTCATGCTTCCGTTTCATTGAAAGATGGCGTAACAGAACAGGAAGCGAAGTTTGAAGCCCACAACAATTACATTGACATCCAGGTTTGTCCTGCGGGTACAGAACAGATAGGGTGGAAGCCGCGTGATAAGTGTACCAATCCAAAAGGAGAATACAACCCCGAAAAAGACGTACTATTTTACAACGACAAACCGGATACTTATTTTGATTTGCAACAGGGACAGTTTGCCATTTTCTTTCCTGAAGATGTGCATGCACCCATGATCGGGCAAGGCCCTATAAAAAAATTGGTAGTAAAAGTGAAGCTATAAGAATGCATGGTGAATAAAGAACAAGGTGTATAAGAGTGCGACGCAACGTAAGCTTTATAGTTGTACTTAGCGGGGCACATAATTATTAATCGGCCAACTTGAAACTCAATAAAAAATACAATGGACAAAAAGACTGAAATTTTACGACTGATTCCGGAGCAAGGCGTTCTGCCCCTGTTTTTTTATAAAGATCCAGAAGTAAGCGTTGAGGTGTTGAAAGCCTTATACAGCGCAGGTATAAGGTCAGTGGAATATACAAACAGGGGAGAGGCGGCGCTCAATAATTTCAAAAAAATGCGCCAGGTATGTGATTCGGAGTTGAAGGGAATGTACCTGGGTGTAGGTACCATAAAAAATGCAAAAGCTGCACAGGATTTTATTGATGCCGGCGCCGATTATATTATTAGCCCTGGACTGGTTGAGGATGCTGCTAAGGTTGCCGACGCCAATAATATGCTTTGGGTTCCGGGTTGTATGACGCCTTCAGAGATCATCAGGGCTGAGCAATTAGGTGCCAAAATGGTAAAGCTCTTCCCGGGAAATATTTTAGGACCTTCGTTCCTGAGTGCAATAAAAGAATTGTTTCCCAATTTATTGTTTATGCCGACCGGTGGAGTAGAAGCGGAAAAAGAAAACTTGTCAGGGTGGTTTAAGGCAGGCGTTTGTGCAGTAGGTATGGGCAGTAAATTAATCACTAAAGCCGCCCTGGAGAATAAGGATTATGAAGGAATAAAAACATCCACGATAAAATCATTACAATTGATAAAAGAAGTAAGAGGATAGAAAATAAAATTGCTTTGCTATAAATAACCATTCATGCCAACAACCACATCTAAACAAACAACAGGTGCATCTGCGTTTAATGCCGGTATGGAAAGAGTAGGCAAATACCGCTGGACTATTTGCTCGCTTATCTTTTTTGCTACCACCATCAACTATCTGGACAGGGCTGTCATCAGCCTTTTGAAAAACAACCTCGAAAAGGAATTTAATTGGACAGAAACAGATTACTCCAACATAGTTATTTCGTTTCAGTTATCCTATGCTTTAGGGATGTTAGCAGTTGGAAGGTTTATAGACAAAATAGGTACAAAACTGGGTTACGCTTTGTCTATATTGGCATGGAGCCTGGCGGCTATCGGGCATGCATTGGTTCGCAGCACTTTTGGCTTTATTGTAGCAAGAGCAGCTTTAGGTGTAAGCGAAGCCGGTAATTTCCCTGCTGCTATTAAAACAACGGCAGAATGGTTTCCTAAAAGAGAAAGGGCTTTTGCTACCGGAATCTTTAACTCCGGTTCAAACATTGGTGCCATATTAGCCCCGTTAACTGTTCCTTTTATTGCAAAAGAATGGGGATGGCAGTGGGCTTTTATTATAACAGGCGCCATTGGCTTTATATGGCTTATTTTCTGGTATTTGATATATGAAGTTCCATCCAAACACAAACGCCTTTCAAAAGCAGAGTATGATCATATTCATAGCGATCTCGATGAAAGAGAAACAACCCCTTTAACCACCCCTGATATTACAGCGAACATTGAGCCTGAAAAGGATAAAAATGTATCGTGGTTTAAATTGTTGCGCTTTAGGCAAACATGGGCATTTGTTTTAGGTAAGTTTCTGACCGATCCTGTATGGTGGTTTTATCTTTTTTGGTTGCCGGCTTTCCTCAAAGCGCAGTATGGTGTTGAAGGAACAGATGTGGCTTTGCCGGTAGCGCTGGTATATACCATGGCAACCTTTGGAAGCATTGGTGGCGGTTGGCTGCCGATGTACTTTATCAAAAAGGGCTGGCCGGTTTTCCGTTCCCGGAAAACCTCGATGCTGATTTATGCTTTTTGCGTAATACCGGTTGTGTTTGCACAATACCTGGGCCAAATAAATATGTGGCTTGCTGTAATTATTATTGGTCTCGCGGCTTCTGCACACCAGGCATGGAGTGCAAATATTTTTACTACCGTATCTGATATGTTTCCTAAGAAAGCAGTGGCTTCTGTTACCGGTATAGGTGGAATGGCCGGTGCGGTAGGCGGTATTTTAATTGCAAGACTGGCAGGCGGATTATTTGATCATTATAAGGCCCTTGGTGAAATTGAAACAGGTTATTATATCATGTTTTTTATTTGCGGCGGTGCTTATCTGATTGCCTGGGCAATCATGCATTTTTTAGCTCCGAAAATGAACAAGGTAAAAGTTTGATAATAGGAATTGTTGTCTGTAAAATTTTAAGTTCGCCATATTATGAAAGTAATTCACAGCGTTCATCCCGAAGATTTTAAGCACTACAATACGGCAGTTGTAAGAGAAAGGTTTTTGATTGAAGACCTGATGCAGCCCGGCAAGATCAGTTTTACTTATACGCATTACGACAGAATGATGGTGGGTGGCACAGTGCCTGCCAATGAATCACTGGCACTGGGAAACTATCCTAACCTCAGGTCTGATTATTTTTTGGAAAGAAGAGAACTCGGTATTATCAACGTAGGTGGCGATGCTGTTGTAACCGTAGATGATAAAAATTATACTTTGCAAAAGTTAGATTGTCTTTATGTTGGGAAAGGCATTCAGCGGGTTAATTTTAAAAGCAATGATTCTAAAACGCCTGCTATTCTTTACCTTCTCTCAGCACCGGCGCATGCTACCTATCCAACAACGCTTTTAAAGAAAGCCGATGCAGAATCCAATTCGTTAGGCGCTTTAGAAACCAGTAATCAAAGAACTATCTATAGGTACATTCATAAAAACGGCATCAAGAGTTGTCAATTGGTAATGGGTTTAACGCTGTTGGAAAAAGGAAGTGTATGGAACACCATTCCACCGCATACACATGACCGCCGCATGGAGGTCTATTATTATTTCGATGTGCCGGACAACCAGGTAGTCTTTCATTACATGGGTGAACCCAATGAAACGAGACACCTGCTTATTAAGAATAACCAGGCAGCCGTTTCTCCGCCCTGGAGTATACATGCAGGTGGCGGAACATCTAATTATGGATTCATTTGGGGTATGGCCGGCGAAAACCTTGAGTACGGAGATATGGATGCTCTTCAATTAAATGATTTACGATAATTAACCAGGATCAAAGCATGGAAAACTTTTCTTTGAAAGACAAGGTAATTGTTGTTACCGGCGGTACAGGCATTTTAGGAAACGCTTTTGTTGGTGCCATTGTAGAAGCAGGTGGAACTGTGGGCATATTAGGAAGAAAGGAAGAGGTAGCCAATGAAAGAGCAGCCGATATCAAAGCGAAAGGCGGCAAGGCCATTGCGCTGGTTGCTGATGTAATGAACGAGCAGCAACTGCAAACAGCCAAAGAAAAAATACTAAAAGAGTTTGGCAGGATTGATGGCCTGGTGAACGCGGCAGGTGGTAATATGCCTGAAGGTGTTCTTCAGCCGAATGAAAACATCTTCAGCATGAATATCGAAGGCATGAAAAAAGTAATGGACATTAATCTTTGGGGGACTGTTATTCCTACCCAGGTTTTTGGCGAAGCCATTGCAAAAAGCGGCAAGGGTAGTATCGTCAATATTTCTTCTATGAACTCCAAAAGAGCTATTACAAAAGTATTGGGCTACAATATAGGAAAAGCGGCGGTGGATTGTTATAACCAATGGTTTGCTGTAGAACTGGCTAACCGGTATGGTGATAAGATCCGCATGAATGCTTTGGCTCCAGGATTTTTTCTTACAGAGCAAAACCGGAATCTGTTGACTAAAGCAGAGGGTGGATATACCGAAAGAGGGGAGTCGGTGATAAGGCAAACGCCGTTTAAACGCTTTGGCCATCCTGACGAATTGAAGGGCGCCCTGGTATGGTTGCTAAGTGATGCTTCACAATTTGTAACAGGCGCCATGATCTGTGTGGACGGTGGGTTCTCCATTTTTGGAGGCGTATAAGCCTTTCATAAAATTGTTTGATGACGAAAAACGTTTTGATAGCTGTTGTATTACTCTTTTCTTTTTCAATGCAATCCTATGCCCAAACGGCTACTGTACACCCAGCAAATAAAAAAGAAGCTAAGAAGTGGTTTAAGAAAAAAGAATGGCTTAGTGGCGTTCAATTGAAACCACACAAATCAATAGATCTGTTGGAATTTTACCGGCAGTACACTGCTAATAAAATGGAGTGGGACAAAGCATTTGCTTTCTTAAAAGCACATGATCTTAACACCTTGGCAAATGGTAAATATCCCATCGACGGAAAAAACATTTTTGCGACAGTATCAGAGACCCGCTCGAAGAATATTGATAGTACACAATGGGAATCTCATCGAAAGTATATCGATGTTCAATGCATGATTGATGGTGAAGAATTGATGGGCATAAATCCTGTTGCTGAATCAACAGTTACAAAGCCCTATGATGAAAAAAGGATGCAGCGGACTATTCAGCCGGCGGAAAATTATACAACTGGAAGTCCGGTAGTTTTTTTATTTTCTTTCCGGGTGATGCACACCGTCCGAATATAACGGCGGGAAGTAATAAAGCGGTGAAGAAGGTTGTAGTTAAAGTAAAAGTTGCCAGCTAAAAGTTGCCAGTATAGCAACTCTCCGCTCACCGAAGTAACTCGTTCACACGCCTAAAGATAAAGCCTTGCGCTTTCAATATTGCGATTAACTGCGGCAGCCTGTCGTAAAGTTTATCTTTCCTGTTCGGATCAGTACCTGCATGAATCAATATGATAGCCCCATTGAGTTTTCGTGGGTCCGTTGATAATAGATTTTTCAGCCAGTCCATAATCCATTCGCTGCTTTTGTAAGCTGCTCCCATCCCTGGCCATGTATAATCCGCCGGTGTACGTACGCCTGGAGTAAAGCTAAAAAGCCTGAATCCCAAAGCCTGGCTCCATCTTGCAATCGAATCGTTCCACCATTCAAATGACGGAATAAAAAAATGGGAAGGGTGAATAAAAACAGACTGCGATTTCATTGTGGCCAAGTTTGATGCGAGGTCTCGTGAAAAACTATCCCTGCTCACCAGCAAGCTGTCGCGTTTTGACCAATCGCAATACAGCAAGTGTTTATTGGAGTGTGGTCCTAAGTAATGACCATTCTTTTGTAACTGCAGAATATATTTTTCAAAAGCGGGATTGCCGTAAAACCTTCCCGTAAAGAAGAAGCTTGCTCTGACGTTTTTGCTTTGAAGCGTTTGAGTAATTAGGGGAAGACCTTCGCCAAATTCATCAGCAGTAAACACCAGCGCCAGTTCCTTTTTTGTGGAATCACCCCGCACGACAGCGCCGTGTACATAAGTAAATTCCTTCTTAGGCTGTGCCTCTAAAACAGTAAACAGAAACGGGCAAATGAGAAAAAGGTAGTTTTGTAGCGATGGTTGATAGCGTTTTTGGAAGGTTCCAATTGTGGTTAACATACAAGCACTTTGTGAAGCTGCAATTTAGAAATGTTGATTCACTTTTGCTCCGGCCGTTCATTAGGTTTGCGGCGTGAAATCAGCACTGCAGCCCTTCTTTCTCAAAGCCGCCATTAGGTGAGTTTTACAAAGTTCTTTGTGACTTATTTTATGGGCATCCGGTTCTTTCTATAAGAATTCTTAACTGCGATCTTTCCATTTTTGAAAGTAAATAAATCGCACCCCGTCACTTCAACCTTAGTACCGTCTGGTTTAGTTCCTGTAAAAATCCACTCAGAGAACCCTCTTTTTCCTACAGCGAAATGTTTTGCGTTAGCCCAATGTGCATCGGGGAACGTTGCAAATACGTTTTCAAATGCTTTCTTAACTTGTTCTTGTCCTGTAAATTTTTCCCCGTTAAAATCGAGCCCCGCTGAAGCCTCAAACACACAATCTTCGGTCATGCAAGACATTATAACCTTAATATCATGAGCATTAAATGCGTCAACAAAAAACTGGAGAAAACCTTCTGTAACTTTCTTGTTTGATTGCGCCACGAGTAAAATTGGCACTAATAAAAGAAATGTCAAAACGAGGGTTTTCATATTAGTTTTTTTAAGAAAAATACATAACGGAACGTATGAAAAGGAAGGCCCATTTGTTGTGTGTAATACTAAACGGCTACCAGGCCACGGAAACCTCTGGCAGCATAGTAAGATTCGGCTCCATTGTGATAAACAAAGACAGTATCGTAGCGCCGATCACAAAAGAGTGCACCACCAAGTTTTCTAATAGGGGAAGGTGTTTTTATCCAGCTCGACGTTTTCAAATCAAACTTTCCAAGTTTCTGCAGATCCTGGTATTGCTCCTGGGTTAAGATTTCAATGTCCATGTCAGCAGCCATCTTAATTGCGCTATTTCCCGGTTTATTTTCTTTCCTTGCCTGCAGCGCTTCGTGGTCATAACAAATGCTTCTGCGACCTTTTGGACTTTCTTCTGAACAATCATAAAAAATGTATTCGCCTGTCTTTTTATCATGACCCACGACATCCGGTTCACCACCAGTTCGTTCCATTTCATTGAGCGACCACATTTTTTCACTGCTAGCTTCCAGCTTTGCCCGTACTTTAGCCCATTCAACATCTTTATGGCGATTGATGTTTTTTTCAAAACGGGCTTTCAATGCACTGAGTAGTTCTTCAGATTGTTTCGGTGACAACTTTTTTTTATTGCTGTTAATAGCGTTCATTCTTTTATATTATTTACTTTGAACAAGTTAATTTTTTTCCGTCTGCCGGTTTTTTGCAACTAATTATTTGGCTTGCGGCATACTACTGTCAAATGCTTTGTAAAATTGCTCTTTTTTGGATCCTCATGATAAATACCTATTAATCATTTAATCCCTTTCCATTCAGAATTGGCTGCATGCATTTTTTCAATTTTTGGCTCACGGTTTTGGATAGCCATCGGCAAAAAAGCTAATTTCTTCCCGAAGACAGGCATTAAAATACTGATTTTCGCTGAATGACTGATAGCATGACAACCGTGTTAACCGCACGGCATGCAGGGCGTTCTATTAAAAACGGTTATATAACCCCGTTTAGGCCTTTTCGTTATATTTTGTCAGGATCAATTATTACTTTAGTATCCTAGTACCTTAAACAATTTCCCTACTATGAAAACGAAATTAAGTTTATTGTTGTTTGTACTGATTATTGTCAGTTGTAAAACATCAAAGCAAGGATGTCCCGGTGCAAATTACCAGGGACCAAAATTCAAAGCCTCCAAATTCGACTGGTATAAAGGCTAATTGTTAATGATGGTAAATCCACGGCTTTGTAAAGAATCCAATATATTGAGGTATTCGTGAGGGCCCCATTCGGGCATAGATTGATTAATAGCATTATTTCCAAGTATTGTCACAACTCCGCCATGCAGGTAAAACAAATACTTTTCCGACTTTGTTATTCTTGCTGGAAGAAACGATGAAATGGATTGGCCGAATGCCGCAACGCTCAACAATAAAAAAATAAATAGAGTTGCGCTATAAACCTGTATGGTAAATTTTATGCGCATTGACTTTGAGTATTGATTAATGTAACAAATAGTTTTGGGGTGCTATACTATAGAAACATTGATGAGGATGTCTGAATAAACTGTGGTCATCTCCCCACTTCCAATACTGCTAAACTTAAATGACTTAGGCCTTCTTCACTATGGATCGTTTGCTGCCGTATGCACAAGTCAGTCCAATTTTTGCCTGCATTTTTTGCAATAATCTCCACCCATTTTATTAAGCGTACTAATTTCGCCCATCTTTTCTGACATCAGGCAATTGTCTGCCTTACAGTGACCAAGCCCAAGATTATGACCTACCTCGTGTAGTATTGACTTCAAGACCCTGTTGCTCCAAAGTTTCCTGTCATTTGATATTAAGCTACCGTCAGATATTATGCAGGCATTTTGAGAAATATATCCCAGCCCCCTTATGCTATGGTAAGCAGAGAATGTTGTGTCATTATTGTTATAATCAACCGTATAATTCTTCAGGGTATATATATTCTTGTGTGTCAAACCAACCACCTGGCAAATCGAATCATTTTTAAATCTTAATAAGAATTGAATCAACGAATCGGCAGAATAGTGGTCTTCATATGGGCTGCGGAATGCAGGCGGTATGGGCACTGTCTTTAAGATCAATACACGTGTGTTGAAAAAGCTGCTTAGCTCATTTTGAATTGTTAGTAATTGCTCTTCGTCATAATCTTCTAACGGTTGCAATGCAATAATTTTGCTTTGGTTGTCATGCTTTAAAGAAAGTACTGGAAGTTTTCTGCAACTCGCCAGGATAAATAGTATCGTTATTATTTTTATAATAAGCCGCATCGATATGATACCAAACTTGCACCGCCTGTACCAGTAATTTTTCAGGTAATTATTAATTAAAGCTAAACAAAATGTTTTAAGGCTTTGCGATAGCATACCAGCCTTTTGTTACAAGCTTCTCTGCAACAGGGCTGATTTTGTTCTGATACGTAAATGTCAACCCTTACGTTCAAAGACATCAAACGTTTGTATCGTTTTGTATCGAATCGTTGTTCTTTCTGTTGTACTTAAGAAAAGGGTCAAATGATTTGACAAAATGATGGAAACTATTTCATAAGACGCTTACAAAAGTCGCCGTTGCAGTTAGGAGCTATAACTTTTTAAACGTGAGGGTTTTGTTGGTTGTCCTGATGCTTAGTTCTCCCACACTGGTAAAACTATATTGTTGGGCATCCCTTATATTGTCAACAAATTCCCGGCCCCAGGTGGTTTCATTAACTTTTGTCATTGACAGAACAGGCATCGATATAATGTAATTTGGTCCAAGAGAAAAATCATTTGACATAATTGTATTAGAAGGCGTTTTTCCATTAAATACACCTGTTGTTGCACTATTGGATACAATTGTAATAACCACGTCTCCCTGGATAAAGGATGGTTTGGTTGTGGAGGAATTTGTAGTGTTATCTTTCACTACTATCATTTTCCAAGTGCCATCTATATTATTCAATGGCCCGTTCACAATGGAAGGAACATCGTCAGCAACACTCTTTTTGCAGGAAAAGAGAACCGGTGCAATCAAAAACAGTATAATGTAAGAGCTTTTCATACCTGGCCGTTTATATTATGACACCTCAAACAATTGCAATGTTGCATTGCTATGGCAAAAGTCCAAAATTAATGACAAATCCGCCAGCAACATGTTATGTAATCACCGGCTTACCGGAGTATATTCCGCCTTCCTCCTGTTCAGGGTATAACTAAAGTCTTCATTTCCTACCAGCAAATTGCCGTTGCCGTCGATAAAAAATAAAATGTTGTCATCGCCTTTTAATAAGGAAAGGGAGTAAGCTCCTTTGTCGGGACTGAGCTGGTAAAGAATTCGTCCGTCTTTGCCGGTTACAATCTGCCAGTTGCCTCTTTCCATGGTTTCCTTTCTGTAACCAATGCCACCCTTAAGATAGTGTGAGGGTTTCCCGGTTATAGAGTGCGTATAAAAAATGATATACCATTTCATCTTATTACAGGCTTCACTTTTATTTAAGCCAAGAAGTACAGACAGTTCCTGGCAGGGCGTTCTTCCTTCAAAAACCAGGGGATATTGGATTTTGGTTTGAACAGGTTGTATGTTAAACTGGTTTGTTTTTATAGGAGCCGTACTATTCAAATCATAACTGTACCCCCCGTTTCCAACGAGCAGGTTATTATCATTGTCTAACAAATGAAGAAGGGCTGTGTTCACTTCCAGCAGCGCAAGTTTTCTGCCTTTATGTTGCAGGGAATAATTATTTCCTGTTTTCGTCAACTCCCCTTCAAAGTCCACGGTTTTTTCATTTACAAATCCAGGAGTTCCTGCTTTGGACAAACCGTATTTGCAATGAAGTTCAAATTTGTTTGAACCGATCTCCAACTTCCAACGGATAAAGTCTATGGAATCAGTTAAAGAAATTTGGAGGAAATCCCGTACCACACTATGAGCGGGTGTACTTCCAACATAAGTTTGTTCTTTAGGTGCAGTAAAGAAGCAAATAAGAGCCGTTACTAGCGATAGATAGAATTTCATGGCTTTTATTTTAAGTTAGTACTGCCTTAAAGAGTTTCAGCACAGCTTACACCACCGGTAAGCTTTTCTTGACAATTGAATGCGTGGGGTCATTTCACATGATGAACAACTCGCCGCCTTGCGCAACTTCTCACTCCAATATTAATTAATTTCCCGGGCAAGATGCTCCAATTAAATTTGTTAACCGGTTTAATAATTGCAGCATTGCTATTGCAATTCTCAAGACAGGAGTAATTTTTAAGAAATATCAAAACAAGTATGATAGAACGACTCATTCCATCAACAAAAGAATCTTTATCTGTAATTGGCCTCGGCACCTGGCAGGCTTTTGACGTGTCAAGTCAACAGGAATCTGATGTTCTTAGCAATGTTATTAATGGCATGCACAAGGCAGGCGGTAAACTAATTGATAGCTCGCCGATGTATGGAAGGGCCGAAGAAGTTGTGGGCGTCATAAGCGAAGCAGCATCTATACAAAATGATTTTTTTTATGCTACTAAAGTGTGGACGCAGGGTAGGGAAGGGGGCATCCGTCAAATGAATGATTCATTGCGGAAACTAAGGCGTTCATTCATCGATCTTATGCAAATACATAACCTCGTGGATTGGAAAACGCACATGGCTACACTGCGCCAATGGAAAGAAGAAGGTAAGGTGCGGTATATCGGTATTACACACTACATGGACTCGATGCACGAAGACCTGGAAAAAATCATCCGGTCCGAGCCCGTAGATTTTGTTCAATTTAATTATTCCATTACTTCAAGGAACGCAGAAAAAAGATTGCTGCCTGCTGCTGCAGATCATGGAGTTGCTACGCTGGTTAACCGGCCTTTTGGAGAAGGTTCTTTATTTGCCAGGGTCAAGGGAAAGAACCTGCCTGCCTGGACTAAAGATCAAGACATAGACAACTGGGCTTCCTTCTTTCTAAAATTCATCATATCTCACCCGGCTGTAACCTGTGTCATTCCCGGTACGGGTAATCCGGATCATGTAGTCGATAATATGAAAGCGGGACAGGGCTCATTACCCGATGATGCCATAAGAGAAAGAATGGCCGCTTTTGTCAAAAACCTGTAAGCATTTTACCGGTAAATAAACATCTTTTAAGGTCTGGCGAAATGAAAGACATCCGGCAACAGCTCCCCAACCAGATAACAGAATTATTTGAAACTTAAATGAGAGTTTTTGTGCCGTGGCATAAGAACATTTTTGACTGTTCTTACTGTAGTTTTGCAACCCCATGGAAAATTATACCCTTAAGCAATGGCAGGTTTTATTCATGGCCTTGTGCACAGGATTGATTGTAGCAAATATTTATTATTGCCAACCGCTTGTAGTATTGATCAGCCGTGAATTTAAGGTGGCGGAAAGCACCGCAGGAAGCATTAGTTTTTTTACCCAGATAGGATATGCATTGGGGTTGTTATTCCTGGTTCCGCTGGGAGATATGTTTGAAAAGCGAAAACAGATTGTATACACCACTGCCCTGGCCGTTGCTTCGTTAATAATGGCTGCCTTGTCTGTTTCATTATCTATGTTAACTGTTGCCTGCGTTCTTATAGGATGCACTTCTGTTGTACCACAAATGATACTTCCGTTGGCAGCACAGCTATCTCCACCTAACAAAAGAGGAAAGGTCATTGGTATTGTTATGAGTGGGTTATTAATCGGTATTTTATTATCCCGATCGGTAAGCGGTTTTGTTGGCGCCTGGCTTGGATGGAGAGCTATGTTCTGGATAGCTGCAGCTATATCAGTCCTTTTATTGTTAGCGATGAATTTTGTGTTTCCACCCGCACCGCCATACTTTACCGGAACTTATGGATCGCTAATGAAATCTTTAGGCGTTCTTGTAAGGAAGCAGCCGGTGTTGCGTGAAGCGGCTGCTATTAATGCGCTTACATTTTCTTCGTTTGGAATGTTCTGGACCACAATGGTTTTGCATTTATCAAATCCTCCATTCCGGTTTCATTCTGACCAGGTTGGGCTTTTTGGGCTTGCAGCAGTGGCAGGTGCCTTAATAGCTCCATTGATAGGTGGCTCTGCAGATAAAGGCAATCCAAGAGTAGCCATTGGTTATGGACTTTTGATTGTGGTGATTAGCTTTGTGCTTTTTTATCTTTTTGGTTGGTCGGTTACTGGAATGGTCTTCGGAATTGTTTTGCTTGACCTCGGGCAGCAATCTGTTCATGTATCTAACCAGGCCCGCGTTTATGCACTTCTTCCGGAAGCCCGCAACCGGTTGAATACTGTTTATATGACAGTTAGTTTTGTTGGCACCTCCCTGGGTTCCGCTATTGGATTATGGGTCTGGGATAGAGCAGGGTGGACCGGTATCTGCGCAGCAGGCGGAATTTCTGTTACACTCGCTTTCACCATTTATGCGCTAACCTATAAAAGGGTAGCAAAGCATGCAATAAATTAATGTCTGGAACTACAACACCCTGACGCTTTATGGTTATTCATTCAGTTGGTGCACCTGCTTCCTTCCATTCTCTCCAGCCACCAGCCATTGAAGAGACATTTGAATAACCCATTTTTTGGAGGTTGACAGCCGACAAAATTGAACGAAATCCACCACCACAATATAAAATCAGTTCGGCGTTTTTGTCGGGGAATTTTTGAACAATATCACGTTCAATAATGCCGCGTCCCAGGTGGATAGCATTTTTGGCATGGCCTGCCTGCCATTCATTGTCTTCACGAACGTCTATCAAATTGGCTCCCTGTTTTATTCGTTCCTGGGTTTGTGATACAGAAACTTCTTTAATGTTGGTTTTTGCTTCATCTACCAATTTGAGGAACTCTTCTGAGTGTTGCATATGCTAAGATTATGGTTATAGTATTACGGGTTACCGTTTAATAAAGTTAAGCGAATCAAAAAAATGTCCACAACAATGAACTTCAAAAGCGATTAGTACTTTTTGCAACCAGCGTCGGGTTCACCTGAAAATTTAATTAGAACAGCTCTTTTCGCAACAATAAGTTTGTGATACATGATTCTTCATCTCTAAAATTTATTTATGAAACAGCTATTCTTTCTTTTATTGCTGGCACCTACAATTTCTGCATTTGGCCAGCAACAAATGACGACTCCTGACAGATATAACGATTTTACTAAACAATTGAAATCTGCCAAGGCCTTGAGAACGGTGGGTACTGTAATTACGATGGTTGGTTTAGTTGCCTGCCTGATAGGAGAGTCAATGGTCCTTGGCAACATGGATTTTAATTCAACATCGAACGAAAGTGCATTGGATTTTGGTGACACACTTGGACAAACAGGTTTAGTTGTTGCGGCGGCAGGTCTACCAATTTTATTGGTAGGTAGGTCTAATGTGAAGAAAATCAAGCTGGCCATTCAGCAGCAGGAACTCAGTGCTCTACCTTCAAAACACAATAAGTTAACACAATTGGGTTTGATCTATAGCTTTTAAAAACAGTCATTTACCTGCATCATTCATCCTCTCTTATGTGTTATAATAAAAGGTATTAACCATTCATCCTTATTATACGAACGATTTCGTTTGATAGCGCTAATTTAAATTTACTACTTGATGCATGAGATAATTCCTAAAAACTTTGTTATGCGGATTATCCTTATTTTATTGCTCGTTCCATT
The DNA here is from genome assembly GCA_036787395.1 of Flavisolibacter sp. GTDB lineage: Bacteria > Bacteroidota > Bacteroidia > Chitinophagales > Chitinophagaceae > Flavisolibacter. Next base: position 13,978 of record DAIQPL010000003.1, on the reverse strand, counting down.
TATTTCAAATGCACAAATCAACAGGTCGGCAAGCGAACTAGCACAGGAAAATATCAGGGAATACCTGAGTACAAAAATGTTTAAAAGCCGTGCCTATAAACCTGTTTCTTACGGTGAGTTAAAGCCAAATAAAAAGCTCAATGCCGAAATTGCATGGACCGTTGAGCACAAGTTTGAAATTGCAGATACACAACCTGCTGATAGGAATTCAACAGGTGTCATACATCCGTATACATTCACTTTTTACCTTGATAAAAAGCTTAAAGTACTGCTGGCAGAAAGCAGGCAGCAAGATCAGTAGTTGCGCCATTCTTACACAGGGATGGAGCTGCTCCTTTCAAACTGCTTCCGAAAACTAACCTCACCAAGTTGCGGCATTTGAACCGGTGACAGTCAGCGCAAGTAAAATACCAGCTAACGTCTCCTTCTTAAAATAATTGCTGAACTTTTTTGCAGATCTCCTGCAAACCTAATTTCAATCCTGTTATCGCCATCCTGTATAATTAGCAGCCCGGTGTTTGGTGGAATACTTCCCAGGTTTTCAGCGTACATCACCAGTTGCAGAGAGTCGCCAAGCTCGGGAGTAACATATACCGTAGCCCTTATTGCATTGGCAGTTAGCCGTTTTTTCGCAATAATAACGTTACCATTTAGTACCACGCTTACGGTGTCACCATCAATTGTTCCGTTATCGTATAAGCTTAGCAAAAGGCTGTCTGAAGAAAAAGGAACACTGCGTATGATCTCTGTTTTTCTCTCTGCCAGTGCTGCAGCAGCCGGTGGAGCTGATGGGATAGTGTTGATGACAGGAGGCAGAGGTGTAACCCTTACTATTACTTTTTGTTTGGGTGAAGGAGGAGCTTGTATTTTTGCAACTGTCACTGTTTTGGCAACTACTGGTAGCTGCTTTTGCAGTTCCTTTGGTTCTGGTAATGGCTCAGATACTATTGCTATTACCGGCGGTAGCAGGACAAGTTTTCTTTCTTTTGGATTTAAAATCGGCGGTAGCGTTTTCACGAAAGTTTGTTCAGGCAAATCAATTCTTCTTTGCAGTTGTTTCTGTGACGGCATTGGTACATTTTCTGAAGTAACGATTTCTGTAACCGGATCTTTCGTTCTGGTTTTTGGAGAAACAAAAGAAAAGGCATTGAGCAAATTCAGTTCATCCAGCTTGGAAACCAGCCTGGTTAATGTATTATTATTTTGTCGTTGGAGATGTATAGTCCCGGTAAAGGCCGTTTTATCCTGTGACCTGAAATCAAGAGACCTTGTAAAGAATGTTCCGCTCAATGTCATGACCGAATCTTTTGCACGTAAAAACAAATTGCCGATCAACTTTACTCTTCTTGGCGGAGTGCTATAATTATCATAGATCATTTCACCGTCTTCAAGCGATAACGTTTCATTCTTTCTTTTAAGTTTTATGGATTTGATGCCCATGTTCTCAACACCATCGAACATAAAAACAGTAAGGGCATACCCTGTTATTTTTTCAGTGCTCTCACTGATTACTACTTCGTATCTCAGATTAGTTCCTGTGCTTTCAAGAGAGCCTGTCCATATACCACTTATATTCTGTGCAATAGCCTGGAAAGGAAGCAGGCATACTAATAATAGTGTTTTCATTTCATTTAGTTTCCGGAACAAGAGCTGTGGTTTCTGCATCAGCACTGGCTGATCTTAATATACATAGAAAACAGTGATGTACCAACCGCCAGCTTTGATAGCTTGTTTCTTTAGTCTATGATAATAGCGCTTCGTACAAAACTTCTACCGGGTGTACCGCTTTTCTACCAGTACCATCTTTAATTTGATGCCGGCAACTGGTGCCAGGCGCTGCAATAATTACTTCATTGGGTTGTTGGCGTACGCTTGGAAATAAAACCAGTTCGCCAATCTGCTGGGAGACACCGTAGTGTTCTTTTTCATATCCAAACGAACCTGCCATTCCGCAACATCCGGATGGGATGACAGAGACAGAGTAATTTTCAGGAAGTGATAAAAGTTTAACCGAAGGAGCTACAGAAGATAATGCTTTCTGCTGGCAATGTCCATGCAGTTTGATGGACCTTTTTTCCTTAGTAAATTGTTCCCTGCTAATATTTCCTTTTTCTATTTCCCTTGCAATAAATTCGTCGATGAGGTAAACATGTTTTGCCAGGTTTTTTGCCTGATCAAACAAATCATCATCCGCTAAATCAATATATTCATCACGGAAAGTAAGTATCGCCGAAGGTTCTATCCCGATTAATGGAGTTTCTTCAGTTATTACAGGATAGAGCAAAGAGATGTTTTTATTGGCAATTTCTTTGGCCTTTCGAACAAGACCTTTTGATAACCAGGAACGTCCGCTTTCTTTATGTCTCGGTATGACTACTTCATAGCCAAGTCTTTCTAAAAGTAAAACAGACTTGATACCAATACCGGTATCATTATAATTGGTGAACTCGTCGCAAAAAAGATAGACTGTTTTATTTCCTTTGCTTTCTTTTTCAGACTGATGTTTTTTGTGCCAGCTTTTCAAAGTAGTTTTTGAAAGTGTTGGCATTGATCGTTCTACTGCAAAACCAGAGAATCGTTTTACAACCGAACTAATGCTTTTGTTCGTCATTATAAAATTATACAGGCGAGGCGCTATAGATCCCAATTTAGCCGAAGCAGTAAAATTGGCAATGATGCGGGAACGGAAGGGGACACCGTTGGCATCGTAGTAATGTTGTAACCACTCGGCTTTCAATTTAGCCATGTCCACATTGGAAGGACATTCTGACTTGCAAGCCTTACAACTTAAACAAAGGTCCATTACGTCATGTATTTCCTCATGATCAAAACGATTAATCTTGTCAGAATAGGTTAAGAATTCTCTTAAGATATTGGCTCTTGCCCTTGTCGTGTCTTTTTCGTTTCGGGTAGCCATATAAGAGGGACACATAGTGCCACCAGATAAATGGGTTTTGCGGCAATCACCTGAACCATTGCATTGTTCTGCATGTTGCAATACATCTTGGTTATAATAACGGAATATAGTTTTAAAAGCAGGAGTTTGCTGTCCTGGTGTATACCGCAACATGCTGTTCATGGAAGGTGTATCAACGATTTTATTGGGATTGAAAATATTTTCGGAGTCCCAGGTTGTTTTAATCTCCTTTAGCAATCGATAATTTTTTTCACCGATCATTTGCTCGATAAATTCTCCACGTAATCTTCCATCACCATGCTCGCCGCTTAAAGAGCCTTTATATTTTTTTACCAGTACTGCAATTTCCTCTGCTATTATGCGAAAGAGACGATTGCCTTCTTTTGTTTTTAAATTGATGATGGGGCGCAGGTGTATTTCACCAGAGCCGGCATGTGCGTAATGCACGGAATAAAGATTGTGTTTCTCCAGTATCCTATTAAAGTCTGCAATAAAATCGGGGAGGTCAGTTACATCAACGGCAGTATCTTCTATTACCGGCACTGCTTTTTCATCGCCGGGCAGGTTACTTAAAAGTCCAAGGCCTGCCTTACGCAGTGTCCATATTTTTTTTGTGTCTTCACCAAAGAGGAGAGGGAAGTGGTAGCCTAAACCTGCTGCTTTCATATCTGCTTCTACCTTTGCAGCTATTTCAATTATTTCTTCCCTGTGTTCCCTGGCAAATTCAATGACAAGAATAGCGGCGGGGTCACCTAAAACAAAGAAGCGATTTTTGCTTTGTTCAATATTGTCCTTAGTGCAATCCAAAATATAATGATCAATCAATTCACTTGCACTGGGGCTATACTTTAACGCAATGAGGTTAGCCCGAAGCGATTCATTAATGGATGTAAAATGAACACACAGCAGCCCGGTTTCTTTTGGCGGTAGAGGAACAACCTTCAACTTTATCTCAGTGATAAAAGCCAGGGTGCCTTCAGACCCCGCAATCAGCTTGCAGAAATTAAAGTTTTCACCACCTGCCGTAAATGGTGCTGTTTCCAACAATACATCTATAGCATATCCCGTGTTTCTTCGTTCAATAGTTTTTTTAGGAAATTCCTTCCTGATCTCTTGGGCATTTTCATAATTGCTCAGTAAACTCCGCACGGTGCGATAAATAGTTGCTTCAAGTGTGGCGCCTTCACATTTTTTATGAAAGGCTTCGATAGTTAATTCTTTAAACTCTGCTTCCGAGCCATCGCTTAATACTGCTTTTACTTCCAACAAGTGTTCACGTGTGCTTTTATATACGATGGAATTAGATCCGCACGAATTATTGCCAACCATTCCTCCCATCATAGCACGGTTAGCTGTAGAAGTTTCCGGACCAAAAAATAAACCATGGGCTTTCAAAAACATATTTAATTCATCTCTTACTACACCCGGTTGTACACGAACCCAACTTTCTTCTTTATTCAGTTCCAGTATTTGTGTAAAATGTTTGGAAACGTCTGTTATAATGCCATTGCCAACGACCTGCCCGGCTAGTGACGTTCCTGCCGTTCTGGGTATAACCGATGTTTTTTCTGTACGTGCAAAGGCAATCAGTTTCTTTAGGTCATTTATAGTTTTGGGAACGGCTACAGCTAATGGCATTTCACGATAGGCTGATGCATCGGTAGCATATAAGGTGCGCATGGTGGAATCATAAAAAAGATCTCCATCTAATGTGGCAGCCAGGTCATTCAACTTCAGATTCATTGGTAATAAGTATTCTAAGGCAATTTCTTTATTGCTAAAGACCTAAAGTTAGGGTGGGTTTTAATTTGCGATGGAAAAATTGTCGCGTTCGCCCCAGCGGTATTCTTAAAATAAACATTCAATAAGGTTGTTTTGAATTTCCATAATAAATAGGAAACGGCCCGGCCTATGAATTACCATAGAAAACACTTCGATAGTTTTTATAAACGTTTTATTAGTTTGTTTCAGCGATCCGCTGAGTAATATTTTTTTCAGGCATCGGCTGATTACAACTTTGCGCTATGCAATTTATCAACCGCGTATATTGGAAGCAGTGGAGAGAAAAAAGGTTGCGCATGCGGTTTTTAAGACTGGTTGAGAAACAGGGTATGATTTTAAAGGACGGTATTTGCGTTTATGCAATGGTAACAAGGGTCTATGGAGCACACAAGTCATTTGCGGGGCTTTTTTTGATACCCATCCAGCTTAGTATTCAACTTCCTGATGATACAAAGCTGCATCTTTCCTCGTCTTTCTTAACGGAAAATAAAAATCGTAGGCTGGAAGGCAAAACAGTACGCATCAAACTGTTGCCCGGCGACCTTTCACAAATAGTACTGTTAAACTAATTGTAGCTTGACGGTTCACTTTTGCTTGCGGGTGCAGGCTTATTCAATCTTAATTTAAGAACAAACTTACTCACACATCGTCATTCAACAACTCAATAACAATTTTCTACGGTTCAACCGATAATGTTTGCGGTCTTGCAGTGTTCTATAAAACTTTATCAAAAATTGCAATGAATATTAAGCAAATGTGTCTGGTGAAAGGGACATGGAACCTGGTGGAACAGCTGGATTCCGAGATAGTCGCTTCTCATTTTTATTCTCGCCTGCTAGAAGGTGCTCCTGAATTAAAACCCTTCTTTCCTAATCCTGTTCCGGAACAATCTTCAAAGTTATTTGCTATGATCAGTTATGTAGTTGAAGGTTTGAATAAACTGGAGCATATCATACACAAGGTAAAAGAGTTGGCCCGGTGCCACATACCATATGGTGCACAGCAGCGCCATTATGCAAATGCAGGAGCAGCTTTGTTGTGGACTTTAGAGAAGGGATTATCTGATATGTGGGACCAGGAAGTAAAAGAAGCCTGGATAGCTTGTTACACTTTGGTTTCTGTTGAAATGACAAAAGCCAACGTCAATGAACTGTTTTATGATCAACACAATGACTAACAACCAGATTAATCTGGTTAAAAAAACATGGATGATTTTTCAAAAGATTGACCCTGTATTAGTGGGCGATGTGTTTTATGAAAAGTTATTTACTGACAGGCCTTCGTTTCGACTTATGTTTAAAAAATCAAAACAAGAGCAATCCAAAAAGTTAGTTGAGATGCTCAACTATATAGTCAGCCACCTGGACGCCTTAGATGGCGTCGGTCACGAAATACGGGAACTGGCGGTACGACATACGCAATATGGAGTAGAGCCAACGCATTACCAATCGTTGGGTACAGCTTTATTATGGACCTTGCAGCAGGGGTTAGGAAGTGATTGGAACGAAGAAGTAAAAGAAGCATGGTCTTCGTGTTACTGTATGCTTTCCGATGCTATGATTTATAGAACTGAGACATCATAATTCGGCCCAAATTAATATACATGACCATCCTTTAATCGGTCTATGCTATTTGTGAACCGCCAAGATAAAAAAGTATTAGGACTGGTGTCTACAACACAGGAATAGCAAATTAACTATCCTTTGTTTTTAGTAAGTCGTTGTCTCTTCATATGATCTGCCGATCATTATTTATTTAGAGGAAGGGATTTAAAATAATTCCAAAAGAAAGACATCTTGGATCGTGTGAGCTTTTAAATAGTATTTGTTACAACTGAACTTAAAACTTCACTACTTCCCAAAACGCTTTTTTTGGTTCCAGGTTTTTGTCAAATAATAACGGGTAATCTTTTCTTCCCTGGACAGGGAAATTGTCTAACCAACTGTTCCTGTCCGATATGTTCCAGAAAGTAACGCCGGAGAGCACCTTTTTATACTTCCGGAAAAGGTTGAAACACATTTTATAAACTTCCAATTGCTTTTCTTCTTTCTCTTTAGTAAATGCAGTGTTCGTATCTTCCGGCTTTCGTTCTCTTGCATTATGTTCTTTTGGATAAACAGAAATATCCAATTCTGTTATCTGGAGTTTTAGTCCCAATTCAGAAAACGTTTTCAAGGTACTATCCAATTGTCCTTCCGACGGTTCATTGACGGCCCAGTGTCCCTGTAATCCTATCCCATGAATGGGCACACCTGCATCTTTCAAACTTTTTACAAGCCTGTATATTTTTTCCCGCTTTACTGCATTAATCTCATTATAATCGTTGTAAAATAATAGAGCACCGGGGTCGGCTTCGTGTGCATACTCAAATGCTTTGGCAATATATTCCTCGCCACAAATTTGCAGCCACTGCGAATTGCGAAGGTATTCACCTGGTTTATCTGAAATGGCTTCATTCACCACATCCCATGCATATATTTTCCCTTTGTACCGACCCACAACGCTAGTAATGTGATCTTTCAATCGTTGAAGCAACACGTCTTTGCTAACAGGTTTACCATTATTATCAACAAACAGCCATGAGGGCGTTTGATTATGCCAGCATAGGGTGTGACCTCTTGCCTTTAAATTATTCCTTTGTGCAAAAGCCATAATTGAATCCGCATCCTTCCAATAGTATTCATTTTCCCGGGGATGAATTGGCCCCATCTTCATGGCGTTTTCGGGAGTGAGACTATTAAACTGTTGTAAAATCAGGTTCGCCTCGTTAGTTTTTAAAGCCCGTGGTGAAACAGCTACGCCAACAGGAAAATAAGCGGTGTAATAATCTTTTAAACCCCTGGTAGAATCATTGGAAGAAAGATTCTGTGTTTGCACCTGTTTACTCCCGGTGCAGGAATGAAGAAGTAAAATATATCCTATACCTAAAATTTTTTTCATAATTACAATTCGTTTTTATGATAAAGCAAGTCGCAGTATTATTTTGAACTTATAGAGCATTCAACACCCTTGAGCGCTTTATTAAAAAATCTAAACTGTTCCTTTCTTTAAAGAAGAATTTCTTACAATAAGTTCAGAGTGTATAATAATTGTTTCTGTTTGGTGAATATTGCTGATTCCTTTTAAATGGTTAATGAGGTTCCGGGCAGCTATTTCACCCATATCTACACCAGGGTAGTTGATTGTGGTGAGAGCCGGCTCTACGAGTTTACTAATGGTATCATTATTAAACCCCACAATGGCCATATCTTCCGGTATTCTTATTCCATTCTCCTTTAAGGTGCGCATACAAACAGCTGCCACGAAATCATTAGTTATAAAAATTCCGTCCGGTCTGTGCTTCATTTTTAAAATTTTAAGCGCCGCTTCAATACCTGCATTTTCACTAAGATCATTCACAAGCAAAAGTTTTTCGTCTAATGGAATGCCATGATCAAACAAAGCATCCTGGTATCCTTTGAAACGCTGCGAATAAACATTTCGTTTTAAGCTTGAAGTAACGTGGGCAATTCTTTTGCATCCCTGATCAATAAGATGTTTGGTAGCAAGGTATCCACATTTGGCATTATCAATGATGACAACACTGTTCGTTGTGTTCTGTTCTACACGGTCAAAAAATATGACCGGGACTTTTTTCTCAATGAAGGGTTTAAAGTGATCCAGATTGGTAGTATCAAAGGAAAGAGAAGCAATGAGTCCATCTACTCTTTTATGAAACAGGTTTTTTGCATTAGCGGCTTCCTTAACAGCACTTTCAGATGAGTGGGTAATGATCATATCGTAACCGGCTTCCGTGGCTACTTTTTCGATGCCGGCGAGAACGGAGGTAATAAAATTGCTTTTCAGTTCATGAACAATTACACCTATTGTATTAGTTTGTTGTTGCCTAAGGTTCCGGGCAAAGTGATTGGACCGGTAACCCATGGCATCCACCATATCAAAAATTTTCTTTTTAGTTTTTTTGCTAATGCTTGGATGATCTTTAAGTCCGCGGCTTACAGTAGCCGGTGAAATGTTGAGTTTTTTGGCAATATCATATATAGTTGTTTCTTTTCCCTTCTCCATACAATGGTTTACTTGTTTACAATAAGGCTAAAGTAGTTTATTTTAAAATAATCGTGCAATCGGTTGCACATTTAAAAAAAGTACTACATTAGCCAGAATTTTTTAATAATGCTTGCTGTAAAAAATATTCTTACTCTTCTTTATTCATCAATCGCAAAGAAGCGGATAATACTATATCTGCATTATGATAATAGCAGGAAAATAGTTTTCTCGAATGTAACTTCATCAATACCCATTAAAAACCTTTTCAGACAGTAATAAACGCATAATGGTTAATAAAGCTGACGGGATATGCAATTACAAAAGCTATAAAATTCGATTCAGTGCTATATGAATAACAATAAAACAATTAATAATGGAAGTAGTATCTAAAACAAAAACCTATTTCAAATCCATTTCACCTATAGAGTATGAGGGTCCGGCAAGCGATAATGCTTTAGCATTCCGCTGGTATGATGCGAATAAGGTGGTAGGTGGAAAAACAATGAAGGAGCATTTGCGTTTTTCGTGTGCTTATTGGCATTCTTTTAATAACAATGGAGGCGATCCATTTGGCGGAGCTACGCATATATTCCCATGGGATGAGGCCTCCGGTCCCATTGAAAGAGCTTATGCCAAGGCAGATGCAGCCTTTGAATTCATCACCAAACTGGGTCTACCTTACTACTGCTTTCACGATGTGGACGCTGTTGACTACACTGATGATATAAGAGAAAATGAAAAACGCTTGCAATCAATCACCACTTATCTTAAGGAAAAGCAAGCCGAAACAGGAGTGAAACTATTGTGGGGCACTGCCAACCTTTTCTCTCATAAAAGATATATGAATGGTGCTGCCACTAATCCGGACTTTCATGTGCTTTCACATGCCGGTGCACAGGTAAAGGCAGCCCTTGATGCTACTATTGAGTTAGGGGGCGAAAATTATGTGTTCTGGGGAGGAAGGGAAGGATACATGAGTCTTCTGAACACGAACATGAAAAGAGAAAAAGAGCACCTCGCCCGTTTCCTTCACACTGCCAAAGACTATGCAAGAAAAAGTGGCTTTAAAGGAACCTTTTTTATTGAGCCAAAACCTATGGAACCCACCAAGCATCAATATGATTATGACACAGAAACAGTAATTGGTTTTCTAAGGCAATATGATCTCTTAAACGATTTTAAATTAAACATTGAAGTAAACCATGCTACCCTGGCAGGTCACACGTTTCAACACGAACTGCAGGCTGCAGCAGATGCAGGCTTGCTTGGATCTATGGACGCCAATAGGGGTGATTACCAAAATGGCTGGGATACGGACCAGTTTCCCAATAACCTCAACGAACTCACAGAGGCTATGTTGGTAATACTTGAGGCAGGTGGGTTGGCCGGCGGAGGTATCAACTTCGATGCAAAGATCAGGCGCAATTCTACCGATCCACAAGACCTTTTTCATGCACATATAGGCGGCATGGATACGTTTGCAAGAGCGCTGGTAACAGCAGACAAAATTCTTCAGCAGTCAGAGTACAGGAAATTCAGGGAAGAACGATATGCAAGTTTTGATAGCGGAGAAGGAAAAGATTTTGAAGAAGGAAGATTATCGCTGGAGGACCTAAGACAGTATGCCATACAGCATGGTGAGCCCGAAATAAGAAGCGGCAGGCAGGAATGGCTTGAAAATATTATTAACCGATACATTTGATCATTCTTTATAAACAAAACCAACTGCCATGCATTTTCTCGGAACGACGGATATCCTTTTTGTAGTTCTTTACCTTTTAGTTATTGCTGCTGTTTCTGTCTGGAGTATTCGCAAGACGAAAAATACAACATCAGATTATTTCCTGGCTAACAGAAATCTTGGCTGGTGGGTTATTGGTGCGTCCATACTGGCATCAAATGTAGGAAGTGAACATATTGTTGGATTAGCAGGTTCCGCAGCCAAATCCGGTACTGTATTAGGGCACTATGAATTGCATTCCTATCTGGTGCTGACACTTGGCTGGGTCTTCGTTCCTTTTTATTTAAGAAGCAAGGTGTATACCATGCCCGAATTCCTGGAAAAGCGATTTAATCCTCAAGCAAGAAGACTGCTTTCGATCATTCAGTTATTGAGTTATGTGATAGCAAAAGCTGCTGTTACAATTTATGCCGGCGCCATCGTATTCAATCAAATCCTCGGAGTTGATTTCTGGACTGGGGCCATTGTATTGGTACTGGTAACCGGAGTTTATACCGTGCTTGGTGGATTGCACGCCGTCATGTATACGGAAGCGGTGCAGGCGATCGTGTTGTTGTTGGGTTCCGCTGTATTAATGGTGTATGGATTGAATGAAGTAGGTGGATGGCAGGCTTTGATGAATGCGGTACCTAAAGAACAGTTGAATATGTTTCGTCCACTAAGCGATCCTGATTATCCCTGGCTTGGAATATTGTTTGCATCGCCCATTGTTGGAATCTGGTATTGGTGTACGGACCAGCATATTGTGCAGCGATGTCTTGCAGCTAGAAATGAAACGGAGGCAAGAAGGGGAACCATATTTGCTGCCTATCTGAAGTTGTTGCCTTTTTTCATTTTTTTGATTCCGGGTCTTATCGGTTATGTATTGTTTACGCAGGGTAAAATTGATCTGCCACTGAATAGTGACGGATCTACCAATTTTAATGCAACATTTCCTGCCATGGTGAGAACGATTATGCCGGTTGGATTGAGAGGCTTGCTCGCCGGAGGCTTGCTCGCGGCTTTAATGAGCTCCCTGGCTTCGGTGTATAATGCATGTTCAACTTTGTATACAATTGATATCTATAAGAAGCAACACCCTGAAGCGAATGAAAGGCAATTGGTGAAAGTTGGAAGGATCGCGACAGCAATAATTGTGTTATTAGGAATGGTATGGATACCTGTTATGAGAAGGGTAAACAGTGGATTGTACGACTATCTTCAAAGTGTACAGAGTTACCTGGCTCCGCCAATTACAGCTGCATTTTTGTTGGGTGTATTTTTCAAACGGCTGACCGCACAAGGTGCTTTCACTGCAATGATTTCAGGATTTATTATTGGAATTGCGAAATTGATTTGCCAGATTTTTAAAGACGAGTTTAATCCTGATTCGCTGGTATACCAATTCGGAACCTGGAACTTTCTTTATTTCTGTATTTATCTTTTCCTTTTCTCCGTAGCAGTGATGGTATTTGTGAGTTTTATTACTCCAAAACCAACAGAAGAACAATTGAGAGGTCTAACATTCTCTACAACCGTTGCGAAAGATAGGACAGAAAGCCGCGCCAGCTGGAATGCAAAAGATGTCATACTTTCTTTGATCGTTTTAATTATTATCATTTCAATATTTGTTTACTTCTCACCATTGGGTATAGCCAAATAATACAATGAAAAAAATAGCAATTTTTTTTCTTGCATCTGCCCTGGGCGGAATGCAGCTTACAGCTTTTTCTCAAACACCGCCCTATAAGAATAAAATTCTTTCACCGGAGGTAAGAGCAAAGGACCTGCTTGCACGAATGACCGTTGATGAAAAACTGATGCAAACACAATGTCTTTGGATCCAGAAGTCAACCATTCTTGACAACAGTGGAAATTTTGATCCTATTAAAGCTGAGCAACCATTGAAGAATGGGTTAGGTGAACTGGCGAGACTAAATGAAAATGCAGGTCCAAATAGTTACGGATATCATCCGCAGCAAGCAGCAGAATTGTATAACAAAATCCAGAAATACTTCATAGAAAAAACAAGGCTCGGTATTCCTGTAATGGTTCACGAGGAATCGTTACATGGACAGCAAACACAGGATGCTACAAATTTTCCTGTTCCAATTGGTTTAGCCAGCACCTGGAACGAAGGCCTGATGACTGAGATTTATACAAACGTTGCTGAAGAAGTAAGAGCAAGAGGAGGACAACATGTACTCGCTCCTGTGGTAGATGTTACAAGAGACCCACGTTGGGGAAGAACAGAAGAAACCATGGGTGAAGATCCGTATTTGATTTCACGGCTTGCAGTGGCGCAGGTAAAGGCATACCAGGGAAACACTGTTTACCTGGATAAGAATAAAGTAGCTGCTACACTGAAGCATTTTGGTATTCATGGACAAAGCGAGGGAGGATTGAATGTCTCTCCCAGCAATATAGACGAACGCACAGCAAGGGAAATTTTTTTCAAGCCCTTCCAGGCAGCGGTCAGGGAAGCAAAAGTGATGAACGTGATGGCAACGTATAATGAGTTGTGGGGATTGCCTGCACATATCAATAAATACCTGCTGAAGGACATACTAAGAAAAGAGTGGGGCTTTAATGGCCTCCTTGTTTCCGATTATTTCGCTGTAAATGATGTGAGCACTTTGCACAAGATCACGCCTTCAGTAGATGAGGCAGGCCTTCTTGCATTTAAGGCAGGTGTAGATATGGAAACACCAGATCCCGGAGGCTTCAAAAATCTGAAGCAATACGTTACCAATGGAAAAATCACTGTAAAGGAACTTGATGAAGTAGTAACAAGAATACTTATAACAAAATTTCGACTGCGATTATTTGATGACCCCTATGTTGATGCAGATAAGGCTGAGGAAATTGTGGGAAGCCCTCAAAAAAGAACAGTGGCTTACAAGGCTGCAACAGAGGCGATGGTTTTACTCAAAAACGAAAATAATTTTTTGCCGCTTGACAAGACTAAAATAAAGACCATTGCTTTTATTGGTCCTAATGCAGACAAGTGTTTGCTTGGTGGTTATTCCAGTAAACCGAGGACATGTATTTCTCCATTGCAGGCTATACAGGAAAAGTATGGGAAGGATATCAAGGTACTATTTGCTGAAGGCATAAAGATTACTGATAAAAACAATTGGTTTGCTGATACAATCAGCCTTGCTGATCCGAAAGAAAATGCAAAAAATATTAAAGATGCGGTTGATATAGCCAGGCAGGCAGATGTTGTTGTGTTATTTGTTGGAGGAAATGAAAGTACCAGCCGTGAAGGGTGGGCTGCTAATCATCTGGGCGATCTTCCCACACTTGAATTGTTGAATGGCCAGAATGATCTGATTGAAGAAATTGTTGCGGTTGGAAAACCAACCTGTGCCTTCGTCAATAGCGGCCCTCCCTTAAGCATTGGTAATTTAGTAGAAGCAGTACCTGCTGTAATGCAATGTTGGTACCTGGGGCAGGAAGGTGGTTATGCTATGGTGGATGCTTTGTTTGGCGAGGTGAACCCAAGTGGA
>DAIQPL010000054.1:17421-17938 GCA_036787395.1 Flavisolibacter sp. | reverse complement strand
TTGGAAACCGAGGTCACAGGCCTAAACAAACAAATTGATTTTCTGAAAGAAAATAACAATACGGTTCTGAGTCAATTAAAAGACCTTTCTGTTATTTCAGGCTCACAGGCAGAAAGCATAAAAAAATCACTTGACAATATTGGCGCCAAGGATAATTATATTCAGAGCCTTCAAAGTGCTTTAGCCAGGAAAGATTCGTTGAACATGGCTTTGGTAATGAATTTAAAGGGCGCCCTTAATGATGTCAATGATAAGGATGTGGAAATTAAAGTTGAGAAAGGAGTAGTATTTATTTCGATTTCTGACAAGATGCTTTTTAAAAGCGGAAATGCAGATGTAACAGATAAGGCGATGACTGTATTAGGCAAAGTAGCACAGGTATTGAACAGCAAACCCGAAATAGAATTTATGGTAGAAGGCCATACCGATAATGTAGCTATTAAAAATAATTGTATTGCTGACAACTGGGACCTAAGTGTAAAAAGGGCAACTACTGTAGTGCGTATGCTTCAAAATA
>DAIQPL010000054.1:0-17411 GCA_036787395.1 Flavisolibacter sp. | reverse complement strand
TGGAGAATTTATTCCTCTACAATCGAACGATACTGCTGAAGGCAAGGCCGTTAACCGCCGTACAAGAATTGTGATCTTACCGCAGTTAGATCAATTCTTCCAGTTGCTGGAGAAACCGCAAGGCACAAAACCTTAATAAGCAAAAGCCATCATGATGATGGCTTTTTTTATTTAGAACAGCCGCAATTGCACACCTTTAGACCTCTTTGGAGGCTTTGCATCACCAAAAATAGTTTTACCACCGTATTGCCAGCTCTCTTCTACTTCCTTTTGAATTAACCGTTGCAGCTTATCGGTTGGAATAAAATCTTTTTCTGCTTTGGCGGCAATTTCGTGAAGTCTTTTTAAAGCCTCGGTTTTATCTCTTTGGCCAATCTTTGCCTTATAGACCGCTTTCTGTAAAGTACTAATCACCTCATCATAAGTTTTTGTGGGCACAGGAAAAGGATGGCCATCTTTGCCACCATGTGCAAACGAAAACCGTGCAGGATCTTTAAACCTGGATGGCGTACCATGAATCACTTCACTTACCAGGGCTAATGATTGCACTGTTCTTGGACCAACACCTTCTAACAATAAGAGTTCTTCAAAGTCCTTTGGTTGTGTATTATGCGCTAACCAAAGTACAGAGCCTAATCTTTTGAGGTTAACATCCCTCGTGCGTACATCATGATGATTGGGCATTACAAGATGTTGAATTTCCTGCATCATCAATTGGGGTTTTTCCTGTGTTATGCTCAGCATAGCCTGCCTTGTAATATTGGCCTCTGATGCTGTAAGGTTTAGGATCTGGCCCTGGTTGGTACCACAGACCGCCGTGTGTGGCTCCTCTACAAATGACTGTACATGCTGCGAATGCCAGTGGTATCGGCGCGCCATTGCGTCCCCTTCCCGCATACCTTGTTGCACTACCGACCAATCGCCTTCATTACTGACAATAAAATTGTGAATGTATAATTGAAAGCCATCCTGCACCGCGGTATTGTCAACCTTCGCACTGAGTTTACTAAACCGCACCAGCTCATTGCCATTTAAACCTGTTTGCTCACCTACTAATAACAGCTCCTTTGGTGCATCTTTCGAAAGCTTGCCTTTGCCGCCGCAGATATAAATACCCAAATCTTTTGAATGAGGATTGATAGCTCTTTTTAAAGCACCCATTATAGAAGTGGTAATACCAGACGAATGCCAGTCCATACCCATCACAGCTCCAAAACTTTGAAACCAGAAAGGATCACTCATGCGGCTTAAAAATTCTTTCTTCCCATATTCTGTGATAATCGATTCCGTAATAGCAAAACCCAGTTTCGCCATACGTTCATACAACCATTGAGGGACATAACCATTGTGTAAGGGAAGGTCTGCAAAACCACTACGCTTCATCAGTTAAAGATACCCAATTAGGGTAGTTAAGGAGCGAGAAAACTGTTAAGAAACAAAGGTAAAAAATGACAAAAAACATAACTTAATAGCAACTGCAAATACATACAAAAAGCCACTGCAATTTACAGTGGCTTCCTATGTAAATATTAAGGCAGCCTTTCATCCTGTTGTATGGAACCTTCGTCTTTCTGCCCATGAGCCTTACCTCTTTTTTGCTCCTCTGATTCCTGCATCATATTGCTCATTGGTTGGTTGTGATTGTTACTTCTGCGCTGTCCATCAAACTCGTGTATAGAGGGTGTATTATTTTGCTGCCCTTCCTGGTGTGGATGATTTTGATGATTTACAGATGCGTTTTCTTTTCTTTCACTCATAATCAAAATTTTAATTACCGGTACAAAAAGCGAACCATTACACACCAAATTGATGAAGTTGATGATCCAGGTGTTTGTATATCAACATAGCCTATTTCTGCGAACTCAGTTTTCCAAAAAGGATGTGCTCATTCTGTTATGGGTGTGGCCCTCTGATAAAAACGTTTAACCAAAGCCAAGCTTAGCTTTTCATTGTCGAGATCTTATTTAATCGTTTATTCCAAATCCTCTCGTTGCGATGAAAGTAAAGGGAAGGTTTAGAGATTCCGTGGTAGTAAAAACTCAGCGGTTCTCTGTGTACATATTGCTCCAATAGTTACTGAACCTTGAAGTGAGTGATGGCGCCTACTGCGCCACAGCAACAAGGGACGAATTATAGTATTACAAAAGCTAAGCTCCGATTAATCATACAATACCTGGCATGTATTACAAAAGAAAGTACGGCGCTGTGTTTTACCCAGATATTCTTTAATAATCTTATCACCATCCCGTTCGCAGGTTTTTTTGGTATGTGCCAGCCAATGCTTACGAAGGGTGTATTCTTTTTTCCATTTCAGGAAATCGAAACTATAAACACGGGCTTCTTTGATTAGTTCTGTCAACTTTTTTGTGGGCAGGTCTCCGACCTTGGTTTTTGGATGCACTTTAATTCGATAGAGCACTTCATTTTTAATGATATTACCAACGCCTGAAAAAATAGTTTGGTCTAGAAGTGCATCAGTAACCAGCATATCCGGAAAAGCTTTTAGTTTTTTCTTTGCAGCCTTCGGGTCCCACACCTCACTCAACACATCAGCCTTCCAATCATAGATTTCGTCCAACGGCTCTTCGATTACTTTAACGGCGCAGGTATAAAAATTTAATTCTCCATTTGAAAATTTCAGGTGCAACCTTGGTGCAGCTTCTTTAGTAGTATTGACCCGGTAAGTTCCGAACATGAGAAAATGAATACGAATGGTGAAGTCACCAAAACACAGCAAAAGATGCTTACCCCAGGTTTTGATATCTGCAAGGTTTTTATTAAGCATTCGATCTTTCTCGATCTTTGAATTACCAGCTACTGCCATTACTTTTTCACCTTTAAACAAGATCATTTCTTCTTTAGCAATCACAAGGGAGGGGCCTTCGGGCATATTTTTTGGGAAGTAGTATACAAATGACAAGCCATCAATAATCAACCTAACTCATAGAGTTCTTCCCAACGTGTAGTATAGCGGGGTGATTGAAATTCTTGCCACATTTTCCAGTTACGTTTAGTTCCGGAGGAAGCAAACTTCACCACATCGTCGCGCATGCTGAAATTGATATTGTCCATCATTTCCATTAAGAAACGACCAACATTTTTAGATGGTGGGGCAAATAGATTTGCCTGGATGGAACTGTCAGGAACCAGGCCGCTTAAAATAACACCGGCTTTTTTGTAAGACCTGCCTTCTTCAAAAATATGTTCTGTCATTTTCAGTGCAGGCTTAATAAGGTCTTGTGTTAACACAGTGGGTACGGACAAAATAGTATGAGTACCAACAGTTGGACCATGGCGAAAATGCGAGGTCCTGGACTCTTCTTTTGGTACTACAAAAACGTTGATTACGCTGGCTGCACTTTGCTGCCGGCGTAACTTTTCAGCGGCACGGGAAGTATAGGTAGCAACGGCTTCTTTGATGTCGTTTAGATTTGTAACAGGCGTTCCAAACATTCTTGTTGTGGCAATCATTTTTTTATTTGTCAATTCCCTTTCCATAAGGATGGCGCTTTCCCCGTGTAATTCCTTGACTAACCGTACCCCTACTACTCCTCCTACATGCATTCGAACCCATTCTTCTGACATATTGAACAAATCCCAGGCTGTGGCAATACCAAGTTGTCTAAGCTTATCCGCATACTGCCTTCCTACACCCCACAAATTTTCTATTGTGGTTTGTTTTAAGGCAGTAACTATTTTTTCCTGTGTGTCCAAAACAGTCACACAGTTGGTGGATGTTTTATACTTCTTGGCAATATAATTAGCAAGCTTGGCCAAGGTCTTTGTTGGAGCGATACCAACAGATACTTTAATGCCGGTCCACTGTTCCACTGTTTTCCTTATATCCATTGCAAAGCAATCGAGATCACTATTTGTAAATGATTCCAGGTTTAAAAAAGCTTCATCTACTGAATAGACCTCTACGTTTTCATCGCCAACCATTTCTTTCAATGTTTTCATTACTCTCCAACTCAGATCTCCATAGAGGCTGTAGTTGGAAGAGAATACCGACACATCGTTCTGTTCAATAATATGTTTTGCCTTAAAATAAGGGCCGGCCATACCTACACCTAACGCTTTGGCTTCATCAGTTCTGGAAATGATACAACCATCATTATTACTCAATACCACTACTGGTTTCTTGTCCAGGTGAGGCTTAAAAAGTCTTTCGCAGGAACAATAAAAACTGTTACAGTCGACTATCGCTTTCATACACTATGAATTACATAGGTAACCACTCCCCAACTAGAAAATTTTGAATCATCCACATCTATGGCAGAAAGCTTGTTTGTTACCGCTATCAAACGCTTTTTACCATTATTTATTTCCAGCTTACGGATCAGCATTTCACCATCCACTACAGCAATTATAATTTTTCCATTCTTTGGATCCAATGAACGATCTACAATCACTACATCACCTTTATAAATACCCGCCCCGGTCATAGCATCACTATTCACCCGCATAAAAAAAGTAGCTGGCTTATTTTTTATGAGCTGCTCATTCAAATCAATTCCTCTTTCTGCATAATCATCTGCGGCAGCACCAAACCCTGTAGCGTTGGCTGTGGGTACATCCCATTGTGTATAGTTCTTTGATCCTTTATAATCGGCTGAATAAAAAATATTGTCCATGACAGTGATTTAAACTAAAAATATTAGTAAATTTATACTAAAAATATTATCAAACGAATACAAAAAATGTGGTTATGAATTTATCAGGGGTTGGAACAGCTTTGAAAACCGATGAAGATTGTGGGAATATTTGCAATTGCTCATCCTGATGCGGAAGCAGATAAAAAAGAAAGCAGAAAACAACTTATGCTTGATTAAAATGGAGAAACTTATTCTTCTTTAAAAATATATATGGGAATGTCATTGATCAGCAATTCAACTTGCCCACACCGTTGACTTTATTTGATTAAACTTTTTTCGTTGGTGGTCTAGTTGTTAATAAAAAGCCTCCGATAAGGAGGCTTTGTTTTTAAAAATTTTTGTCATGATGTGTAAACTGTCCCGTAGTAGCATGTTTTCCTTCGCCCAGTTCTTCAATCATTTTCGTATTGAAAGCTTCAAGGTCTTTAGGGCTTCTGCTTGTTACTAATCCGTTATCAACAATAACTTCTTTATCTTCCCAATTAACACCAGCATTTACCAGGTCCGTTTTCACAGAAGCATACGATGTCATGTTCCTGCCATCTAACATACCTGTTTCAATCAATGTTTGCGGGCCATGACAAATAGCTGCCAATGGTTTACCCTGTTCCAAAAAATGTTGAGCAAAGGACACTGCTTTCTTATTCTGGCGCAAACTATCTGGATTTAATACACCGCCTGGAAGCAGCAACATATCATAGTCTTCAGGGTTAGCATCGTCAAGGTTTTTGTCCACTGGCAGCTCAATACTCCAATGATCATGGTCCCAGGCTTTTACTTTGTCCTTCTGCGGAGAAATTACATGCACAATTGCCCCTGCCTGTTCTAAAGCGTTCATGGGACTAGTTAATTCTACTTCTTCAAACCCGTTTTCAGTAAGAATAGCTACTTTCTTACCCTGAACATCTCTTGCCATAATATTAATTTGATTTTATAATCAGGTTGACATCTTTAGTGCGCAAAAACCAAACCACCCAATGGTGTTTAAGAAACTAAAACTTCTGTACTTTCAACTCCAACAAAAAATCATGAATCGTTTAAGAACTACGTATCTATTTTTAGTGGCCTCATCCATCTTTTATTTAAACTGTAACAGCGGACCTTACGGCGCTACTAATAAATCATATAAAAAACAAGCAAAGGAATTCGCCAACATTATTAAACAAGCTCCACTGAAGGATTCTACAGCAACAGGAGCATGGGTAGGTACAACCAATTTCAATTTACGCAAACCCAACTTTGTTATCATTCACCATACTGCTCAGAACAGTTGTGAGGCAACCCTGCGAACATTTACATTGCCCAGGACACAGGTAAGTGCTCATTATGTTATTTGCAAGGATGGCACCGTCCATCATATGCTAAATGATTATCTGCGTGCGTGGCATGGAGGGGTTGCCAGGTGGGGAAATGCCACTGATATAAACTCTTCTTCTATAGGTATTGAAATTGACAACAATGGTTTTGAAATATTTACAGATCAACAGATCAATAGCTTGCTAAACCTGCTTGCTTCATTGAAAAAAGCTTATAGTATTCCAACCGCTAATTTTATTGGGCACGCTGATATTGCCCCAACGCGGAAAAATGATCCCAATGTAAATTTTCCATGGAAAAAGTTAGCAGATAGCGGCTATGGACTTTGGTGGAGCGACACTACCGGAGTTAGTATTCCACAGGATTTTAATAACCTTCAAGCCTTGAAAATTATTGGCTATGATATTAAAGACTCTGTTGCGGTTATCCAAACCTTCAAGAGGAAATTTGAGCAAATAGACAGTAGCCTTCTTTTAACCGAAGAAGATCGCAAAATTTTATTCACACTTTATAAAAAAGTGGAATAGAGCTTAGTTTAAAACGTAGATTTTCCACTCTCCTGATCGTTAGGTTACTATTGTATTGCGGTCCTTAATTTGTACCTTGTTAAGTGAAGAACATAAACGATCACCTATGAAATTATTTTTACTTTTTAGTCTTTTTTCATTTGCCTTCTTTTGTGGAAAAGCCCAGAATGTCAATACGTTACCAGCGGGTAAATATGAAACCTCCATTAAAAACTATGGCAAGTGGGACAAAGGAGATATTGTTCTGATTGATGAAGGACATTATAAAATAAGCTCTACTAATGAAGCTGGTGAATATAGATTTAGTGCAACGGCTCAAAGAGTATTCTTTACTTCCGGGCCTCTAAAGGGAATCTTTGCCAAAACAACTCTTAGTAACAACTCTCCCGCTATTCTTATACCTCTTACCGAAAATCAGCAGTTAGGATTAAAACTTGCTACTGCAGATATAGTAGGATATTTGAAAAACTGATCAATAGCACGCCTTTAATTGAATTATTGCCAGGACAGCCTAAATAGTCTTGGCAATTTTTTTGCACATGTACCTGAAATATGAGCTATGAATCTCAAAAGAACTTTCGGTGTTATACTTACAGTGCTGGGAATTGCAGGACTAATTTACTTTGCAACCATTTTCATGAAAGCCGGTGGAGCGGAACGTCAGATCAAGGCTTTGATTGTATACGGCCTATTAGGAGGCATTTTCTTTTTCACAGGTATAAGCCTTATTCGCACAACCAGCGATGATGCAAGACCACCTGTGAGATAGGGCGCTAAGAGATATAAACTTCTTAAATGATTCCTTCAATAGGTAACTTGCTGCAGTGAGTTATATTTTGAACATTGACACAGCTGTAGTATCTGCTTCGGTTTGCCTGGCAAATGATGATAAACCGCTGAACCTACTCATCAATCCTTCGCAAAAAGATCATGCTGCCTGGCTTCATTTAGCTATTAAAAAAATATTTCAGGAAACAGGCAGTAGTCTTGAGCAATTAGATGCTATAGCAGTGAGCGCAGGACCCGGATCTTATACAGGCCTTAGGGTAGGCATGGCCACAGCTAAAGGATTATGCTATGCCCTAAAAAAGCCTTTGATAGCCATCGGCACTTTAGAAATGATGGCTGTTGCAGCTCAAAGCGAGTCTACGACCCTATTGTGTCCTATGATCGATGCAAGAAGAATGGAGGTATTCACAGCCATTTTTGATCACAACCTAAAGACAATCCTGCCTCCAACTAACATTATTTTAAATGAAAAATCTTTCCAGGAGGTCGTTAATCAGCACTCTGTAACCTTTTTTGGGAACGGAAGTGATAAATTCAAAGATATTTTGCCACCAAATGAAAGTGCCCAATTCAGAACGATTGAGGCTAACGCAAAACACATGGTAGCACTGGCCTTCAACAAGTTGCAGCAAAGGTCATCTATGGATCTGGCCTATACGGAACCGTTTTATGGTAAGGATTTTTACCTAAACTCTGTTAAACCTTCGTGACAAAAATTATTGATTTATACCAATTTGATTTGCATTAGCGTTAGGTATTTATATTTTTGTGATAACTGAACTAGAGAGTAATGTCAATAAACAATGAAATTTTTGAAACTGCTGTAGCTCCTTCATCGGAGCTTAAGATCGATGTGATCCAGCTAAAGAAGGCAGCGCTTATTTTGCGGGCTGTTAATCACAAGCTTCGTCAGCAAATTTTAAAACTGATTCATCAGAATGGAAAAATGACCGTTACGGAGATTTATGTAAAACTAAGATTGGAGCAATCTGTTGCATCTCAACACCTGGCTATTTTACGTAAAGCAGGTTATGTGAACACACTTCGCGATGGTAAATTCATTTTTTATTCTGTGAACTACAGTAGATTGGATCAAGTACATAGTATTGTACATGATCTGTTAAAATAAGCGACTGAATTTCTTCAAATTCCTTTGGTAGCAAATAGATTATTTTTGCAGTCAAAGGAATTTTTTTATGTTCATCCAACAACTCTACACAGGCTGTATTAGTGAGGCGGCTTATTATATTGAAAGCAATGGTGAAGCTGCAGTAGTAGATCCCCTCCGCGATATTGATGTTTATTTACAATTAGCTGCTGAAAGAAAAGCAAGCATCAGGTATATTTTCGAAACACATTTTCATGCTGATTTTGTTAGTGGCCATTTGGACCTTGCAAAAGCTACGGGAGCCTCTATAATTTATGGCCCCGACACACAAACAAAATTTGATGTACATGTGGCAAAGGATGGTGAAAAGTTCAATATTGGAAATATCAGGGTCGAGGTTTTGCATACTCCGGGTCATACATTAGAGTCTTCCTGTTATTTACTAAAAGATGAAAATGGTGAAGATCATTGTGTGTTTACAGGTGATACATTATTTGTTGGTGATGTAGGCCGCCCGGACCTTGCTCAAAAAGGGGCTGAGCTAACAATGGAAGATCTTGCCGGGATGATGTATGAAAGCATTCAGAAAAAGATTATTCCCTTAGCAGATGATGTAATTGTTTATCCGGCACATGGCCCTGGTAGCTCTTGTGGTAAAAACTTAGGTCCCGAAACATATAGTACCATCGGTGAAGAGAAACAAACCAATTATGCTTTAAAGGCAAAGAATAAGGAAGAATTTATAAAAGCGGTTACCGATGGATTAGATACACCTCCTCAATATTTTCCAATCAATGCCAAAATCAATAAGGAAGGTTACGACAGTCTTGAATCAGTAATAGAGCAGGCACTAAAACCTTTGTCAATCAATGAAGTAAAAAAAGCCATTAGTGAAGATGCTTTGCTTTTGGATACACGCCCTGCTGAAATATTTACATTGGGCTTTATTCCAGGGTCTGTATTCATTGGACTGGAAGGACGTTTTGCCGAATGGGCAGGCAGCCTATTACCGTTTGATAAATCAATCATCCTGGTTAGTGAGCCGGGAAAGGAAAAAGAAACCATTATTCGCCTGGCAAGGGTAGGCTTCAGTAAAGTTATTGGCTATGTTGAAGGTGGATTTAATTCCTGGAAAGATAACGGTGAGCAAATTGATATGATCATTGATGTAGAAGCAGATGAACTGGCAATGGATATTCCTTTTGATGAGAACCTTGTGGTATTGGATGTAAGGAAACCGACCGAGTTTGCAGACGGGCATGTTAAAGATGCAGTGAACATTCCTTTAAATGACCTTATTGATCCCCTAAATATGGCCACATTGGAAGAAGAACAAAATATTTATGTGCATTGCCAGGGAGGCTACAGAAGTATGATTGCTTCTTCGCTTTTAAAACGCCAGGGTTTTCATAACCTGAGAAATGTTTTGGGGGGATGGAATAAAATAAAAGAGCAGGGGAAAATTAAGACAGAGAAAGAAAAAAGCGTGTTGAATTAAGTGAAGTATACTTTGACAAGAATTCAAATAATTCTGCCACAGAAAAATTTCTTATTAGATTTTCGAAACCCATTCTGAGAGTGGGTTTTTTATTTAATACACCGGCCCGTATTCTTCTTTCCAATCCCACTTCCATCTTTTATGAGTCCATAACCATACCTCTGGTTGTTCATTCATTTTTTCTTCCAGAAAGCGGGCATACCTTTTTGTAAGTTCTCCTTTTTCCAAAGCAGCAGGATTTTCTTCTGCCAGTGTAAAATGACCCCGGTAGTAACCTCTTTTTAATTTAGTTACATGGCAAAAGATAACAGCAAGGTTGCCTGCTCTTGCACCATTTTCCGGCCCTCTTACAAACGGAGTAGGCTTCCCGAAAAAATTAACCCATATACCGTTTTGAGGTATTGGCGGACTTTGATCTGCAACTAATAACAAGGTATATATCTCATGACGAAATGGAAAAATGGCATTTCGTATATCTGTAGCAGGTAATAGATATCCACCTCTTTTGGTCCTCAACTTTCTAAAGATTCGTTCAAACGTTTTATTGCTCAGAGGCATGTAAACGCCCAAAGCTTTAAATGGGATTTTAGGCACAGCAGCAAGGTAACCCAGTTCCCAATTAAAGTTATGGCCCAAATGAACCTGGCATTTCCTTTCCTGCGCTTTGACTTTTTCAAAAGCAGAGTAGTCTGCTACAAAACGTTTATTTAAAAAAGCATCTCCTGCGCTAAACAGTTTTATAGTTTCAACAAAAAAATCGGTAAAGTTCCTGTAAAACTTTTTCGCAATGATCTTTCTTTCGATTTCTGTTCGCTGCGGAAAAGCAATGGCCAAATTTTTCATGACCACTTCCTTTCTATATCCTCCCACATAATAAATAATAAAATAAAAAAAATCAGAGAATAAGTACAAAACTCTCAAAGGAAAAAGAGAGAGCAAGTACAACAATCCATAGACGATATAATACATAAAAGGCCAAAGATAGAAAGCTAAGAGAAGAGGAAAGAGAAATAAATTGGAAGAGCAAATTCTCTTTTATCTCGTTTTCGCTTAACACTATTATAAAACAATATTTTGAACAAGGTCTGATTTGAATGGATAATCCGTATTGAAATGTAACCCTCTGCTCTCTTTCCTGAAGCTGGCACCTTTTGTTATGAGGTATCCTACCGAAATCATGTTGCGCAATTCTAGTAACTGGGGTGATACATTTGTTGTTTGGTATAAACCTTCCGTTTCATCAAACAATAGATCGATCCTTTTCATTGCTCTTTGCAAACGAACGTTATTTCGAACAATACCTACATAATCACTCATTACCTGCTGCAGTTCTTTTAAACTTTGCGTGATAAGTATCATTTCCTTTGGTTCCGATGTGCCCTCAGCATTCCAGTCAGGTATAGCTGGCAGGTCTTTTATTTGTTCAATAGCAGTGGAACTGCTTTCATAACAACGATGTGCAAATACCATGGCTTCCAACAGAGAATTACTTGCCAGTCGATTTGCTCCATGTAAACCCGTGCTGGAACACTCACCACAAGCGTATAAATTTTGAATAGAGCTTTTACCCCATTCATCTGTTTTAATACCACCACAACTATAATGAGCAGCCGGCGCTACAGGTATCATGCTATTTGAAACGTCAATCCCCACAGATAAACATTTTTCATAAATGTTTGGAAAATGTTCCTTAAACTTTTCTATATCCATATGCCGGCAATCAAGGAACACGTGTTCCGTACCTGTAATTTTCATTTCATTATCTATAGCGCGGGCAACAATATCACGGGGCGCAAGGTCCTTACGGGCATCATATCGTTCCATAAAAGCTTCTCCGGTGATATTACGCAATATGCCTCCATCGCCCCGAACAGCTTCCGTTATTAAAAAAGCCTGGCCTCTTTTACCGGGTTCATACAAAGCAGTTGGATGAAACTGTATAAATTCCATATTCTCAATCTTTCCCTTAGCCCTGTATACCATTGCTACTCCATCGCCTGTTGCAATAGAAGGATTAGTGGTAGTGCGGTAAACCTGCCCATTACCGCCAGTTGCCAGTAAGGTTATTTTTGAAAGTACCTTTTCTATTCGGTTATTTTGCGCATTCAGCACATATACACCGTAACAACAAATATCAGGAGTGGATTTAGTAACAAGATAACCCATGTGGTGCTGGGTAATAATATCAATCACAAAGCAGTGCTTTACAAAATTTATGTTAGCTGTTTTATCAACGGCCGTTAATAAAGCCCGCTCCATTTCTTTTCCTGTTACGTCTTTATGATGTAGAATTCGAAACTCGGAATGGCCTCCCTCAAGACCTAGTTTAAAATCACCTTCTGCATCTTTATCAAATTGTGCTCCCCAGTTGATTATTTCCTGTACCCTTGCCGGGCCTTCTTTCACCACAATTTCAACAACTTCTTTATTGCATAATCCATCACCGGCAATCAAGGTATCTTCAATATGTTTTTCAAAACTATCATTCTCCAGGTCATTTACTACGGCAACACCGCCTTGTGCATATTTTGTATTGGTTTCGTCTGCAGCAGCTTTTGTAATAATAGTGACTTGCCTTTCTGGAAAATGTTGTGCAATTTTCAATGCATAGGTTAAACCGGCAATACCTGAGCCTATTACCAAAAAATCGGTTTGCATGGCTGCAAATTATGGCAAAATAAAGGGAGTTGCTCAGTACAACTCCCTTAAAAAAATATAGGAACCGTTTTAATATTCAATTTTGAAAGCAAGGGATTTCGGAGTTTCAAAAAGATCCATTAAAGAAGATTTAATGGTGACTGTTTTTTTGTCCGCGGAAAGCTTTACTTTTTCTCCTTCTACTTTAGAAGCTGGTTTTGGTAAATTGATCACTGTATTAAAGGTAACAGAGCCCATCATATCTCCAGCGCTTTTCATTTCTTTAAGTTTATCATCATTCTTTAAAGCAGCTAGTTTTTCTTCATTTATTTTCCTCTCAATTAGGCCATTCCTGATAGTCATGTCGTAATAATTTCCAAGGGAAGGAAATCCAGCTTTATCATCCATCTCACCAAGCATATTCTCCTTTGCGCCTTTACCAAACATTCCAACACCTTTACCTCCGTTATTTAACTCTATGATTTTTTGAACGTCTTCCAGCTTTTTGAAAGGATAGGTCATACCCATTTTGAATACCTTATCCTTTTGCTTCATTGTAATTCTCATTTTAGCATCCTGAAACAATTTTTTTTGATCGTCAGTCAGGTTAGAAGCAGTATCGGTGAAGGAACGCATACTGATTACACTATCCATATCTTTATCTGACAATTTTTTTAACTGGCTGTTTGCTGATGTATCCATGGCTGCCATCATTTCTATCATGTCAAACATACCACCCATATCCATTGTACTATTATAAATTCCTGTTCCGTCGGGGCGTATGGTCAATTCTTCAATTGTATCAATACAACCAGTAAGCGTAAAAGCCGCTAAAAAAATAAACAGAGAGACAATTTTCTTCATAAAAGTTTAGTTTAGATTTTATGTAAAACCAGTTGCGGTTCTATCCAGACGCTATTTTCTTTTAAAAGGTTGACTAGTTCTTCCACAGCAATTTCGCTAGGTACATTTCTTTTCACTATTTCCTTACCTCTGTACAAAGTTATTTTTCCCGGCCCGCTCCCTACGTATCCAAAGTCAGCATCAGCCATTTCACCTGGACCGTTTACGATGCAGCCCATAATGGCAATTTTCACACCTTTCAAATGATGAGTAACTGACCGTATCCTGGCAGTTGTTTCCTGTAGATCAAACAACGTTCTGCCACACGAAGGGCAACTAATGTATTCTGTTTTTGATATGCGTGTCCTGGTGGCTTGCAAAATGCTGAAGGCTGTATTATTAATAAATTGTTCGACAGATTGGGATTGCTGATAGCTTCTTCCACTTACATTAGTGAAAGTTAATGCCTGGGCATTATAACTTGCTGATGTCATTCCAAAACAAACCCCATCGCCCATTCCATCAAGCAACAAAGCTCCTGCCTCTGTTGCAAAATGAATTAAATGTTGATCAGCAGTTTGCCAGTTGCTATCAACAATAAGAATAACAGGGTTTTTGATATTCTTATCCATCAGTTCAACAAACATGCGCCTGAGGGCAGGCATAGAATAAAGATTGAGACTGCTCAAACATAGTACGACTGTAGGATCATTTGCTATTTCCCCTAAAAAGCCAGCACCGAATAAAGATGTTTCATCATTAAAGCAATCAACCATTAAAAAATTGAGTTCATTACTTCTAAAATCCGCCTTTACATAACCCGTGTCATCAAAAATGGGGAAGTACTTTGTTTTGTCCTCTGCCAATAACCAGGCAGCAGGATATACAATAACTTTCAATGTTCCCGGCAAAGTAAAATCTAAAATATTATGTCCTGTAAAAACATAATCGGCAGCTGTGTCAGCAATATTCCATTTATCTGTTGTATCATCATAAGTATACCCGACACCTTGTAAGTCCTGGTGAGTAATGGTTTGCAGCTTGCTCAGATCAGCAATCACCACAGGTACGTGGTGGTCGCCTATATTGTTGACGGCAAATGTCTCCCTGCGCATATATGCAAAGGGGGTATAAGAAAGTTTTTCAATCACCGGTATTGTTAAAGGGCGATTATTGATACCTGATCTCCTGTCCTCATATCTCTTCACCAGATCTTTACATACCGGAACTTCCAACTCTGGATCTTCAGTTAAAGACACACGGATGGTATCTCCCAACCCATCTTCCAACAAGGTACCAATACCAACAGCACTTTTAATCCTGCCATCCTCACCATCGCCGGCTTCAGTTACTCCAAGATGCAAAGGATAGCATTCGCCAAATTCGTCAAACATAGTTTTAACCAGCAGGCGATAAGCTTGTACCATTACTTGCGGATTACTGCTCTTCATGCTCAGTACAATATTGTGATAACTTTCATTCCTCGCAATCCGCAAAAATTCCATTGCGCTTTCTACCATTCCCATAGGGGTATCACCATAGCGGCTCATGATCCGATCGCTCAATGAACCATGATTGGTTCCAATACGCATGGCCGTTCCATATTCTTTACAAATGCTTACAAGAGGGGTAAACCGGTCTCTAATCCTTTCAATTTCCTCGGCATAATCAGCATCGGTGTATTCAATGAGTTCAAATTTTTTCTTATCGACATAATTACCCGGGTTTACGCGAACTTTTTCTACAATACGGGCAGCAATCTCCGCCGCATTTGGTGTAAAATGAATATCAGCCACCAAAGGTGTAGTATATCCTTTTTTACGTAATTCAGTCTTGATATTGAACAGATTTTCAGCTTCTTTTTTTGAAGGAGCGGTTATACGCACCAGTTCAGCACCTGCTTCAATACAACGAATGGTTTGTTCTACAGTAGCAACTGTATCCATTGTATCGGTAGTTGTCATTGTTTGCACACGAACAGGATGGAAGTTGCCTATTGATAAATCACCAATTTTGACTTCCCTGGTTGCAAGGCGCTCATATTTTGTAAGACTTTCGGAATAAAACTGCATAGGTATCCACTAATGGAATTTGGTTGTACAAAAGTATCGTTCCTCTCTCATGTAACCACCGGTATGCGGAGAGATAATTAAACCAGCGAATGTATTTAACGCCGCTTTATGGACGGGTTTACCAATCTTTTGATTGCCCTCCACCTTTCTGTTTGGTTTGATTTTGAAGCCGCTGTTGTAACTGCTTTTCTTTTTCCTGGAGAAGTTTCAATTTTTGTTCAGCTTCTCTCTGGCTCATATTAGATTGCGATTTTTGCTGTTGCTTTTGTTCGTCTTCTTGTTTTTTCTTTAGTTCTGATAAAGCTTTTTGTAAGTTCTCTCTTGCGTCTTTATCGTCAGGATTAAGACGTAAGGCCTTTTTGTAAGATTCAATACTGGCTTCAAGGGCTTTTTGTTTGGTATGTGCCACCCCCTGGTTATAAGCTGAAGCTGATTTTAGGTTATTGTTGGTAGCAGAGGTATAAAGTTTTTCCAACACTTTTACAGATTCGTCATATTCTTTTTGCTTTTGTAAGGCATTACCAAGATTATATTGAGCTATAGCATTTCCGGGATCTTTTTGAAGGGCT
Source organism: Flavisolibacter sp. (assembly GCA_036787395.1). Classification (GTDB taxonomy): domain Bacteria; phylum Bacteroidota; class Bacteroidia; order Chitinophagales; family Chitinophagaceae; genus Flavisolibacter. The sequence goes on along the minus strand of DAIQPL010000054.1, from coordinate 1,396 downwards.
TTGCGGTATTCGGCTTCAGCCAGGTCAAACTGGGTTTGTTTGTAATATTGATTGCCTTTACTAACATAACTGTCAGCGTTCTGCGCCTGTATAAACAGTGAGCAAAATAGCAAAGGCAAAAGCAAGCTGTTCTTCATGACTTAAGCTTTTTACGGTCAGAAATAAACAGTTCAATTAATAGCAGCGCTAGCATAGGGATAACCACCCAGGTGTAAAACGTTTCGTAGGTATATAAAGAAGTATCACCTAAGGCTTTTTTTTCTATTTGGGCATATTGTCCCATTACAGCTTTTACGGCTGCCTCTGCACTTTGCAGATGAATATAAGTGCCGTTGGTAGTAGCGGCTATTTGCTGCAATATCTGTTCGTTCAGCCTCGATACTACTACCTGTCCCGTTTCATCGGTTTTAGGTTTACCCGTAGTTGTGTCCATTATAGTGGAGCCCTCGGGAGAACCAATTCCAACGGTGTTAATCATCACTCCTTTTCCTGCTAATTCTTTTGCTTTTTCCAGGGCGTCTTCATCATGGGTTTCTCCGTCCGTTATTAAAACCACTGATCTGAACCTTTCTGTTTCATCGCCGAAAGCCACATCTGCCTTTTTTAATGCATCACTGATGCTGGTACCCTGGGCGCTGATGGCATTGGGATTTGCCGTAGAAACATATAACCTTGCCGCCGATTGGTCAAATGTCAAAGGCATTTGCAAATAACCATTACCTGCAAATTCAACTAAACCAATCCTGTCATTCTTTAAATTATCGATGAGCTTTGAAATAAACTGTTTGGCTCTTGCAAGCCGGTTAGGTGCAATATCAGTGGCCAGCATGCTATTGCTAATATCTAAAGCAATTACCAGGTCAATTCCTTTCCTGGCTTCTGCCGACGATTCATCGGGTTTGCGCGGATTAGCCAATGCGAGGCAACCACCGGCAAAAGCAATGGCAACTAAACAAAACTTAATGTTAGATTTTGCTGAAGAATGATTTTTATATAAGTTTTTTACCAGCTTTACATCTCCCAGTTTTTTTACGCTTCTTTTTTTCCAGGATTGATATAAAAAAAACAGCACCAGGAAACACGGGATCAGTACAAATAGATAAAATGCTTGCGGATATTGATATTGAAAGTTCAAGACTTGGTTTTTCGTTTTAGGGCAAAGAATATGCTAAAGTACAATGACAAGGCCTTAACAACAAGCTGCCTTAAGGCCTTTCCTATTTTCTTCCCTGCATAAATCCGAGTTTCGCCAAAATATCCTTTAAAATTTTCATTCTTATTGCAGGCATGTCAAAATCTTTGTTTGGAGATTCAATATTGAGAACGAAAAAATAAGGATGTTTATTTTCCTCAATCCAACCCACTACCCACCCGATATGTTTTTTATGAGTACTAT